>JAKPCG010000148.1 GCA_029553365.1 Acidobacteriota bacterium | reverse complement strand
CAACTCAATTCTAGGTTCAGGCTGCCTGATTATGGGGGGAAGGATTGAAAATTCAATTTTATCTTCCGGAGTCATAGTAGAGGATGAAGCCGAAATAGAGGATTCTATAATATTTGAAGGAACAGTCATAAAAAAAGGAGCAAAGCTCCAGCGGACAATACTTGACAAGCAGATTGTTATTCCACCGAAATTTTCGGTTGGTTTTGACCTGGAAAAAGACAAAAGCTATTTTAAAATAAGTGGCGGCGGGATCAGAGTTATCCCCAAAGCCTGGAGGCTGGAATGATCGAGCGATACAGCCTTCAACCCAACAACTTCAATCCCGAAACCCCCAAAGAATTAGTTATTCTATCGATTATTGCCCAGAGCTTTTTCCAGCCTTTTTCACTTGAAGATAATCTGCTGGTAATCCTGACTGCCCTGACTGCTGGTTCAGGTATCGGTTTTAATCGGGCTATGCTGTTTTTAAACGATGGAATGAAATTAAAAGCGACTACCTGGTTGGGTCCCCGATCTCCGGAAGAAGCTGAGGCTATCTGGACGATGCTGTCTTCGCCTGGCATTGGTTATGCCGAAATAGTCGCCTATAATCGCGACCTGGTAACCAAGATGGTCAAGGATATTCAACCCAGACTTAAATCTCTGGTTTATGATCTGGAGAGCAGGACACTGCCCCTACCGGCCGCAGCTGCCGCCAACAAAGAGATTGTTGTGGTAACTGAAGCTCAAAACGAGCCGGTGGTCGATTCCAATTTTATCAAGTTTATTCAAGTAGATAGCTTTCTATGTTTGCCCTTAGTTGCGCAGGATGAGATACTCGGAGAAATTGTCGTTGATAAGGGAATCACCCATGCCCCCATCGAAGCCAAGGATATCGAGCTAGCTCGATTATGTGCTCTGCTGGCCGGCAATTATATTTACACCACTAACCTTTATAAAAAGGTAGTGGAAATGGAAAAGATGGCCGCCCTGGGTGAGATGGCTGCCTTTGTTTCTCACCAGCTAAGGAATCCGATAGTAGCCATTGGTGGCTTTACCAAACAAATTTTATCCAGTCCCTGCCAGCCAGACCGTTGCCGGCGAAACCTGAATATTATTCAAGAGCAGGTCAAGCATCTTGAAGATATCATTTATAAATTGAGCCACTTTTTGAAGATTACAATCAGGGAGCTACAGCCGGTTGATGTCAGGCCCATTCTTTTGAACCTGGTAGAAAGGCCTGATATCAAACTTAAGGCAGCTAGGAAAACCATATCGTTGAAAATAAATGAAAATTTACCCCTGATTCAGTGCGACCCGATCTATTTTGAAGAGGCAGTGGTCAATCTTCTGGATAATGCTCTGGATGTGACACCGGAAGGAGGCAAAGTTTATTTGCGAGCCAGACCTTATAATGACAAGTATGTTTTGATTATTATCAAAGATTCAGGACCGGGTCTAGATGAGAAAAGTCGCGATAAACTATTTAGTCCTTTTTATACGACGAAAGAAAATGGTACCGGGCTTGGTTTATTGTTTGTCAAGCGCATTATAGATACCTGTAATGGAAAACTGGAAGTTCAAAGTAAGCCAGGCCGTGGAACCATGTTTAAACTCTATTTCAAAATCCAGGAAAGGGGACCATCATGAAAAAAATATTACTAATTGAAGACGATCTGGCTTTAAGCTTGCTTTATGAAGAAGAGCTGAAGAATGATGGCTACTCAGTAGTGGTTGCCCACGATGCCGATTCAGCGCTGGAGCTGGTCAAAAATGAACCATTCGATCTGATCGTTACGGATATTAGAATGCCAGGGAAAGACGGTATTGAACTCATTGCCAATGTCATGGGGCTGCGTAAAGATATTCCAATTATCATCAATACAGCCTATCAAAGCTATAAGGATGATTTCATGACCTGGGCAGCTGATGCCTACATAATCAAATCCTCATCTCTGGATGAATTAAAAGCTAAAATCAAAGAGCTAATTGGCAACTGATTTTCGGCTATTTGAAATTATTTTAAAAGAAGGGACGAATCTATGCCAGAATTAAGAAAAGATATGTTGACGGGAAGATGGGTTATTATCTCGACCGAAAGAAGCCGGCGCCCGGATGATTTTCATTCGCCGGCCCCGGTTGAAATTAGAAAGGAAAATCTAGCCTTCTGCCCGTTCTGTCCAGGCAATGAAGCCAAGACGCCGCCGGAAGTTTATTCAATTAGAAATGATGGCTCTGAACCTGACCAACCGGGCTGGGAAGCCAGGGTCGTCCCTAATAAGTTTCCTGCTCTGAAGCCAGGTCCGCTTCCCCCTCGGAAAACCAGGGGAAGCTATCAATGGATGGAAGGAGTTGGAGTCCATGAGGTAGTGATTGAAAATCCAGATCATGGTCTGGAAATGGCTGATTTACCTCTTGATCACCTGGCTGATATTATAAGAATTTATCGTCAGCGGACGGTGGCGATTGAGCAACAATTTCATTATCAATATGTCCAGATTTTTAAAAATAAGGGGAGAGAAGCCGGAGCTTCGCTCTCCCATCCTCACTCACAGATTATAGCTACTCCTATTGTTCCCAAGAGGGTTAAAGAAGAAATCTATGGGGCAGAAAGATTATTCCGCAATTCTTTCCGCGAATGCGCTATCTGTCGAATGCTGCGGGAGGAACTCCAAGCCGGCGAAAGGCTGGTTTTTAAAAATGATTCCTTTGTTGCCCTGACCCCCTTTGCCTCCAGATTTCCGTTTGAAATGGCCATCATTCCAAACAGACATTCGGCTTTTTTCCGCCAGATCAGCGACGAGGAAATTGTGGCCCTGGCCGAAGTTTTGAAAGAAGCTCTTACCCGCTTAAAAACTGAGCTGTCTGATCCGCCCTTTAATCTCGTTTTCCACCAGGCTCCGAATCCTCAGGTTGCCGAAAAAGCCTGGCCAGGTATTGATTTTTATTATCACTGGCATCTGGAGATTTTACCTATTCTGACCAAGGTGGCTGGATTCGAGCTTGGTACTGGCTTTTATATCAATCCCATGCCACCGGAATCAGCAGCTGAATACCTGAGAAAAAGTGAACAACCCAGGACCTAAAATTCAAGTATTTTTAGATATAGCTCATGATAATTAGAAGCAGCTTTTTCCCAGGAAAAATCACTGCGAAAAGCATTGTCTTTGAGTTTTGACCAGAAAGGCTGTCGTTGGTATAAGCTGAGAGCCCGATCAAGAGCAGCCAGCAAAGACTTTGTTTCATATTCCTGGAAGAGGAAGCCATTGCCTTCCAGTCGCTCCGGATCAAATTCCTGAATACTGTCTTTAAGCCCGCCTGTGCTGCGAGCAATTGGAATAGTGCCATACCTTAAGCTGTACATCTGAGTCAATCCACATGGTTCATACCGGGAAGGAATCAGAAAAAAGTCGCTGCCAGCATATATCAGCCTGGCCAGCCGGTCGTCAAAAGCTATCTTCAAGCCAAATTTATCCGGATATTTTTTCGCAGCTTCAAGCAACATGTCCTGAATTTGTTTTTCTCCTGTCCCGAGGATGATGAGATAAAGGTCTCTTTTTAATATTTCTTCCAGGCTTTTGACCAGAAGGTCAAAGCCTTTCTGCCCGGCCAGCCTGGAAACCAGGCCAACGATCGGTTTTTTACTCTGGGGGTCAAAACCAAAATAGCGAAGAAGTTCCTGGCGGCAAAGGAATTTGCCAGCGGGCGCCTGACGTGAGTAATGAGCGGGCAGAGCCGGATCGGTTTCAGGATTCCATTCTTGATAATCAATACCATTTAAGAGGCCAAAAAGGCGATCGCTCCTTTTTCTTAACACCCCATCCAGTCCGAAGCCAAACTCCGGTGTCTGAATTTCCTGGCTATAAGTCGGACTGACAGTGCTAATAGCGTCAGAATAAAGAAGGCCTGCTTTTAAATAATTAACCTGGCCATAAAACTCCATATCTTCCGGGTTGAAAAGATAGAAGGGCAGGGCAACCTGGCGAAGGATTTCAGGAGGAAAAAGCCCCTGGTAAGCCAGATTGTGGATGGTAAAAAGTGATCTGGTTTTCTGATAAAAGCTATCATTCGGCAGGACATGCTTCAAATAAGCCAAAGTAAGCGCTGCCTGCCAGTCATGGGCATGGATTATATCCGGTTTCCAGTTAATCAACTTCCAACCAGTCAGAACAGCCAGACAGAAAAAAGCAAAACGATGACCATTGTCAGGGTAGTCACCACCAGGAGTACCATAGAGGTAATCACGATCGAAATAAAAATCGTTCTCAATGAGATAAACTTTAAAGTTTTCTACCTGATATTCAAAAATTGAGAAGCTATTCTGGACTCCGGCTGGCAACAACTCCAGCTTGACGTTTCCGGCCAGCTGCTTCAGGTTGAGGTTTTTTTTCTTTACTTCACGGTAAAGCGGCAGCCAGACAGTGACTTCCAGTTGACTTAACCGGCTGAGATATTTAGGTAAAGCTCCAGTCACATCGGCCAGACCGCCTGTTTTAGCCAGAGGGGCCATCTCGGGCGTGATAAAAGCAACTTTTAAGTTTTGACTCTGATCCATTTATTTAACCTCAAACTTCAAATTAATTCTTTCAGAAAAACAATGCGGGCAAAAAGCTCGGGCCAATGGGAATCATAAACACCATGGGGGCTGAGTGACCAGCCAATTGATGGTTCGATTTTCCGTCCATTAGCCTCGAGAGCTTCAAAGCGGAAAAAATTCATCAGCCAGATATCGCCAGGAGAAGGTGGTAGCGGGCGGCCCTGAGCCAGGACCTCAAAACCTGACCAGGGGAAAGCCAGTTCAACTGTCCAGCCCCGGTCGATATCAGATGAATCATTCAGACTACCATCCAGCTTAACTGCCCATTTCAAACCTGGAAAATCCCAGTCCATAAATGCCCAGCGGCGCCCCCGGGGATGCCGGCCATAGCGGCTGCTGTCCTGAAAGCCTCCCAGCACGTCTACCTTGCCTCGCCTCAAATCGAATTCAGGAAGATCAAAAAATCCGCCTGGCTGAAGGGCTTCCTGCCAGACGTAAAAAACTTCATAAATGGTACCCAGAGCATTAATTTGAAGCTCATAGTAACAGTCGGGCCCAGCCATAAAGACTTCCACATCATTTTCCAGCCAGAGAAAGGAATCCCTTTCTGCCAGCTGAGCCTGAAGATCTGGCTCTTCCAGCCAGAAAGCCACATAAAAATAATGATCGTCGGCCAGACAGGCCAGTCTGGTCTCAAAAAAAGCAGGCCGACCGGAAACAAGATCAACAAACCTCTTTGACTTTCTGGCCTTTTTCCAGACCGGTTTTTCCAGATTGCCATCAATTTCCAGAGGAGTGTAAG
This sequence comes from Acidobacteriota bacterium, assembly GCA_029553365.1. Lineage (GTDB taxonomy): Bacteria > Acidobacteriota > Aminicenantia > Aminicenantales > Saccharicenantaceae > Saccharicenans. The sequence continues at coordinate 7,911 of JAKPCG010000148.1, read as the reverse complement.
TTCGGTAGCAGTGATAAACTTCCGGTTCAATATTACCAGGCATGGTTATTACTTTAGGACTAGCCATTTTTTTTTCATCTTATGCTAATTTTAAAGATCTTTCAGACCGGTGATTTTGGATATGATTTTATCAACATTCATCCGCCTTGACAACCAGAATGAAAAAAAACAGTTCAGTCACTCCCTATCAGGCTCCTTTTTATCTAATACGAAAAACTCAGACCTAAAAGAAAATTCCTACCAGGTTCCTCTCTGGAATCAGGATCTGGCCTGGCCAGATACCATTTATTGAATAGATTATTAACCCGGAGATTAACTTTGAGCGCACGGTTAAGCCGGTAACTGGCCCTCAAATTAACCAAACTATAATCAGGAATAGCTATCTCAGCCGGGCCAGGTTCATCCTTTTTAGCTTGATATAGCAGGCTTATCTCCAGAGTAAGACGACTCAACCAGGCTCTGCCTCCTATGAACAATCTAGGAGATGGGATGTCATTAAGCGGACCACCGGTAACCTTGCTCTGCCCATCATAAAAAAAATAATTGCCGAAGAAAGATAAGCGAGACCAGGGAAAATATTCAGCTTCCAACTCTACGCCCTTTATTTTGCCCTGTTCTACATTACCATAGGTATAGAGCTGGCTGCCAATTAGATATCTCTCAATCAGGTTGTCTATGTTATAGACAAAACCGTAGATTCCAAGAAACATCCGACTTCCGCTAATTTTGACGCCGGCATCGAAATTTTGACTTGATTCATTCTTAAGCTGGGGATTGGCAATGATAAAGCCGCGACCGGTAATACCTGTATAAAATTTCTCGTTAATATCAGGTGTGCGGTAAGCACGAGAATAATTGGCAAAGAGAGAAACGTTCTGGAAAAGCTGATAGGAAGCCGCCAGAAAACCAGTCAGAGAATGATCGCGGGTGGACAAATCTTCACCGCCAGTTTCAGCCCTGGAATAAAGCCAGTCATAACGCCAGCCGCCAGTTATGTCCAGTTTCTTTATCATTGAAAAGTCCAGTGTCAGAAAAAGACCGGAATCCAGACGTCGGCCACGAGTATACGGATATTCGTCAATAATTTCATTAATCTGGCCATAGTCATCAAAATTTATATACTGATTATAAGCCTGGCTGTCGGCCCGACCGATTAAATCAGCTCCGGTCGTTAGCCTCAGGCCACTTAACAACCTGAATTCACAGGACAGTTGAAGGCCAAAATCAGTGCTCTCTGTCCTGGCATAACTTTCCTGGGTTTTGACCGAATTGTCAATTTTATCTGTTCTGGTCTCCATATAATTGGGATTAATATATAAATGGAAGTTAAGCAGGGCTTTGGGTCCAAATGATTTTTCCTTCCAGTTAAATTGAAATAAATTCTGATTTTCAGCAGGATACCAGGTTGGCTTACTATCACTATTTATGGCTGGTTTGCCGATATTTTGGCCGCGCCCTAAAAGAAAGCTGGCACTAATTTCTCTCTTATCGGAATACTTGATTATCTTGCCCAAAAAGCTAGATTGACCAAAATATGAACAGGGGATTTCACTGCTCGGCGATTGATAGTTGTCGGCCTGGTCATCTCTAACTGAAAAGTAATAACCATAGCTCTGACCGGCCCCTGAAAAAGACAGATTGACTTCTCTTTCATTATTAACTGTACCATACTTAAGATAACCTCTGACTCGTAAAGGTTCTTCTGGCTGAGGCATATGTGTCAGGTAATTAATCACGCCGCCGATAGCATCGGAGCCGTAATAGACAGAGGAAGGACTGCGCAGTATTTCAACTTTTTGTATATCTTCTGGATTAAGGAAAGAAGCATTAGGCCCGGTTCGCCGATCACTGGAAAGGCGGGCATTATCAATGAGAAGGAGCACTCTTCTTCTGGCCAGACCACGGATGGAAGGCACAACAGAAAATCCTCCTGTGCCAAGAGTGGAAACCCCGGCAGTATTCTGGATAACCTCGGTGACCTGGGCAGGAAGTTGTTCCTCGATAGTTGCAGCTGTTAGAACTGAGCTGGCAGCAGGAACAGAAGTGACTGGTTCAGGAAAACGGGTAGCCGTGACCACTACTTCTTCTTTTTGAGAGATATAAGGGTTAACAACAAACTTGAGAATTTTCGCTTCAGCTGTAAGGTTAACCAGAAAATCCTGTTCAAAATAATCAGGGTGGGAAATGATCAGCTTAATCCTGTTGCTGCCGGCCGGAACATCAATGACGAAAATACCTTCTTCATTGGTATAGCTGGATCTCTCAAAGTTATCAAGTCTTACTTCTGCCTGGACAACAGGCTGTCCGGTACTACTTAGTACTCGACCCTGAAGTCTGGTATCAGGCTGTCGGACGTCCGCTTGAAGATCAATCAGGCTCACCATTACTACTATTACCAGGATAATAACAACTGTCCTAATTTTCATTTTGAATATCTCCTTAATTAAGTCTGGTATATTTCAATGGCTAACCCATAGAATAAAAGGTTGTCCTCTCCATCAGTAACTAAGCTCTATCCGGTAGCAACCCATCTTCCAGAATTTATAATCAAAATAGTTTCACAGTAGTAAAACCAAGCCAGAAAAACATAAGCTACTACCAACCCGGTGAAGCTCAAATTGACAATCGGACTAACCTGGGGCAGAATTAACTCAGCTCTGCCTGTTCAGACCCGGCGGATAACTACTCTATAACCATGTAAAAAAATTCATCTTTTATCCGCAACTAATAGTATTTCTCAGGAGAAGTTTATTTTCAATAAGAAAAAGACAATAATTATCTTCGGCCGATGGCTCTCAGCTAAGTAATAAAATGGAAAATACAAAAAAGCCAAGTTTGAAAAAAGAATATCAGAAACAAGGAATCGTTCTCAGACCAGGCCGGCAAAAATCGGTTCTCAACCGCCATCACTGGTTATTTTCTGGAGCAATTCAGTCTTTTCCTCCTGATTTTATTGATGGAAATATTTATCCAGTTTTTTCAGCAGATGGCGAGCTTCTTGGTTATGGTTATTTCAACCGGGGATGCTCGCTCACCGGTCGCTTGATCAGTTTTGGCCCGGGCAGGCCCTATGAAGCTATGCACCAGAATTTAATTGAAGCTATAAAATTAAGAGAAAAATTTTACGGACCAGCCCAGGCCTGCCGTCTGGTCAACGGAGAGAGTGATTCCTTACCGGGTCTGATTGTTGACCGGTATCACCCTGGATTGGTCATTCAAGTCTCAACTCTTGGGATGGAAAAACTCAAGCCTCTGGTCATTCAATTTCTAAACGAATTAATCAAACCAGAATTTATTTATGAAAAATCACTCTTACCTTCAAGAAAAGAAGAAGGATTAAAAGAACAGGAAGGATTACTGACCGGACAGCTGACCGAACCACTCCTGATTGATGAGAGTGGTCTAAGATTCAAAGTCTATCTGCGCGGAACTCAAAAAACAGGCCTTTTTCTGGATCAACGTGAAATGAGACGGCTGGTAAAGGAACTGGCCAGTGGGAAAAAAATTCTGGATGGTTTTAGCTATACTGGCGGCTTTGCCCTGTCGGCTTTAAAGGGTGGGGCGGCTAAAGTTGACCTGGTAGATGATTCAGCTCCGGCTCTGGCCATGGCTAAGGAAAACATGGCTTTAAATGGATTTTCATCCTCCTCTTTCCGGTTAATCAAACAGGACATGTTTGACTTTCTGAACAAGGTAACCAGACTTGACTATGACCTGGTAATTCTTGATCCTCCAGCTTTTGCTAAAAAAAGGGCGGACGAAAAACAAGCCAGCCACGCCTATCAGCGTCTGAATTATCTGGCCCTGAGCAAAATGAAAGCAGCCAGCCTTTTATTGACCTTTTCCTGTTCTTATTATGTCAACAGAGAGCTATTTCAAAAGATAATTTTTCAAGCTGCTCTGCAGGCTGGCCGCCGGGTCAGAATTCTATCCCATCATCGTCAGTCCTTCGATCATCCGGTCAGTGTCTTCCACCCCGAAAGCGATTATTTGAAGGGCTTCCTGCTCTATATCAGTTAAGAGCCTGGAGTCAGAGCCAAGAAGCAGGTCAGGCGTAAAGGGCAGTATGACTGCTGCTGTCCTGTCCAGCTGCAGCCAGAACCAGCCTCTCCAAAATAAAATTTGCCCGGCTGAGGCAAAAACAATATAATCACAAAGGGAGAAGTAGATGAATCTCGAAGAAGCCATTAAAAAAACGCATCATCTGGCTGCGGCCATTGGTTATTCGGTTTTCGGTGCGCTGATTTTATACTTTGTTCTGGAGGAGTTGATCAGACATAATCTGGCTCCATTTTACGGCTTTTCTCATCTCTCCAATCATCAGACTCTGCGCTATATCTTTTATGGCTTAGCAGCCGTTTCTATCATTCTGGCCAGATTACTGCAATCATTGCTGTTAAAGAAAAAACCTGGAGATACACCTGAAACCCTGTTGAATAAGCTTCATCGCACATCAATTATTATGGTCATAATGAGTGAACTGCCAGCTCTGTTTGGCCTTTTTTTATTTTTACTGGCCGGTCTTAACCGGGATTTCTATGTTCTCCTGATTATTTCAGTAGCTATTTTGTTTATCTTCTTTCCCCGGCGCCGTGCCTGGGAAGAATGGCTAACCAGCCAGATCTAAGAATAAAGAAGGTGCTGGCTCCAATCCTGGATTCTTCAAGTCTTAAACTGGAGCCGGGATTTTATTGACAACAGTCTTTATCGGTATTTTAAATCTTAAAGAGAGGTTGGAATGAAGAAAACAATCTGGCCAGGAGCCCTAACCAGCTATTTAATTCTGGTAATAAGCATCAGCCTTTTACCGGCAATTCCCTGCCCGGCTCAACCGAGGCCTGTAAATTACAAGCTGGAAGTGGAACTTTTACCGCCAGCTGCCAGCCTGCTGGCTAAGGAAACCTTAGTCTGGACTAACCTCAGCCAGGATTATATACCCGATATGTATTTTCACCTCTACTGGAACGCCTTTAAGAATGAACTATCGACCCTGGCCAGAGAAGCCAGGCAGGAAAAATATTTTAAAAGATACCGAACAAAAGAGGAGGCATGGGGCTGGATTAAAATAACTTCGCTGACGACAGCTGACGGGCATGATCTCCTGGCGTCGGCTACTTTTATCAGTCCCGATGAGCCGCCCAATCCTCATGACCAGACTGTCCTGCGGATCATCCTGCCAGAGCCTCTGGGGCCAGGACAATCCATCAAACTCAATATCGAATTCCAGGCCAAGGTACCGCGGAACGGACTTCGGACCGGCCATTATAAGGATGGGTTTTTTATTTCTCAATGGTTTCCCAAACCTGGTGTTTACGAAGAAGGCAAAGGCTGGAACTGTCATGAATACCACCTAAATTCTGAATTTTTTGCTGATTTCGCCGATTTTGAGGTCAGGATTACCGTTCCATCTGAGCTGGTGGTAGGTGCCTGCGGAGAAGAGATAAAAAAGGCAGAAGACCGGTCGGCCGGGAAAACCACCTATACCTATGCTCAGGAAAACATTCACGATTTTGCCTGGACTGCCTCACCTAGATTTATAAAAGTTGAGCGGTGGTTTAAAGGAGAAGAGGAGGTCAGTCCGGAAGAATATCAGCAGATGGCAGAACTGCTCGGAGTTGATATTAGAGACATCAAACTGCCTGATGTCAGGATGATTCTGCTCATTGAAAAACAGCACCGACATCAGGTTGATCGTCACTTCCGGGCTTTAAAGGCAGCTTTAAAATATTATGGCCTCTGGTACGGTCCTTATCCTTACCGGACAATCACCATGGTTGATCCTCCCTTCAGGACCGGTAGCGGTGGTATGGAATACCCAACTCTTTTTACCGCCGGTACTTCCGTTCTGCTGGAAAAAGATGTTCTCACTCCGGAAGGAGTCATTATCCATGAATTCGGTCATAATTACTGGTACGGGATGGTGGCCAATAACGAATTTGAAGAAGCCTGGCTGGATGAAGGGATAAATACCTATTCAACGGGCAAGGTCTCAGCCGTAGCCTACGGTCCTGGCAGAATACCCGCCAGGTTTAATGGCCTGCCTTTAAGCCAGCTGTTCAAATTGCCAGCTGTCTATGACTGGCAGCTGGGCAGAGTTATTTCCAGTCCTGTGGCCAAACTTGATTCGGTTCTCACTTCCTCCTGGAACTTTTACAATTCAGGTAGTTATTCTCTCAATGTTTATTACCGAGCTGCCACCTCCCTTTTTACTCTGGAAAGACTGCTGGGGGAGAAGACCTGGGCGCGGATTATGCGTACCTATCATCAGAGATATCGGTTCAAGCATCCGCGAACAGAAGATTTTATCCAGGTAGTCAATGAGGTCTCCGGTCAGGATTTAAACTGGTTCTTTCAGGAATTTTTCTATGCAGCTAAGGATTTTGATTATGCCATCAGCTATGTAGAAACAAGAATTAAGCCAGAGAAATACCGGGGAATATTTGATGATCTGCCGACTGTAAGTCCAGAACATGATAGGGAAACCACTAACCAGACTGCCGTTTCGAAAAAAGACAAATCCAGACAAAAGATATATGAAACCATTATTACGCTGAGGCGTTATGGCGAAATAAAGCTTGCTCCTGGTTATAACCTCAAACTCAAAGTTGAATTCGAAGATGGTAGCATCGACTGGAAAGAATGGGATGGTCAGAGCCGCTGGGTGCGCTTTTATTTTGAAAAACCGGTCCGGGTCAAGAGGGCCGTTCTTGATCCTGACGGCCTCTGGCTGGTAGATACCAATTTATCTAACAATAGCTATGCCAGAAGAGGGCCGACGACGAAAATTATGAGTGTAACGACCGGTTTATTCTGGCTGGTGCAAAACATGCTGATTACCATGTCCAGCTGGTTATAAGGCAAAGGAGAAGTCAATGGGTGCTATTAGTTTCCTTAAGTCGGGATTTAATCGGGCTGGCCAAAAATTTAAGTTATCTGTTTATCTCTGGTTAATTATAATGGTCGTTTGTCTAATCTTAGTCCTGCCGGTAAATTCCCAGATCAGAACTTCTCTGGGACATCTGTCCTGGCCAGAACATTCGCTAATGCCATTTGAGCTTAATCTCGTCGAGATTTTTCTGGTTAATCAAAATTTGCTGGCCTCTTATTTCAATTTTTTCCTGGTAACCATTTTGCTTACGGTTGTGCTGGCTGTCTTTCTTAGCGGCGGGCTCTTTGGTCAGATGATTAACCCGGTGGATAGAGTCTCTTTGCCGGGTTTCCTGGCTGCTGGCTGTCGGTATTTTGGCCGGTTCTTACTGTCTCTTGTTCTCTTTATTCCATTCCTTATGGTTTTCTTTCTGGTTTTTAAAATATTATCTGCTCCTCTTAACTTATGGTCTGCCCGGGCGGTTAGTGAAAGACCGGTTATCCTGGCCGGTTGGCTGTCTTTAGTCCTTCTGGCTCTTCTCTGGCCAGCTTTTAAAGTTATACTCGATCTGGCCAGAATTTTTATAGTGGCCGAGTCAAAAAAGGTCATAGCCTCTTATGCCTCAGCTCTTAAGTTTATAGGACGCCATTTTTTCCCGTTGTGGGGTCTATATCTGTTGGTTACCCTGGCAGTTGTTATTATCTCAGCTATCTGGTTGGCTATCTGCCGGCTATTATCTGCCGCCCAGCCTGGAAGCCTTTTTGTCCTTATTCTTTTCGGCCAGGCTTTTGTTCTGTTCAGACTGCTGACCAGACAGGTTTTAATCGGTGTCGAATATAGTTATTTTTCCACCGGAAAGGATAGTTAATGATTAAAATTAAATTCTTAGGCGCAGCGTCGCAGGTAACAGGTTCGTGTTACCATCTTTCTGCCAACGGTTTAAACTTTTTGGTTGATTGTGGTCTTTATCAAGAAAGAGAATTTCAAAGCCGCAACTGGCAACCATTCCCGGTTCCTCCAGACAGAATTGATTATCTGCTTTT
>JAKPCG010000140.1 GCA_029553365.1 Acidobacteriota bacterium | reverse complement strand
GAGATTCTTTCTCTATAATTTTCTCGTTACTTAATATTTCATCTATTTCTTCCCGTTGCTCAACAATAACTCTTTTTAAATCATCGATGTTCATAACTTCAATCTTTTCCCTAATCTCTGTGGTTATTAACTACAGAGATTCTATGAAAATCTGTGGTTTATGTCCAAAATTAGCTCATTCAGGTTAATACATAGCATCCAGGGTGGATCGAGGAGTAGAGAGGTCTGGCCGCGACGCGCTGGACAGTCCGCAGTAGGGGGCCGGGAAGAATAATCCAGACCAACTAAACAGCCAACCTTCCAAAAACTGGCCGAAGCATTTTAAAGTGCCTCTCAGACGAGGTGCGGATATTTATATCCTCAGCAAGAAAAGAGCATTAAATTAATTTCCGCTGGACTTTAAATGAGGTATTTTTTCTTCCTGCCTGCTCTTTTTATTTTCCTTTAAGATTGGTCTCAAACAGCTTGAAAATGCGGCGATATTCGTCCAGCCAGGATGATGTTGTCCGGAAAGAGTGATTCTCGACCGGATAAATAGCCACTTCCCAGTTTTCCTTGCCCAGCTCTATTAAGCGCTGGACGAGGCGCACGGTATCCTGGAAATTGACGTTGGTATCCATCATCCCATGGCAGATGAGCAGAGCACCCTTGAGGCCTTCTGCCCAGTAAATGGGAGAACTCTGCTTGTAGGCTTCGGGATCTTTTTGTGGCAGATTGAGGATATCCACCGTGTAGGCTGGATGATAGTGAGCCCAATCAGTCACCGGACGCAGTGCTGCGCCCGCTTTAAACTGCTCGGTCTTAAACATAGCCATAAGAGTCAGAAAGCCGCCGTAGCTTCCGCCAAAGCAGCCGATGGCCTCGGGATTGACCTGGTAATTCTTAATCAGGAATTTAGCTCCATCCACCACATCGTCCAGATCTTTCCCGCCCATGTGACGATAAATGCCGGTACGAAAATCACGTCCATAGCCGCTGCTTCCGCGGTAATCAGCATCCAGAACATAATAGCCACGGTCGCGCAGGAAATTGTCGAACATATACTCACGGTCATAAGTGCTCCAGCCGCGGTGAGCATTCTGAAGGTAGCCGGCGCCATGAATAAAAACAACAGCCGGCAGCCCAGGACGAGGGTTGTCAGGTTTGAATAATCTGGCATAAATCCTGACCCCATCTCGCGCCTCGAAAGTGACAATTTCCGGATCATGCCAGGGATAGGCCCTGAATTCATCGGTAGTCGAAAGTGTTATCTGGCGCGGCTGGCCAGCCGGCAGCAGGCTCTCAAGATAAAGCTCCGGCGGGAGATTGGAATAAGAATGAATGATGGCCACCGCTTTTTCGTCAGGGGACAGATAAAATTCATTGAGCCCGGTTAATGCTGTAAGTTGTGTCTTCTTCCGCGTTTTAAGGTCCAGTTGATAAAGGTGCCTTTCGCCCGGATGAACTTCGTTCGAAACAAAGTAGATTTTCTGGCCATCCCTGGAGAGAAAAGCCTGAGTCACTTCATATTTACCCTGAGTAAGGGGTTTTATTTCCCGGGTATCAATGGCCAGTTCATAAAGCTGGGCATAACCTGACTTCTCGGAAATATACGAGACATGGCGGCTGTCTGGCCACCAGAAAATGCCAGTCAATCCCAGTGGACCAACCCAGGCGTCATCATGAATATTTTCAACCGGCGTGGTTTTCCCCGTAGCTGGCTCAAGAAGCCAGAGCCAGGCATCTTTGCGGTCTTCCGCTTCTCCTTGAAGGAGGCATTTCTTGCCGTCTGGAGACCATACCCACAGGCCGGGATTTATCTGACGTTCGCCCTGACCATAGTCAACCCAGATAACTTCACCCGTGTCGGTCTTCATAATGCCCAGCTTATAAGCGGTCGGGTTTTCGGCGGCTTTGGTGTGAGAGGGGACTAGTTCTGTATATCCTGATCTCGTCACGTAAGCTGGAACCATAGCCATTTTTGCTCCCAGATCCTCGCTTAGCGTAAAAAGAACATACTTCCCATCGGGTGATGGCTCGGCCGCCAGCAGCCGCTGCTTTTCAGTCAGATAAAATGGCTTTTTCCTGGTTGTCTCCCGGCTCAAAAGGGGCAAAAAGTCCTGGCCACGCCTTAACTGCTCGCCACCTTCAAAGCCGACTCTGAAGGCTTCCTTGAATAATTCGCGTTGCTGATCTTCATACCATTTTTCCACTTCTCCCGGCGTCCTGGGTGCCGGCGGTTTTTCTCTGGTAAAAGAGGTTAATTGCTTCAAAGTCCCGTCAGCCAACGACAGAAGATAAAGATTTTCTTTAACTAAAAAATAAACGCCTTTCTCGTCAAAGGTAAAGCTGGCACCACTCGTTCTTTCTGTCCCGGCTACCAGCTGTTGAATTTTTTTATCAGCCAGACGGTAGAGGAAAATTTCTCCGTTTTGAGTGATGAGCAACCGCTGATGATTCTTATCCCAGCTCCATTGCGAACCAAAGCGGCCAAAACCGAAACCACCACGTCCGCGGAAGCGTCCTCCACCTACCTGTCCGCCATCGGGTGGGTTAAGCAGTATTTGTTCGCGGGTGATTTTGACCGGGACTGGATTCTTGAGGCTTACCGCATAGATCTCTGAACTTTTCTCACCTGGCTTTTTCCACTGAAAGTATAACATCTTTCCGTCAACTGCCCAGGTTGGGCTGGAAGGCGGAGTGCCATAAAATTCCTGGCCGGCCATTATTTTTTCTAAAGACAGCTGCGGCCTGGTCTTCTGAGTCTCGCTGGTCTGAGCTCCAGCCAACGCCGGATTAAAAAAGATGAAAGCTAAACTCAAACAAAAACAAAAAATGAAAAGCCATGACCGGAAATTATTTTCTCTGTGTTTAACAAAAGTTTGGCTCATGATGGCAGCCTCCTTCCTTAATTAATATTGGCTATCTCTTTAATTTTTTTCTGTTAGAAGCTTGATCCTGAGGTCTCTATTTTCCTTATTTAGATCCTGGTCAATTAAATTTAAGCACTTTTTCCTGGTTAATTTCTCTCGGAATCAAATAATTTTTCTGGCGACCCTAAATTATCTTTGTTTTTTTGGTGTTGGCCAGCAAACTTTCCTGAGTGTAGAGATGTTCACGGGTAAGGGCCAGTTGAGCTTTTAACTGAGCTTTAATCTCTTCTCCTGGCACCA
>JAKPCG010000134.1 GCA_029553365.1 Acidobacteriota bacterium | reverse complement strand
TCATAGATGAAATCAGGTGGCTGGTCCATCTTTTTTAAAATGCTTGCCATCAGAAAATCAAGACTTTTCCCTTCCGCCCGTTTTAATCTCGCTGGCTCTTTTTTCCTGTCGAAAAAGACAACTTTAAAATTTTTCTTCCTGGCCTTCTCCACATAAGCCTGATCATAACGTATATTGCCACAGGCCCGAAGGTAAGGAAAATACTTCATCATGGCCAGAATTAATCTGGCTACATGGGAGGAAGCACCAAACTGCGGCTCTCCTTTAAAAAGGATTTTCCCCTGGCTGTGGCTGATTCTACCCGGGAAAGCAGCTACCTCTTCCACACTTTCTGCCTGAGGCAAGGAATAGCCCAGGTTCATCTGGACTTCAGGAATGAGTTCGACCGGATTGAGCTCACGAAGTTTTTTGGCCGCCTGACGGAGCATCTCCAGCACCTGCCATCTTTCAGCCAGGCCAGCTTTAATGAGCGAAGGAGACGAATAGAAATAGCCGCCATCGTCGCCTGCACCTGAAATAGAATAATTTTTCTCAAGAGCTTGTTCCATTTCTTTTTCCGCCGCCAAAAAGGCCTCTTCGAGCGGATAGCCATTGGTCAGAAAGGCGGCAAGCAAAGAAGAAAAAAGACAGCCGGTGCCATGAATCTGTTGCTTAACTCTCGGCTTTTCCCGGAGAAATATTTCCTTCCCATCAAAGAAAACATCAACCGGCTTTCCCTCGAGATGCCCGCCCTTAACCACCACTGCCCTCGGGCCTAACCGGACCAGTTCTCTGGCGCGCCTTTTAGCCTCATCGAGAGTCTTAATTTTTTTGCCGGTTAATAAGGATGCTTCTTCCAGGTTGGGGGTAAAAAGCGTGGTCAGAGGAAGGATTTCTTTTACCAGGCACTTTAAGCCTTCTTCCGTGATGAGTTTATGGCCATTTTTGGCGGCGTAGATGGGGTCAACGACCACCGGTTTCCCTTTGAGTTTTTTTAAAAAGCCCGAAATAATTTCGATATAAGGCACATCCCACACCACCCCGATCTTCACCCCGTCTATGGCCACCTCCTCTTCTATGACCTTCAGCATGGAGGCAAATTGATCAACTGGAATCGGATGTATATCTCTGACTCCTCGAGGTCCCTGGACGACAAAACAGGTTGGGGCAGAAAGTCCGTGGCAGCCCAGTGAAAAAAAAGTATCCAGGTCTCTCGTTACCCCGGCACCGGAGGATGGATCATAACCGGCAATGGTCAGAATATTTTTCATTGGCCTCTTTCCACTCTGCTTTTTTCTGTTTTGTTTCTCTCTATGATCAATTCGGCCACTTTTCGCCCCGAAAGTAACATACCGCCAAAAATGGGGCCCATGCGGTAAGAACCAAAAGTAGCATTGGCGCTCATGCTGTCGCGCCACATGCCGCCGCCAATAGATAATTTTCTCTCAAAGACGGCCGTTTTCAAACCGGCCCTGGCCAGGTAGCAGGAAGCAACCAGGCCGGAAGGCCCGGCTCCACAGACCGCCACATCCAGTTCAAGGCAATTAAGGAGCTTTTCAGTGTAACTTTCGATAATAGCTTCTGAAACAATCTTTTCATCGATCACGATGCTAAAACCTCCAGAGAGAATAATGAAACACGGAGTTAATTCCCGGTGTTCAGGCAGAAAAGGGAGCCGAAGCAAGCGGTTCTCTGTGTCTATCTACCCGGAATAATGTTATCTGTTTCCGACCGTAGCTTCAAGCCCGGGAGTCGTTGACTCATGTCTGACCCAGCTAAGAATAATCAGGTCAGGCCACCTGCATTGTGTAGCCTCTGCGATGCAACCCGTAGAGGAGCTCTCTGGTTTTTAAATGATGCGGGCTCTAAAGATTGCTGGCCAGACCAATGAGAAGCTAAAAAGGTCTTATAAGCACATCGGGCCACAAAGTGATAAACTCGACCTGAAAAGAAAATAACCGGAGCCAGACGATTTTTATTAATTTTACGGGACGGCGACCGTAGGAGGCATGAAATGCGCACGAAAGTAAGAGCTGGAAAGTTAAGATGGAAAATAATACCGATGCTTTTCGTGGCTCAGCTTTTGATCCTCACTATAAATAACGGGCTGGGCACTGTTGTCTCTATTCTGCCACCAAAAGCTCAAACAGAAAAAACGGACTTGCCCGGGCAAGTCAGAATTATTTTCCCGGAAACACCGGCGGGCCAGAAAGGCCGGCTTTTCTGGGAGGCTTTTCTTCGGTCCGATACCCAGGGGCTAAAGAAGTTTTTTGAATCGAGCCTCCCGAAGGAAAAACTCAAAGAAATACCAGGTGATAAAAGAGCTGAACAGCTCTTAAATATCCGGCGGCAGCTGGGAGAAATAAGTTTACAGAAGCTTCTGACCTCAGGGCCAATGGAGATGACTTTAATTCTCGCTAATCGTAGCCAAGAATATTTCAGGCTGGAGCTGGGCTTTGAAAAGAGCGGGAATAACCTCTTTCTTCAAAAATTCACCATAGATGAAGCCGGCCCGGAAGACCTGGCTCCTCCGCTGCCTCGACTCGCTCTGCCTGAGGCTATCCAGGGATTCGAGCAGGCAATTGAAAAGGCAGTGCAGGATGACAGATTTTCTGGTGTAGTTCTCGTCGCTAAAGATTTCCAGCCCATTTTTTATAAGCCCTTTGGACTGGCCAGCCAGGAATTTGAAGTGCCTAACCGGACTGATACCCGCTTTAATCTTGGTTCAATTAACAAAATATTTACCAGAATTGCTATCGCTCAGCTGGTGGCTAAGGGCGAGCTCAGTCTCGATGATAAACTGGGTCAGCTTCTGCCCGCTTATCCAAACGAGGAGGCTAAAGAAAAAGTCACGGTGCGGCACCTGGTCAACATGACTTCCGGCATCGGCGATTTCTTTGGGCCTGAGTTCAGACAGACTCCAAAAGATATGATCAGACATAACCGTGATTACCTTAGATTCTTTGCTACTAAGCCTCTCGCTTTTGAACCTGGCAGCAGGGAGATGTATTCTAACGGAGGATATGTCGTTCTGGGAGAAATTATCAGCGCTGTCTCTAAAATGGATTATTATGACTATATAAAACGAAACATCTTTGAGCCAGCCGGAATGAAAGATTCGGATTGGTTTCAGGCTGATGTGCCTGTCAAAAATGTAGCTGAAGGATATACCAGACAAGTGGAAGAGGAAGGTCTGGCCGAGTCGGGGAAACCAGGCGATCAGCAGGCGCAGAAAAGGGATATGGCACAGAAAAAAGATGTGCGAGAAGCTGAACGTAGTCCAAGCCTGCAAACAAACGCAAGGCGCGCGGTCGCCAGGCAGGATCAGGGCTGGCGAAACAATATCTACACCAGACCAGCCAGAGGCAGTGCGGCTGGCGGCGGTTACGCTACGGCCGAAGACCTGCTGAAGTTTGCCCGGGCTCTTTTCGGCTGTGAGCTTCTAAATGAGGCCTGGACCAACTGGATTTTTACCGGCAGAGAGCCGCAGGCAGAGAATCAGACAACAAAAAATTCGGATAGACAGGAAAAACAAAATCAGGCTATAAGCGCGGGTAGTAATGAATTCTATCGAATATTTCTGGAGAGCAGCCAGGAGCAAGAAGCCTTTTCTGACAGCAAAAATGACAAGGAATTGATAACAGAGCCGGATAGAAGAGAAAATCCAGCGGCGAAATCTTCGCCAGTCCAGGCTGGCCAGAGTGCGATAGACAGAAGCCGCTGGGGAATTGGCATCGCTGGCGGAGCACCTGGGATAAATGCGATACTTGAGATGGATGGGCAGGCAGGATACACAATCATTGTCCTTTCCAATTATGATCCGCCGGCTGCCCGTGATATCGCTCAGATGATCAGAAGATATTTAAAGGCAATTAAAAAGTAACATCTGGATTCGCGGCTTTGTCCTGGGAAGGTCATGGCTAAATGCCGGATGGGTAAAAATTAGAAATCCCTAAAGCCTCTCCTGGTCCTGAGGGAAATCCAGTGGTTAAGTTTCATGTTACGGGAAGCGAAATTAAGATCTAGCAGTCATTGATTTTATAAAATTAAGGCAGGTTATCCACCGGGATTAAATGTTGACGATCAGGGCGAATATTTGACAGAAAGAATCATCGGCTGATATCGTAAAGGTTAAGAAGTGCTGGTAAAGGTTCATATAAAATTTAGAATTATAAGAGATTACTGATGTGCTTAAATTCGATCAGGACAATCAAAAAATAAGCCAGGCCAAGATGCTTAATGGCCGGCGTGTTAAATTATTCTGAGGAAAAGTACAGGACATGCTTGATATCAATTCGATTCTTCCAGCCAGAGCCATGGGAATTGGACGGGAGTCAAATAAGCCGGGGCAGTTAAGGCTACCGCTGGCTCCCAACATTAATGATAAGGGGACAGCTTTTGCCGGTTCTATTTTCTCATTGGCCGTGCTGTCAGGCTATGAGACGGCTCTGGAAAGGTTGGGCCAGTTGAACCTCTCAGGTAATTTGTTTCTCCTGTCTTCACACATTACCTATCACCAGCCAGGACTGTCCGACCTTATTACCCGGAGCCGGATAACCGAGGATCTTAAGCCCACCAGAAAAGCCAACTGGAAGATGCGGATAAAAGTGGAAGTGGTTGAGGCTCAAAGCCAGAGTTTGTGCGCCACGTTCGATGGGCTGTATGTTCTTCAGGTTGAGAATCGCTAAAAGCTATAGAGAGATGGCCTTAAATGTTGCTTCTATTTCTGATAAAAATCCTGTGAAATTTCAGGCTGCCGTGTTTTGATCTGTACTGATTTATGCTGATTAATATCGATTCTTCACTCAGGCGAAATCAGAGACCCGAACTGATTTAATTAATGCTTCCACGCCCTCACTTCTATAACCTTTTGCTTTGGAGGGCGAAACCCCAGACCGAACGCCTATCAGAATCTATCATTCATCACAGTGTCATCACTCAGGGCTTTCTAGTAGGCGGGAGAATCGTCTTACTTCCCTGATTTTCTGTTTTCCGATTTTTCTAAGTTTCAAGGCTTAGGTCCATTCAGACTCATCTCAGAGTGTCAATGGTGCAGGTCAAAACTTACCTTAAATCTCCTGACCATCAAGACCCCGTCCTGGTTCGTTTCTACCGTGTAAAGCTTACCGTTTTTCCACACAGAGTCTCGATTCAAGCTAATAACTATCGGCATTTTAGCCAGATACTTCCCCTCTTCATCAAAAAGATCAAAATAAAACGTGTCTTTTTTGTTCTTTTCTCTTTCAAA
>JAKPCG010000133.1 GCA_029553365.1 Acidobacteriota bacterium | reverse complement strand
ACTGCTCGGTGGCTGGTGGTCGAAGGGCTCCCATTTAATTCAGCTTCCCCTACCCTTTTCTTATGAAGAACCTTTTATGATTAAGCTGGATGTCTTTCTTAAAACCAGCCTGGTGACAGTCAGAAAAAGGATTGTCATTGACTTTAATGTCAGGCATAGGAATCTCGGTCAACCAGAGCTGGCTGTTCAGAGGCAAAATACCCCTCCCCTGAAAGACATAGAAGGTGAAGTAGCCCTTTATATTGGTGACACTCTAATTTATAAGTCAAGTAAATACCTTCAGAAAAAAGTTCCTGTCAAAATAAATATTCCCCCACCCAATCCGCCTGGTACCAAACCATACCTGGTTCCACAGAAAGACCAGTATCCAATGCGAGCCGTGTCCATCATAGATGCCGTCTCCGCTATTGTCAAAACAGTTAAAGACTGGAGGAAGAAACCCCCCGAGACTACGCCGGCCATCTATAATCGGCAGGCCGAGCTTAATTTTGCCTTTATAAATCCAGAGCAACAGGCCGTCAGGACTGAGGTTGAAGTTAGATTAAAGGCAGAAAAGCCTGAAGTTCTCCCTTATTGATAAGAGAGTGACCGGAGCTTCCTTTCTACAACAAAAGATTAAGGCCAGAACCTTTTTGACTCCCGTTATCATCACTAGAAATTTTAATTTTTTTGACTTTCTCTGCGTTTTGAATTATAAGTAGAGTTAAAACGGGAGCAGAGGATAAGAGACCACTGTGTCGAGCGAAATCTATCCAGCAGAAAAAAGAATTAGCCAGAGATTTAAAATTCCAGGAGCAACCGTCTCTTACCGAAAAGAAAACAGGTTATTTAAAAGAAAGTCTTTTGACGAAGAATTTCTGCCTTTGCAGGATTTGAGCCGCGGCGGGCTAAGATTTGTCAGCCAGAAGCGTCTTAAGCCGGGCACAAAGCTACTTCTTCAGTTATCAATACCTGGCGAACGGGCTCCTCTTAGCCTGTTCGGAAAAGTCCGCTGGTCAGCCCGGAATAAAAAAGGAAATTATCCTTTTGAGGCAGGTGTCCAGTTCAATGTTTATGGTGAGAAAAAATCTCAAAATTACCCTGGCAATCTGGTCAAAATAATTTCTCTGGAACAAAAATTCGCCAGCCAGGAACTTGACCTGACTGCTCAACCGGATGAGTATGATATCGAAAGCTCCTGAAGCAGTTGGAACCTGAGCTGAAGTAGCCAGTCAACTCAAGAGTTCTCCGAGGTTACAACAATCTGCGAATAGTCAGCCAGCTGATCAATCAGCGACTGAACCTGAGACAGCAAAGCCAGGCGATTATTACGAATCTTTTTATCTTCAGCCATGACCAGCACCCGGTCAAAAAAATTGTTTAAGGGAGCCTGCAGGCGAAATATTATTTTCTGAGCGCCAGCAAAATCACCTCTGACCATCATCTCCTCGGCATTTTTCTTGATGATATTTAAGGCAGAATACAATTCCTTTTCTTCCTTTTCGCTGAGCCTGGCCGGATCCAACCTGCTTTTGGGCGCCTCTTTTAAAATATTCTTGACTCTTTTGACCATTAAAATAAATTGTTCAAAATTTTTGCTCGACTTGAGGCTATTTAGAGCTTTGATCCTGGCTTCGGTAAAATCAAGATAGTCGAGGCCAGGAGCCAGAGCAGCAGTGATTAAATCATAACCATAGCCTCTCTTTTCGAAGATAAACCTTACCCTCCCGGCCATTAGTTCCAGACAGGCTGTTTTCACCTGTTCGGCCGGCAGTGTCAATTTTTTCTGCAGCAGGGAAATCGACTTATCAACAAGACGGTAAAGAGACAGATGGAACTTTTTATCCAGAATTATCCGGACCACACCCAGAGCATTTCTTCTCAGGCCGTAGGGATCAGATGAGCCGCTGATAGCATAACCGGTTCCAATTATGCCGACTATTGTATCCAGTTTATCAGCCAGAGATAGAATCGCGCCGCCGGTTGAATCCGGTATGGGATCTTCCCAGGAGACTGGCAGATAATGTTCATAAATCGCCCGGCTGGCTGTCTCTGACCAGCCCTGTCGCTGAGCATATATCCCGCCAATCTTACCTTGAAGTTCAGGAAATTCACGGACCATTTCGGTCAGGAGATCAGCTTTGGACAATCTGGCAGCCTCTAAAAGATCTTTTTTAATATTTCTCAGATTGAGGCGGTCAGCAATATAACTGACCAGTTCCTCCACTCTGGCCACTTTATCGGCATAGCTACCAAGTTTTTCCTGAAAAATGACCGCGGACAGCTGATCAGCTCGCTCGGCCAGGCTGACTTTTAGATCATTTTCCCAGAAAAATCGGGCATCTTCCAGTCTGGCTTTCAGCACCCGCTCGTTCCCGGCTAAAATATAGCCTTTAGGATCAGCCGGAGCATCAGCGATACCCAGGAAATAAGGCAACTGTTTTTTGCCCCTGACCACAGAAAAAAGTTGCTGTCCTTCTCTCATGGCCGTTGATAATACTTCCAGCGGCAAAGATAGATAGGACTCAGGAAAACTACCCATGATGACCAGTGGACATTCAATGTTCCACAGCAATCTTTCGAGGAGCCTGTCGTCAGGATAAACCTGAGCTTTCAGGCTGCTTAACTTTTTTTGAAATCCATCTAAAATTTTCTCTTTTCTTTCGGCCGGATCAACCAGCACCAGATTATCTTTTAAGGCCTGATAGTATTCCTGATAACTGTGAACAGAAAGCTCCTGTGGTCGATGAATGAAATGACCGTAAGTCTGGCTGGAAGCCACCAGCCCTTCCAGCGATACCCTGACTATCTGCCCGCCGAAGAGACAAAGAAGACCTTTAATCGGCCTGGAAAAACGAAATGATTTATCTGACCAGCGCATGGTTTTGGGAAAACTGAGTGCAGCTATCAAGGCAGGTAATTTCTCTTCCAGAATCTCGGGCGTTGACTTCCCTTTTTTTAATCTTTTAAACCCCAGATATTCCCCTCTGGCTGTGGTCAGGACCTGAAGATTATCCACTGATATGCCCTGAGAACGGGCGAAGCCCAGAGCAGCCTGAGTAAAGCTACCATCAGGAGCCAGGCCGGCTGTCCGCGGCGGACCAGTCACTATCTCTTCCTGGTCAGGCTGTCTTTCTCCGAGATCAGCTACCAGTACGAGACGCCGACAGGTGCCAATCGCCCTCAGTTCGGAGGTCTCCAGTCCGGAGTTCCTCATCTCTTCAGAAAATTTTTCTTCGAGCTGGGCCAGAGCACTTTTTACATGCGACGAAGGTAATTCTTCAGTCATAATCTCCAGCAGGAACTCCATCAGTTTTCTCCTTCCTCATCAGCATAGAGGCGGGCTATCTGGTTGACCAGAGTTCTGATCTGGCCAATCATTTTGACTCTTTCAGTAACACTGATAGCTTTTCTGGCATCGAGCAGATTGAACAGATGCGAACATTTCAGACAATAATCATAAGCGGGAAGCAGCAGCTTCTGGTCAATCAGCCGCCGGGCTTCTTTCTCGGCACCATTAAATGACGATTGCAACATGGCTATATCAGCCTGCTCAAAATTATAAATAGAAAATTCTTTCTCCTCTCTGAAGCGGAGATCACGATAACTGACATCATCCGACCACTTTAGATCATAAATGTTGTCTTTTTGCTCTAGAAACATTTCCAGTCTTTCCAGACCATAAGTGATTTCAACTGACACCGGGAAAAGTTCCAGCCCACCTGCCTGCTGGAAATAGGTAAACTGGGTAATTTCCAGGCCATCCAGCATGACCTGCCAGCCAACTCCCCAGGCACCAATAGTCGGTGACTCCCAGTCATCCTCATCGAATCTCAGGTCGTGTTCAGATAAATTGATACCCAGAGAAACCAGGCTGTCCAGATAAATTCTCTGGATATTCAGCGGGGAAGGTTTCACAATCACCTGAAATTGGAAGTGTTTCTGGACCCGGTGAGGATTTTCACCATAACGACCATCAGTCGGGCGGCGCGAAGGTTGAACATAAGCTACTCGCCATGGTTTTCGTCCCAGCACCCGGAAAAAAGTATCAGGGGTCATCGTCCCGGCTCCCACTTCCAGATCATAGGTTGGGGCAAGATAACAGCCCTGCCCAGCCCAGTAACGAGACAAAGCCAGGATTAAATTCTGCATGCTCATCATATTGCTTCCTTCGACTATAAATAATCGGTCTATCGTATCTTCTTCAATCAGCAATTAAAAAGGGATTTTACTCTTTTTATGCTTATTTCTCCCATCTCAGGATCGGATTACGGGCTGCCTGAACTTCATCCAAACGGCGGACATAGGTGATATGAGGCGCTGTCCTCAGCAAGTCTGGATTTTCTTTAGCCTCCCGGGCAATAGCTTTCATAGCTTCAATGAAAAGATCAAGATCGCGGCGGCTTTCTGTTTCAGTTGGCTCGATCATCAAAGCACCGTGAACAATCAGCGGGAAAGACATGGTCGGCGGATGAAGACCATAATCGAGCAGTCGCTTGGAAATATCAAGATTGGTAACTCCATATTCTCTTTGATACTTATCAGAAAAAACACACTCGTGAAGGGTAGGTGTATCATATTTCAATTCATACAGACCTTCAAGATTTTTTCTGATGTAATTGGAGTTAAGGACAGCTGTTTCTGCCATTTCTTTTATGCCTTCCGGGCCCAGGCTCAAGATATAAGCCAGCGCCTTCAAAGCGACCAGAAATTGGCCGTAGAAACTTCTAACCCGACCGATCGTCTGGGGACGGTCATAGTTTAAATAGTAGGTGCCCCCTATTTCTTCGATTACCGGCACCGGTAAAAATGGTTCAAGAATCTTTTTAACAGCTACCGGCCCGGAACCAGGCCCTCCCCCACCGTGCGGAGTGGAAAAGGTCTTGTGAAGATTAAGATGCATGACATCAACTTTTAAATCACCAGGTCTGGTGATCCCGGCCAGAGCATTTAAGTTGGCACCATCCATGTAGAGAAATCCACCCTTAGAATGAACAAGCTCAGCAATCTGACAGATATCCGATTCAAAGACTCCCAGTGTATTGGGATTGGTCAGCATCAAAGCCGCCACTTCCTCATTCATTTCCCTGGCCAGATCATCAACCGAGACCGTACCACGTTCGTTGGATTTTATCTCTTTGACGGTATAACCGCAGAGATGAGCTGAAGACGGGTTGGTCCCATGAGCGGAGTCCGGAATGAGAACATATTTTCTAGGGTTGCCCTGAGCTTGATGATAGGCCCTGATCAGCATCATGCCGGTCAGCTCACCATGAGCTCCAGCTGCCGGCTGAAGAGTAATAGCATCCATTCCGGTAATTTCCAGCAGCAGTTTTTCCAGAGTTTTCATCAGTTCCAGATTTCCCTGAACCAGTTCTTCCGGAGCCAGGGGATGAGCTTGAGTAAAACCGGGAAGTGAGGCCACTTTCTCGTTGATCTTCGGATTGTATTTCATCGTGCAGGAACCAAGAGGATAAATTCCCAGGTCAACACAGTAATTGGTCTGAGACAGGCGAGTAAAATGCCGGGTAATTTCAGTTTCTGAAACTTCTGGAAAACCTTCAATGTCTGCCCGCAGAGGCAGGCCAGCCAGAAGCTCTTTTTTCTCAGGCACATCCAGTACAGGCACCTTAAAGGCTGTCTTACCTGGCGAGCTTATTTCAAAAATGAGCGGTTCGCGAATAACGTTGATCATCTTAAGACCTCCTGCAGAGCCCGGACATAAAGATCAATCTTTTCCCGGCTGTGTTTTTCAGTAACAGTAATCAGAGCACACTGGTCAAGGCCGGGAAATTCTTTAAGGCCAAGTCCACCCAGAATTCCTCTGTCCTTGAGCTTCCGGTTTATTTCCTCCCAGCTTCGGGGGAACTCCAGTACAAATTCATTAAAAACCGGTCCGCCAAATCTGGCCCTGACCCCGGGAATAGAAGTCAGCTGCTCGCAGGCATAGGCAGCTTTTTGGGCATTAAGCCAGGCCATCTTTCTCAGGCCTTTCCGGCCCAGGGTTTCAAGATAAATCGTGGCCCGAAGAGCACAATGCCCCTCGTTCGTGCATATATTAGAAGTAGCCTTCTCCCTTCTGATATGCTGCTCTCGGGTGGAAAGAGTCAGAACGAAGCCGCGCCGGCCTTCGGCATCAACCGTTTGACCGACAATTCTTCCTGGCAGCTGCCGAACAAATTCTTTTTTACAGGCCATAAAACCTAAATAAGGACCACCATAACTCAAAGGCAGACCAAAAGATTGTCCTTCTCCAGTAACTATATCTGCCCCCAGTTTCCCTGGCGCTTCCAGCAAGCCCAGAGACAGAGGTTCTGAAATGGCCACGGTCAGCATGGCTCCCCGTTCATGAACAATCTCAGCCAGCGCTTTGATATCCTCTATCACCCCGAAATAATTAGGCGACTGACAGAGGAGGACTGCGGTTCCTTCATTTAAAGCCGCCTGCAGTCCCCTTATCTCCACCTGCCCCGACTGGTTATAGGGCAGTTCGACGATTTCCAGACCAAGATTTTTTCCATAGGTATAGATTACCTGCCGGTACTGAGGATTAACTGTTGAAGCTACCAGTATTCTTTTTTTATCTTTAACCCGATTGGCCATTAAGACTGCCTCGGCCGCGCCTGTGGCCCCATCATAAAGAGAAGCATTGGCAATCTCCAGGCCGGTCAACTGACAGATAAGTGTCTGATATTCAAATATAACCTGGAGGGTTCCCTGACTGACTTCTGGCTGATAAGGCGTATAAGGTGAGACAAATTCGCCTCTCGAACTTAAATAATCTACCACAGCCGGAATAAAATGATCATAAGCTCCACCTCCCAGGAAAGAGACATATTGATCAAAAGTGTTTTTTTTGCTTCTGTCTTCAAAATAACTAAGAAGCTCCGGTTCTGATTTGGCAGACGGTAGGTTCAGCAGATTTCTAAGCCGGTTTTCCTCCGGTATTGAACTAAAGAGCTCTTCGACCGAATTGAGACCTAGAAGGGCCAGCATTTCCTGCCGGTCTTCCTGGCTGATGGGAATATAACTCATTTTTTGCCCCCGTATATAATAAATTCAGTTTTCAGCCCGCAGGCTGATAGTTTTAATGCTCCAGGCCCTCCAGATACTTTTCATAATCGGCGGCCCTCATTAGATTGTTAAGTTCAGATTTGTCCTTTAATCTCAATTTTAAAATCCAGCCCTCACCATGAGGATCGCGATTAATGAGTTCCGGTGTTTGAATCAGCTGCTGATTGACTTCGATAACCTCTCCAGCGACCGGTGAATAAACATCGGAGACAGATTTGACCGATTCAACCGTCGTTAGCGTCTGGTGGGCCTCAACGGTCTTCCCCACCACCGGTAAATCAACATAAATTATGTCACCCAGTTGCTTCTGAGCAAAATCAGTGATGCCCAGCACAGCTTCCTCACCTTCCACTTTTAACCATTCATGGTCTTGACTGTAATAAAAATTTTCAGGATACATCCTTTCCTCCTTTTTTGTTTTCTCTGATTCTATCGAATCTATTTTTTTTCCCTTTTGTAAAAGGGTGTGGGCACAACTCTGGCCTTCGCCATCTTGTCCCGAATACCGATCTCAAATTCAGTCCCGATGGCTGTAGCTTCGATCGGCAGATAAACCAGTCCAATGGCTTTCTTAACATAAGGCCCGTAGCTACCCGAACAGACTTCTGATACCTTTTGCCCGCCCATGTAAACTGGATAATGTGGACGAGCGATGCCTTTATCAACAACTTCAAACCCAACCAGTTTTCTTTTCAATCCTTCAGCCAGTTGTTGCTCTAAAGCCACCTTGCCCAGGAAATCTCCTTTTTGAAATTTAACAATCCATTTTAGATCTGCTTCCAGAACAGTTGTTTTATCACTGATATCATTGCCATAGAGCATTAACTTGGCCTCCAGCCTCAAGGTATCTCTGGCTCCCAGTCCGACTGGCTGTAGTCCCAAAGGCTCGCCCCGGGCCACAATAGCTTTCCAGATCACCTCTGGAGTTTCTGAGGTGGTGTAAATTTCGAAACCGTCTTCACCGGTATAACCGGTCCTGGAAACCAGGCTATCAATTCCTGCCACCTGCCCATAAGCATAATTAAAAGATTTCATCTGGCCGAGGTCAATTGCGGTCAGTGGCTGCAAAATTTCCTGGGCCAGCGGTCCCTGCAAAGCCAGTTGAGAATAGCGATCGCTTTCATTGGTTACCCGGGCCTTAAAGCCAGCTCCTTTCTCTTTTATCCAGGTGAAATCTTTATCAGTATTAGCCGCATTGACTACCAGCAAGTATCTGTCCGGCACTGATAAGCAATAGACCAGCAAATCATCAACAAACGTTCCCTGGGGCGTGGTCAGCGCAGAATACTGGACCTGCCCGGGCAACAGCTTGCCGGCATCATTCGGAGTGAGGTATTGAACGAGAGCCAGAGCTTCTGGACCTTCGACCATTATTTCACCCATATGGCTGACATCAAATAAACCGGCCTTTGTTCTGACGGCCAGATGTTCTTCAATCAGGCCGCGGTATTCAACCGGCATTTCCCAGCCAGCAAACTCAATCAGGCGGGCGCCAGCCTCTCGATGAACCTGATTTAACCTGGTTTTTTTCATGCTGATTCCTTTCTAAATCTAATGCTTTACCGTGCTTATTTAGTATCATAAACCAATACTCTTTTTCAAGCAAAACCACAACTTGTTAGCCGGATGATTTTTGTTATAATTACAATCACTATGTATCAGACGAAAAAGAAATTGCGGGAAGAAATTGCTGAGCGGCTGAAAGGCGAATGGCCTGTCAACCTGGATGACATTGAACTGGTGCCTACCCCTGATGAAAAGTTTGGAGATCTGGCTTTATCCCTGGCGTTTCCTCTGGCCAAAAAACTGAAAACCAATCCCAGGGCCATAGCCTCCAGAGCAGTTGAGCTATTATCCGGTCTGGAAGGGGTGGAGCGAATTGATATAGCCGGTGCTGGCTATATCAACCTTTACCTTGACCGTCAGTCTTTTTTTGAACAAAAATTCAGAAATCTGGGAAAAAGCGGACTCGAGCCAGAAGAGAAAAAAATCATTGTCGAGCATACTAATATAAACCCTAACAAAGCAGCCCATGTTGGCCATTTGCGTAATGCCTGTCTGGGCGATACGCTGGCCAGATGTCTTCGTTATAAAGGTGAGCGGATTGAGGTCCAGAATTACATTGATGATACAGGTGTGCAGGTTGTCGATGTGGTTTTTGGCCTGCTTGAACTGGAGAAAAAGTCCTTAGCCGAAATTGAGAAGATGGCTGACCGGTTTGATTACTATTGCTGGGATCTTTATGCCCGCGTTTCAAAATATCTGGGTGAAAATGAGCAGGCTCGCAACCGGAGAGCAGAAATCCTTAAAAAAATCGAGCAAGGTAATTCGCCTGAAGCTGACTACGCCCAGCTGGTCTCCAGGCGGATTTTGCGGGCTCACCTGGCCACCATGAGCCGGCTGGATATTACCTATGATGTCCTGCCCTGCGAAAGTAGCATTCTCCGCCTTAAATTCTGGGAAAAAGCTTTTGCCAGATTAAAAGAAGCAGGAGCAATTTATTATTCGACCGAAGGCGAAACCACCGGCTGCTGGGTGATGAAACTCGAGGGAGAAGAAGAACGGGAAAAAATTATTGTGCGGTCCGATGGCACTGTGACTTATGTTGGTAAAGATATTGCCTATCAGCTCTGGAAATTTGGGTTGCTCGGGCAGGATTTTTATTATGAGCCATTTGCCACCACTTCCGACCATACCATCTGGATTTCTTCCGGAGAGCCAACCGGTTATGATGTTCATTTTGGCGGAGGGAGTAAGGTTTACAATGTCATCGATGTTCGCCAGTCCTATCTTCAGAAAGTCGTGGTCCAGGGACTTAAAGCCCTGGGCTATGAGCAGGAAGCCTCCAGGAGCATCCATTTTTCTTATGAGATGGTAGCTCTGTCTCCGCGGAGCCTGTCAGAGATAAAGGTAGACCTGTCCGAGGAAGATAAAGAGCGCTCTTTTCTTGAGGTCTCAGGAAGAAAAGGCCTGGGTGTTAAGGCAGATGATCTAATAGACAGGCTGGAAGAAAAAGCGCTAGCCGAAGTCGATAAAAGAAATCCTGGCCTCCAACCAGCCGCTAAAAAGCTAATAGCAGCTCAGATTGCTGCGGCCGCGGTCAGGTATTTTATGCTTAAGTATGCCCGCAATTCACTGCTTATCTTTGATTTCGATGAAGCTCTGAATTTTGAAGGTGAAACCGGTCCATATCTTCAATACACTGCAGTTAGATTGAAAAGCATTTTCCATAAATTCGAAGAAAGGACGGGTATAACGGGGCTGGAGTTGCTCAAGACCATAGCTAACAGTCAATTCAGTCTGGCCGGGTTAAGTCCGGAAGAAGCTCGTGACTTCTGGCAACTGGTTGTTTACGGTTCAACCCTCGACGAAGAAGTTCTGCGAGCCATTGCTACCCTGGAGTTTTCTGGCCTGGCCAAATTTACTTTTAATCTTTGCCAGAAAATAAATGGTTATTATCATCGTTATCCGGTCCTGGCCGAAAAGAACCATGAACTCAGGACCTTTAGATTGAAAACGATCTATTTTGCTCATGAAATTCTAAATCAGGCTCTGGGCCTCCTGGGAATCCAGGTTCCAGATAAGATGTAGCTTTTACCTCAATCAAAAAATTTTATAAAATTATTGACAGCCTGAGGAGGTGCCAATGATAGAAACTCAACACCTGCAAAAGAAATATGGCGATCTGATAGCAGTCGAAGATCTCAGCTTTAAAGTGGAGGCCGGCGAGATCTGGGGTTTGCTCGGGCCAAATGCGGCTGGTAAAACCACCACCATGAGGATTCTGACCGGCTACCTACCGGCGACCAGCGGGAAAGCCTCAGTGGCCGGCTATGATGTTTTTGAGCAGGCAGAAGAGGTAAAAAAAGAAATCGGCTATCTGCCGGAAACTGTTCCACTTTATCCTGAAATGACCGTTGAAGCCTATCTGGGATTTGTAGCTGAAATTAAACAGGTGCCAAAAAACCAGAAAAAAGCAGCCATTGATCGGGCAGTGGAAACTACCGGCCTAACAGCAGTCAGAAAAAGGCTCATCAAGAATATTTCCCGTGGCTACCGGCAGCGGCTGGGTATTGCCCAGGCTTTAATTCACAATCCAAAAGTGATTATTCTGGATGAGCCGACCATTGGCCTTGACCCGGCTCAGATTGTTGAAATCAGGCAGCTTATCAAATCTCTGCGCGGTGAGCATACCGTCCTGCTATCAACCCACATTCTGGCCGAAGTTACTCAGGTTTGTGATGGTGTGGTCATCATTAATGAAGGTAAGCTGATGGCTGCCGGGCGACTGGCTGAGTTAACCACCGCTTACCGTGAGAAAGATGGAGTCTATTTAAAGCTTAAAAAAGCCGAGGATGAGGTTTTAAATCTTTTTCGACAACTGCCCGGAGTGGAAAAGGCAGTCCGGGAAGGGGAAGAAATCAGACTTGAATGGGATAGAAACCTGGACCGGCGTGATGAGGTTATCAAATGCTGCCTTGAACATCAGCTTGGTTTAATTGAAATGCGCTCTCTGGCTTTAACCATTGAAGAACTTTATCTGAGAATTGTCTCAGGAGGAATAGAACAATGAAAGCAGTCTGGTCAATCATAAAAAAAGAATTACTGACCTATTTCACCTCGCCCATTGCCTATATCATCATCTTTACCTTTCTTCTTCTTTCCGGTTTTTTCTTCTACAGCCTGATTTCCTGGTTTAATTCCATTGCCCCCCAAATGGCTCAAAATCCATATTATTACCAGCAGATAAATATCAATCAGATGGTTTTCTCTCCTCTTTTCAATAATCTGAGCATAGTTCTGATGTTGATGTTGCCCCTTCTTTCCATGAGACTTTTTTCTGAAGAGAAAAAAATGGGAACAGAGGAATTGCTGTTTACTTCGCCTTTATCGATCACGCAGATAATTGTCGGCAAATATCTTGCTTCCCTTATAGTTCTTTTTATCATGCTCTTGTTGAGTGCGATTCCAGTGCTCTTTACCTTTATATACGGAAATCCAGAGACGGTTCCGTTTCTCCTTGGTTATCTCGGCCTGTTTCTGATGGGCGCAGCCTTCTTAGGATTGGGAGTCTTCTGGTCGTCAATTACTGAAAATCAGATTGTTTCTGCCGTCCTGACCTTCGGGACTCTTCTTCTTTTCTGGGTTCTGAGCTGGGTTAGTTATTCGGCTCATGGAATATGGCAGGGTGTCCTCAATTATCTGTCCTTTTTTGAGCATTTTGATAGTCTGACCAGGGGAATCTTTGATACCACTGATCTTGTTTATTACTTGAGCTTCGCTTTTTTTGGTCTTTTTCTGACCCATTCAGTCATTCAATCCAGAAGGTGGAGGTAAGCTCATGAGCTGGCTAAAAAAATATCTAAACTATGCTGGACTGGCACTCCTGGTTGCTTCCCTTGTTTTGCTTATCTGGCCTCAATATGGAAAAGTTGCGCTTATTCTGGCAATTTCCGGCCTGGTTCTGCTCATTGTTTATCTTCTCCTTAATCTGTCCAGCCTTAAGGAAAGCCTCCAGCGGCGTTCATTTATCTATTCCGGAAATTTGCTGCTCATCATCATCCTGGTCCTGGGACTGCTGATCATAGTTAACTATTTCCTGGCCAGACACCACTACCGGATCGATTTTACGGCAGCTAAAATTCACAGTCTTTCTGAGCAGTCGATTAAAGTAGTCAAAAACCTGAAACAGGAAGTTACCATTAAAGCCTTTTTCCGCGAAGGTAATCCAGGCCGGGCAACAATGGAAAACCTGCTTAAAATTTATGCCTATCATTCGCCAAAAATTAAGTACGAATTCATCGATCCTGATAAAAATCCTGGACTGGTAAAAAAGTATGGTATCACTGAGGATGGCACCACTGTCTTTGAACTCGGAGACAAAGAAAACCGGATTACGACCACTTCCGAAGAAGATATTACCAACGCTATCATCAAGCTTACCAGGGAAAAGAAGAAGGTTATTTATTTTCTGGAAGGACACGGAGAAAATTCCATTGAAGATAGCGGTGATAGCGGCTTCAGCACAGTCAGGAGCGAACTGGAAAAGATTGGATATGAAGTAAAAAAGCTACCTCTTGCCCTGTCGGCTAACTTCCCGGCAGACTGTAGTCTGCTGGTTATCCCAGGGCCAAAGGCAAGACTTCTTCCCAATGAGCTTGACACCCTGAAACAATATCTTGACCAGGGTGGACGGATTCTTTTTATGATTGATCCAGAAACCGAGACCGGATTAGAAACATGGTTGGCTGATTATGGTCTCAGTATTGAAAATGATATCGTTGTTGATCGGGT
Organism: Acidobacteriota bacterium; assembly: GCA_029553365.1. GTDB lineage: Bacteria > Acidobacteriota > Aminicenantia > Aminicenantales > Saccharicenantaceae > Saccharicenans. The sequence goes on along the minus strand of JAKPCG010000133.1, from coordinate 12,873 downwards.
TTCGCGCCTGCTAGGTGGTGATTATTTTATGCCAGTTGTGACCGAATACGAGAATCACGAGATCACCAGAAATTTCCGTTATGCTACTTTTTACCCTCTAGCCCGGTCAGTAAATATCGCCGACTCCAGGCCTGAGGGTATGATTCTGACCTCACTGGCCAAAACCAGCAGCAATTCCTGGTCAGAAAGGCAGCTCGACCAGCCAGAAGTTTCTTTTGAACCTGAAAAAGATAAGGCGGGGCCGGTTTCCCTGGCCGTGGTTGGCAGCAAGAAAATTACCATTAGTAATCCAAATGAGCCGGAGGAGGCAGCTGATAAGGAGAAAACAGACTCTTCCTCCAACCGGGAATTAAGACTGGCTGTTTTTGGTGACTCGGATTTTATTACCAACAAGTACTACAACCTCTCGGGTAATGGCAATTTCTTTCTCAATACAGTCAACTGGTTGACTGAAGAAGAAGACCTCATTTCGATTCAACCGAGAACCCAGTTACCACGAACGATTCAGTTGACGCCCAGTCAGGGGCGTTTACTGATGTTTATCTCGATCGTCCTGCTACCAGCTCTGGTCCTGTTTATTGGCCTGGGCGTCTGGCTTAGAAGGAGATCTCTATGAGATTCAAAACTACCATCATTCTCTTGATTATATTCATCTTAGCTCTGGCTGGAGTTCTGCTGATTGAAAATAAATCAAAAGCAGTTAAAGAAGAAAGAGAAAAGCAGGAAATGCTGACCGATCTCAAGGTCAGCGATATTGAGAAGGTCCAGTTAACGGGTACAGCCCAGACTTCCATCACCGTTAAGAGAGACGAACAGGGCAACTGGCAGATTATTGAACCGCTGATGACGGAAGCAGACAGTTATGAAGTTAACAACCTGGTCGAAACTCTGTCCAATTTGAGAATTGAGCATGTTGTTGATAACCAGCCGGCTGATTTAAAAGAATACGGTTTTAATCAACAGGAAATCAGAATCTGGTTAAAAGGGCAAAGTGAGCCAGTGGTGATCTTAACCGGCATGGAAAACCCGCTCGACGGAACTCTTTATGCGAAAAGGGCTGACGAAACCAGGGTCGTCCTCTTGCCCGGCTATCTGAAGAACAGCCTGGATAAAAAACTTTTTGATCTAAGAAGCAAGGAAATTGTCAAATTTGATCCGGACCAGGTCCAGGTAATAGAACTGATTTCTAAAGACCTTGCCTGGAAGCTAATCAAAAAAGAAGAGAACTGGTACTTCACCAGTCCGATCGAAGCCTTAGCCTCAACTTCCCAGATTGACTCTATCCTGAGTAATCTGTCGACAGTTAAAGCCAAAACCTTTCTGGCAGAAGAAAAAAGACCGGAAGATTTAAAAGCCAGCGGTCTGGACCGGCCAGGGTACACCCTAAAATTGATTCTGGCTGATGGCCAGGAACTGGTCATAAACCTCAATAAAAAAGAAGAAAAAGCGCTGGCCACAAGCTCCCAGCTGGCCGGAATTGTGGAGGTAGAAGCCCAACTGATAAACAACCTGGCCCGACCGGTCAGCGAGCTAAGAGAAAAAAAGGTGGCTTTATTTAATAGCTGGGAGGCCACCAGCCTGACCATAAAAAAGGGAGACAAGTTTTTTGAGGTCATAAAGGAAAAATCGGGCGAAAAAGGCCAGGAACGGGAAGAGTGGTATCTGCTTTCCGAGGCTGGACAAAAAGAGCTGGCTGACAGTTCAAAAGTCGAATCATTTTTGCGAAAATTAGAATATCTTCAAGCTGTGGACTTCATTGACCGGCCAGAAGATTCAAAAAAGTACGGGCTGGATAAGCCTGAATATGAAATCACGGTCAAAACTAAAAGTGAGGACGATAAGGAAAAAATTATCAAACTGTTTTTTGGTCAAAAGCTGGAAGGTAAAAACCAACTTGCTGTCCGCAACAACGATTTTAATTATCTTTTTTTGATTGAAGCCAGTGCTCTAACTGACTGGCCAGCTGGTCCTGAAGATTTTAAAGCAGTTGAAATAAAAAGCTAATTCTGATAATAATTAACCGATGGAAGAAACGAGGGGCGGGCCCACAGATATCCAGCAGGAAAACCTCAGTTTGACTAAGGTTTATGAGTCTATTAAAGAGATCAGTCTGGCCAGAACCCCGGATGATCTGCTTCTCCGCTTGCTGCAAAAAGCAGTTTCTTTCTGCCAGCCTGAACTGGCCAGCTTTTTGATCAAGGATCAGGCTACGGGGGATCTGAGGTATGCTTTAGCCCTTGGAGAAAAAGCAGAAAATTTAAAAGACAGGCTGGTCAGAAAGGGCGAAGGAGTTGGCGGCCTGGCCGCTGAAACCAATCAGAATATTATTATCACCGATACCAGAGAAGATCCCAGATTCAACTCTGAAATTGACCGATTGCCAGAAATCGAAATAAAAAGCTTGATGGCCGTTCCCTTTCGGGTGGAAAAGGTGGTTTTTGGCCTTATCTATCTTATCAAGGGCCCCGGGAAGATGGCTTTTTCCCTGGAGGAATTCAAGTTGCTTCAGACTCTGACCAACTTTGCCGAACTTTCTCTGGAGCGACTGGTCCTGGTTAAAGAGCTAAAGCAGCTGGAAGATTATGACGGCCTGACCCAGACCTATAACCCCAGGACATTTTTTACTTATTTTCAGCGAGAAATAGATCGCTGCCAGCGATATGGCCATGATCTATCGTTGTTGAGAATTGATGTCGATTATTTCGAGAAAATAATTCAGACTTTTGGCCAGGAAGCCGGTGAGCGGGTTTTAACCAATCTAAGTTTTATTTTGAAAAAAACCACCAGGCGAGTTGATCTCGTGGCCAGAATCGAACTCGACGAATTTCTGGTGCTTTTACCTGACACGGGTCAGGCCGGAGCTTTAAAGCTAAAGGAAAGACTTCTTAAGATCCTGGACAACCAGAACCTAAGATCAACCGGTATCCCCTACACTGTGTCCATTGATGTTTTTTCTGAATCAGGAGCAGATGCCGCTAATTTTTACCGGTTACCTCAGATCAACGCCTGGATAAATCAGCTAAAAAATCAGGTCCAAAAAAGAAAATACCCAACACCAGGAGAAGAACTGGCTGATGCTGTTTTGAACAACCTGGTTAACGCTAAAAAGTAAAAATCAGCTGAGAGAAAGCTACACCCGCGCTGATTGGCTGAGATAAGAAGGTGATTTAAATCAATCCTGCTGCTTGATGTTTCTGGTAGATATCAGCGGCCAGTCTGGTCAGAAGCGCCAGGTCTTCCGGTCGCGGATCTCCCTTGATCTGGACCGGGTTTAATAGTTCAAATCTGACGCTGTCGAGCATGGCTTTTAGCTGGTCAAAAGCCCTTGATTTCCAGCCATAGGAACCAATAAAACCGGCGAATAAAGCCTTTGGCCTTAAAGCATTGACGAGAAAAACAGCTTCCGCTACCAGCGGATGGAGGCCAGTCAAAATAGTTGGCGAAGCTACAATAATAGTAGCCGCTTCAACCAGCGACATAGCCAGATGTCCGAGATCGGCCACGGCCAGATTAAAAGGCATAACCTTAATTCCCCGTCCGGCCAGTTCCCAGGTAAGATGGTCAACCATTCTGGCTGTTGAACCATGCATACTTACCCAGACCATGAGGACTGAATTTTCAGGCTGATCAGCTATCCATTTTTTATAAGCATCGAGGATAAAAGCTGGCCTGTCATAAATAGGACCGTGGCTGGGGGCGATAAGTTCAACTTTCAGCCCTTCCAGCACCGGCCAGTTCTTCTGAATGATTTTTCTAAATGGCATCATGATTTCAGCAAAATAACGTTTGGCAGGTTCATAAATCCTTTCTTCATCCTTAACCAGTAAGTCAGAAGAGGCCAGATGAGAACCAAATAAATCACAGCTGAAAAGAATTTTATCTTCCTCCAGATAACTCAGCATGGTTTCTGGCCAGTGAACCCAGGGAAAATGGATAAAGCGGATGGTCCGGCCACCTAGATCCAGACGTTCTCCATCAGCCACCGTCCTTATTCTGTCTTCTGCCACATGAAGATGAGTGATAATCAAATCCTTAGCAGCCGGCGTGGCCAGCAGTCTGGCTTGAGGATAGCGCTCAAGAACATAGGGAATTAGACCGGAGTGATCCTGCTCGAGATGGTTGGCTATAACCAGATCAATTTTAGGAAAATCATTTAAATGGCTGGCCAGAATATCTTTTTTAGTCGGATCAACAGCATCTATCAGGACAGTTAGATCTCGACCCCGGACAATATAGGCATTGTAACTGGTTCCATCGGGTAATGGGATGAGCGAGTCAAACAACCGCCGGTCCCAATCTTCGGCTCCAACCCAAAAAATTTCGTCAATCAGTTTTTTAACTGCCATTTGTTCCTCCTGAAGTGACATTATTACTATTTATATCTTGTTCTATATCATACACCAACTGGCCAGGGCTTCTAGGAACTCCTGGCCTAAAAATCACCTTTATCCTTAGCGATCTAAAGTTATCTCAAGCTTCAGGGAATCTTTTCTTAGAAAAATATATAATTTCGGGGTGCGGTTCGTAACCAAGCCTGGCAAACAATTGCCTGGAAGCTGTATTGTCTTCCTCAATCAAAGCAGCCAGGAGGCTCAAGCCCCTTTTCTCCAGTTCCTCTTCCGCTCTTTTTACCAATTGAGTTCCAAGACCCTGCCGGCGGGCATCAGGATGAACAGCCAGACGGTTAATCCAGCCTTTCCGCCCATCATGAGTCGCTAAAACCGTGCCGGTAATTTTCCCTTCTTTCTCAGCCACCAGAAAAATGACCTGGTCGAGCTTTATTTGCTGCTCCAGTTGCCCGCGGCTATCTCGACCCTGAGGTTTAAGGGGCAGCTGGCAGAGCTGCCAGAGATTTATAACCTCTTCATAGTCAGTTATTTTAAATTTTCTAATCAAAACCTCCATCGGACCTCCCCGATTCAACGCAGCAGAACAAAAATAAATAAAACCCAGACCAGATAACTTAGACTGCTGACCAGCAAGCCGGTTCCCCTTTTTACCCACCTTCGGCCACTGACTGTCAGGCAGGTAGCCAGCCAGCCAGAAAAAAGAGCAATAACTACCAGACTTATATAAACTGTTTGAAACCAGCCAGGATTGGAAAGAAGATCTACCCATTCTTTTTGAGACATACCAATAAGGTACAACACCGAGGTAAAAAAATGAGGTAGCCACAGCCAGAATAAAAAAGGATAAAAACCAAGAGCCAGCCCGGCAGAGAGCTGCCTCCAGCTAAACTTTTTCGCCCCGAACATCCCCAGAGTCAGACCAGCTAACCAGCTGACCAGGAACCAGCTCAGGACCAGCCAGGGAACAAATAGAACTGCCTGCCAGACAAAATAGTTCTCCAGCCCTAAAGGCAAAGTTAAAGGTATAGCCGGAATATTCCCGCTAAAAGCCTGAATAATCGAGGTCAGGCCAAACATCAGGCCAAGAAGAAGCAGCCCGGAAAAGGCTCTTGTCCATAGTCCCGAAGTCAGCTGGCTTTCCAATAACTGCCGGTTCTTATCAGGTCTGAAGACTGCTCTTAAGACGGTTTTTACTACCCTCTTCATGTCCGGATTTCCTTACGACAACTTCAATTTTAATAGGCAAACAGATTCTTAGAAGCAAAAAATGGGTCACTCGTCAAATTCAGGTTAAGCCGCCTCAAGCCAGTTTCATCCCCTGGCGTTGGTATATGGGTCAGATGCATTTCGCAGCCCTTTAATTCTTTTAACTGGTCAAGGGCCAGCTGGGTGGCCGGGCTGGCCGAGGAAGTTATAGCCAGACAGGTCAGCACCTCAGTTAAATCGAGGCTCAGAGCCTTACCCCCGAAGATATCCTGTTTGAGATAAGCAGCTCTTTCCAGTACGGCAGGTGGCAAAAGATGAATGTGGTCCGGAATACCAGCCAGGATTTTCAAGGCATTTAAAGTTGCACTGGAAGCGGCATGTAATAAAGGCGAATTACTACCCTTGACGATCCGTCCATCCTTTAATTCAATGGCTGCTCCGACATAAATTCCATTATGGCCCTTGTTCTTAAGCCTGGCTTCAGCTGCTGCTTCCCGCGCAGGTACAACAACTGGTCGATCCTCTGGTTTGAGGTTCATCTCTTTCATCAATAATTCAGCCCTTTCTACGGCTGGCTGCTCGCTAAAGCCTAAAAGAAACTCACATTGATAACGAAAATAACGCCTGATAATTTCTTGAAGGGCAGCTGACTGCACTATCTGGTCATCGGTTATTCCCCGGCTGACCACATTGACACCCATATCGGTGGGCGACTTATAAATAAAGCCATTACCAGAGATTTTGCTCAGAATCCTTCTTAAAAGGGGGAAAGCTTCAACGTCCCGGTTATAACTGATGGCCCGCTGGTTATAAGCTTCGAGATGAAAAGGATCAACCAGATTGAAATCGCCCAGGTCAGCCGTAGCCGCTTCATAAGCAACATTAACCGGATGTTTGAGCGGCAAGTCCCAGATGGGGAAAGTTTCAAACTTGGCATAGCCTGCCCGCCGTCCACGGCGATATTCATGATAGAGCTGCGAAAGACAGGTGGCCAGCTTCCCGCTACCCGGTCCAGGACCGGTGACCACCACCAGCGGTTTGGTGACTTCGATAAACTGATTAGCTCCATAACCCTGGTCACTTACTACTGTCTCAATATCGGTCGGGTAACCGCGGGTGAAGCGATGAGTATAAACCATGATTCCCCGGCGCTGCAGACGGTTAGCAAAGATCCTGGCTGAAGCCTGTTCTTCATAACGGGTGATAACAACAGAGGAAACAGTCAGCCCCCAATCAGCCAGATCATCAATTAATTTCAAAGCATCGGCATCATAGGTAATACCGAAATCCGCTCGCAGTTTCCTTCTTTCAATGTCACCAGCATAAATGCAGAGAATGATATCAAGATGATCCTTCAGAGATTCCAGTAACTTTACTTTGACGTTGGGATCATAACCAGGCAAGACCCTGGCTGCATGGAAATCATTCAAAATCTTGCCGCCAAATTCGAGATAAAGGCGCTCCGGGAAAAGCGACAGCCGCCTGGAGATGGCTGCCGCCTGCTCTTTTAAATAGACTTCACTATCAAAACCGTTTTGATGGATCATTAAGACCTGCTGCCAATTATTTTAATTTATTTTTCAGCCGGATGATAACCATCTCTCCGGCCAGACCGTAATCCTCGTTATTATACTCCGATCCGGCTGGTTGTCCACCCTCCGGCGCGCGCTGAAAAGCTGCGGGCCAGGCCTGCCCGGCAGGAGGATTCAAGTGGTGGGGACCAAGGGTATTTTTCAAGGTTCCATAGATAATAACTGAAATTTGATTAAGACCAGTTTTAAGTTTCGACCTAAGAGGTAAATAATCATGACGACCGATAATATATCCGGCCTTCTCCCCGTTGATTACAACTTCAGCCAGAGCCCCCAGCCAGTCAGGTAGATGCAGGTAGAAATCAGCAGATGGCGGTGGTTCAGAAAGCTTAAAAAAAGTTTGATATTCAACCCGCTGTCCGTAAAGCGGCAAGCCCTGTTCTTTCCAGGAACCGGGCTCAAGTTTTCTGGCCGGAGAAAGAATAAAGCCTCGATTGGCTGCCTCTAATGAAAAATTGCCCAGAACATAGATCGGCTCGAGTTCAGCCAGTAAATCAAATGGTTTGGCAATGAGCGTCACCGTATTCGCACCAATTCTTGCTGCCTGGCTTAAGGGGTAAACAGCAATTGATTTATCAAGCCACCAGCTTCGCTCCTCTGGTTTTAAGAGCCGGCCGTTAACTTCAACTTTAAAAATTGTCGGCCGCTCGACAGCGAGTTGCAGAGAGTTCAAATCAACTCCAGGTCGAATGGAAAAATGAAATTGGGCACTGTAGCCCGAATTAGACGGAAAATGATTCCTGGAAACAAGACCATCCTGAAACTGTACTGCCGAATCCCAGGGATTACGGTCAAATCCATGGAAATTAAAAGCCCTTCTCTGGGCTTCATAAAAATAAAGATCCCGGGCTGTTCGGCCAGGCAGGATTAAGTCACAATAATCCAGGGTCAAAACATTGGGATCCATCCTTCTTATTGATTCTGGCTTGAGTTTTATTTCTTCCTCTATTGCTTCTTCGTAGTCAACCCTGGTTGAGACCGAAGTCTGTCCTGATTGCTTTCGGTCATAGATGGCCAGAAGCAGACTTTCCCCGGGCTTAAGATTAAATTTTAAATCAAGCCAGCCTCTTTTGCGCTCGGCCTGAACATAGCTGGTTTGTCCGCTCATTAAGTCCCATTTCTCCAGGCTGCGACCTTTCAGTTTTATGTGGCCAGCAGCAGGTTTGGTCGGGCTGATATTGGCCAGAAATAGAATCTGCCCGTCCTTGTACTGGCGCCGCTGGTGAAATAGCATATCCTCGCCACTTAGCTGGCTGAATTCTATAGCTGGCTTAAGACGGGCTGAAAAGACAGCCTTCAGGTTTTCCCCTGCCAGTGAAGTTGATTCCAATTGTTCAAAATTGCCTGAGGACTTGAACTCAGCTAAAACCGAAGAGGGTTTTCCGTCCACCAGTAGCTCTTTTTCTCCCCATGAAATGACTTTTCCCCCGCTTTCCAGGAAACTTTTTAGAAGTTCCACCGTCCTTTGTTCAAGATTCTCCAGGCCAGGCGGAAGGACGACCAGGTCGTAGTCCCTCTGGCCCACCCTGAGTTTCTTACCCTGATACTGGCCATGATCCTTTAAAATAAATTCGCTCAGAAGGTCATATTCAATTTGTTCTCGCTCCAGGAGGTGAACGAAGTTCTGAAAATCAACGGCAATTTTTTCAAATTTTTCATTTTTTTCAGCCGGTGAATAGTACATCCAGGCCGAGGTGGTGGGCTCAATGACCAGAATCTGGTTAAGCTGCTGGCCACGGCTCATGACCATCGATAGCCGCGCAAAATAATCATTCATCAGCCGGTAAGCCGGCCACCACGGCTCGTGATAGGAAAAAGATAGGGGATGATCCCTTTTCCTGGCACCGACAATGGTCATATAAGATAAATGCTGGTTGAGAAAATTAACACCAAGAGCATATTCCCAGTCCCCAATTCTTTTCTGATCAAAAAAGGTCAGGTCCCAGCCGCTGGCGCCGTAGGTCTCGGAAAGAGTCCGCCGCCGGCCAAGTTGATTGGCCAGGCTGCCAAGTTCCCTGACAGCGCGTGAGTTGCCAAACTGAGCCTGGGGCGATCTTGACCAGTTATTCATCAGGATATCAATGCCGGGCTGCTGAGCATAGGCATTGAGAGCCAGGCTGTCTGGATTATTACGCGGCACCGGCCAGTCATGCTCCCAGTAATGACCGGTAAAAATAAGATTATTCGCCTCACAGTACCGGCTGTAGGGGCTGGCCCAGTTCTCAACAAATAGCTCAAGACAGGTAAGATAGAAATCATGCCTTACCCGACGAAAATCACCTTTTTCAATCAGAAGTGAAGGCAGTTCCGTCTTTAAATCATAGCCCCGGCGTTTCAGGAATTCGGTCAGCAGGGCGGGGGTATAATTGACCGCCCATGGACCACCAGCTGGCCCGATCTCGGCTTCATCTTGAAAGGAGCCAGGAATGGTCTGACCAAATTCAGCACCGCAGACTCGCTTATACGCATCATGAGTTAAATGGAGAAAAGCTTCGGTTACCCCGGGCCGCATTAAATCAACATAGGTAAAACCTCCATACCAGGGGGAAGGCTTTTCTTTGACCACTTCCAGCAGCCAGTAATTTCCTTCTGGCCAACCCTTTTCACCCGCTCTAACCCTATCAGTTATATCAAGAAAGCTGCCACCATTTTCCTGGAGAAGGCAAAACAGATCGTCTGCCCGGCTTAAATCCGGCAGGTTTTGTCTGATAGCTCGAAGTCCAGAACGAGCCACCTCCGGCAAAGCGGCCGGAACCAGCCCTCCGGCAAAACCTGAAGGATAAGAATTTTCGTCATAAATCCAGACCTTAAGTCCAAGTTCTCGGCCAGTTTTGACTGCCTCTTTAAAAAGTGATAGCCATTCTTCCGAAAGATAAGGCGTAATTAAACCGGGACGGGGATGAACAAAGACTCCGCCAAAGCCTTTATCTTTAAAGTCTGTCAGCTGTTCATTAATGACCTCATCACTCATCCGCTCATTCCAGACCCAGAGGGGTACTGGCCGGTATTCAACTGGAGGGTTGGCCAGTTCTTCTCTGGTTGAGGACAGCATATCAACGGTCATCTCTTGCCGGCTGCAGCCAGAGAAGCCTGAAAACCAGATCGTCACGATGGCTGGAACCAAATAGCTTATGGATCTAAGCAAATGATTTTTTGGCCTGGCCTTCTCCAGATTAATTTTCATTTAATATCTCCTTCCCGCCGGGCTAGCTCCAATGTATAAAACCAGATTAAAACTTGTCAATTAGCTTTTGTCCGGTCAGAAAAATTTTATTTGGCCTTATCAGGATAGTCTTATCCAGACCACCTTTAAATTATAAAAAAGGTCACTATCAGCCGGGGCCAGGTCAGGTTTGGTCTTGACTTTTTCAGGCAAATAGAATTTATAATTTTTGTAAAGAAAAATAAAAAAGGAGATAAACCATGCCAGTAAAAAAGTTTTCTCAAAAGCCCGTTTGGTTATTAACATTTCTTGTTCTCTTTGGCCTGGCCTTGACTCTAATTCTCCCTTCCCATCTGGCGGCTCAGGAAGAAACCAATCCGCTCTTAACTGAATTCAAGACGCCTTTTGGCACGCCTCCTTTTGACCTGATTAAAAATGAGCATTTTCTACCGGCAATAAAGAAAGGAATAGAAGCTCAGCAAGCTGAAATTGAAGCTATTATCAATAATCCCAACCCACCAACTTTTGAGAATACCATTCTGGCTTTCGATCGGACCGGCAAACTGCTCGGTCAGGTAATGGCAGTTTTCGGAACTCTACAGGGCGCCAATACCTCGCCCGAGCTGCAGAAAATAGCCATGGAAGCTACTCCGCTGACCACCCAGCATCGCTCCAGTATTTATCTCAACGATCGCCTTTTCGCTCGCATTAAAAGCGTCTATGACCGCAAAAATGAGTTAAAGCTGGGTCAGGAAGAGAAATTTTTACTGGAAAAAACCTATCAGGACTTTGTTCGGGCCGGAGCACTTTTATCACCGGAGGATAAGAGCAGACTGCGTGAAATTGACCGTGAACTTTCTATGCTGTCCTTAAGATTCGGCAATAATCTCTTGCAGGAAACAAACAGCATAAAGATCGTCATCGAGAATCCAAAACACCTGGCCGGTCTACCGCCAGAGGTAGTAGCAGCCGCGGCTGAAGCAGCGAAAAATGCCGGTCTGGAAGGCAAGTGGGTTTTTACCACCCATATTCCCAGTATGACGCCATTTCTTCAGTATGCCCAGAATAGAGAGCTGCGAGAGCGATTATATAAAGCCTATCTCAGCCGTGGGGATAGATATAATGAATATGACAATAAAGAGATAATCAAAAAAATCATAGCCCGGCGAACAGAAAGAGCCAATCTTCTCGGCTTCCCAACTTATGCTCACTATTCAATAGACGTTAACATGGCTAAAACTCCGGAAAGAGTGGAGTCATTCCTCCTGGATCTCTGGAAATATGCCCTCGAAAAAGCCAAAGCCGAACAGGCTGAAATGCAGCAGATAGCCGATGAAGAAGGCGCTGGCATAAAAATTGCCGGTTGGGACTGGTGGTATTATGCTGAGAAGTTGCGCAAGAAAAAATATAATCTCGAAGACAATGAAATCCGGCCTTATTTCTCTATCGATAATGTCTTGAATGGAATTTTCACCCTGGCTGGCAAGCTCTATGGCCTGAAATTTGAGAAAAGAAATGATATCTCTGTCTATCATCCAGAAGTGATGGTCTTTGAAGTCAAAGAAAAGAACGGCCAGCATCTGGGAATTCTTTATTTTGATTTCTTCCCGCGTCCAACGAAGAGAAGTGGTGCCTGGACAGGCAGTCTGCGCAGGCAGAGCTTTGAGAATGGCAAGCGCGTGGCGCCTCTGGTCACCATCACCTGCAATTTCACCCGGCCAACAGGAAATATCCCGGCCCTACTCTCGCTGAATGAAGTCGAGACCTGTTTTCATGAGTTTGGGCACGCTCTGGCTTCGCTTCTTTCTATGGGCAAATACAATAATCGTTTTGTCCCCAGAGATGGAGTCGAGCTTCCCTCTCAAATAATGGAAAATTGGGCTTTTGAACCAGAGCTACTTAAGCTTTATGCCAAACATCATGCAACCGGCGAAGTTATCCCTGATGAGCTAATTAAGAAGATCAATAATAGCTCACTCTTTAACCAGGGTTTTGCTTCAACTGAGCTACTGGCTGCTTCTCTCCTTGATCTCTACTGGCATAAAACTGTCTTTAAAGAAGACTATGAAGTTAACGATTTCGAGCGCCAGGTGCTGAATAAAATCGGGTTAATTGAGGCCATTGCTCCCCGCTACAGAAGCACTTATTTTCAGCATATCTTTTCTGGTGGTTATGCTGCCGGTTATTATGTCTACATCTGGGCGGAAATGCTGGATAGCGACGCTTTTGAAGCCTTCAAGGAACGCGGTCTGTTCGACCAGAAAACAGCCCTCAAATTCAGGCAGGAAATTCTGGAAAAATATGGGACAGTTGATTACCTGCAGCAGTATATCAAATTCCGTGGTCGGGAAGCCAGAATTGAGCCCTTGCTGAGGAAACGGGGTTTTATTCAATAAACCTCAGCATAAGGACTTAATAATGATGGCGGAGAGGGCGGGATTCGAACCCGCGGTACCAGCTTTCACTGGTACAATCGCTTAGCAGGCGACCCTGATCGGCCACTCCAGCACCTCTCCGCAATCGAGGCGTGAGTATTTTAGCATTTTTTCGCTTTAAAAAAAAC
>JAKPCG010000114.1 GCA_029553365.1 Acidobacteriota bacterium | reverse complement strand
TTGGCTGCCAGAGGTGAGAAATTAAGTTCTCAGAAGCTGCTCTGTTCCCTTTGTGGCTGTGGCTGTGAGCTGGAAATAGAATCAAGAGAAGATGGATCCTGCCGCCGAATTTTCCCTTCAAGTCAGGATCAGCCTGCTTTTATGTCCGGCTGTTTACGTGGCCGTTTTGGTTTAAAAGAGCTTCTGGCTGGCAATAAACCCGGAGTATCTCCTTATCTCCGGACAAAAGGTGAGCTGGAAAAGGTTTCCCTGGAAGAGGCTTTATCTACTGTGGCAGCCCGATTGAAAGAAGCCAGGGCAGAAGAAACTGCTTTTGTTTTTAGCGAGTCAGCTCCGGTCGAAGATTTGCTGGCCTTTATTTCTCTCGGGCAGGAGGTTAGTCGGCAAGATGTCTTCTGGTATTATCCTGAAAATTTTCTTAGCAGGCTCAAAGGGTTTGAGGAGCAAAACGGGTTGGAATTCGACTATTGTTCTATATCTTCAGGTCAATGGCCAGACCAGCCGTGCTTTTTTGTCCTTGATTCTGACCTTAAATCTGAGGCTGTCACTCTGTGGCTAAAAATCAAAAAGCAGCTGAGGGCAGGAGCCAGACTGATCACTCTGGATGGTGGCTTTAATTCGGTCGAGAGCCAGGCTGATCTCAAAATTAAACCATTTCCTGGAAAAGAATATCTGGCTCTGGTGGCTATCTTTAAGCTCTGGCTGGATAAACAGCCGGGTGGCCTTAAATTTTATCCTGGCCTGGAAGAGCTGACCGGGCAACTCAGCCATTATCAGGTGGAAGAACTGGCTGGGGCCAGCGGCCTGGATTTAACATCAGTTGAGACTGCTGTCAACCTGTTAGCCGGGAATAATCACTGGACCTTTATTTTAGGTGAGCGGTTTTTAAGACAGGCTAACTGGCAGGAAAACTTGCTGGCCGCCTGGAATTTGAGCCTGGCCCTCCATGGACAGATTTTGCCGGTATGTTCAAGAATAAACGAAGTTTTTCTGGCTCAACTGGCTCGCCGGGGAAAGATAAAAATAATAACCGAGGCCAGAAAACTGGAAGATTTGATCAAAGAAAAAAAGATCAGGAATCTCTATGTTTATGGAGATCTTCCTCTCGATGAAAAGCCGGAGTTTTTGGTTGTTCACAATCACTTTTTCGGCCGGCTTGGTGAGCGGGGTGATGTTTTTCTTCCAGCCAGTTTTTCTCCTGAGCAGGGGAGCCATTTTGTCGACAATAGTGGACGGCTGAGAGAAACTTCTTTCTGTCAAAAAAAAGAAGAGAAACCAACCTCTGGGCGGTGGGTTTTTAATAAACTCAGAGAAAATCTGGAGATGGCCGAAGGGTCTGATTCCGTTAACTTTACTGCTGATAATCAGCCAGAAAGTCTGGCAGTTGCAGATTTCAAAATTGAGTTTAAGTCAGGATCAAAAAGATATCTTCTTCCGGAAGAGATGACACTTAAGATTCAAAGCGATCTAACTGAAGTCCAGGGTACGGTATCGGCTGGGGAATTTATGATCGTTGTCGAGCAGAATCTTGATCTCTATTCTGGCTGCGACCTTCCAACAGAAGTTTCCGGCTATAACCAGGCTAGAAATCCGAACCTGATTCTGATAAATCCAGAAGATGCCGGCTGCCTGGAGCTGGCGGCTGGCCAGGCGGTGAAGATCAATCTGGGAAAATATGCTCTGAGGGGAGTAATAAAACCAGATTTTGGAATTATACCTGGAGTGCTGGTAATCAGACCGCTTATAACTGATTCAATTCTATCAGATCTCTATCAGCAGGGCCTGATCAGGGGTACAGTGGAGCTAAAAAATGACTAGGGTACTTTTATCGGAACGGCTGGTGCCCAATATATTTCATCTCGTAATTGAGGCTCCAGAAATAGCCAGATCAGCCCGTCCCGGGCAATTCGTCATGGTCATTCCGGATGAGAAAGGAGAACGGGTGCCTATTAATCTTGCTGACTGGGATAAGGAACAGGGCACCATTGATCTGGTTTTCATGAATTTGGGCTTAAGCACCAGGAAACTGGCCAGATTTCAACCGGGCGATTATCTTCAGACGGTGTCAGGACCTCTGGGGTGTCCAGCTGAGATGGGCAATTTTGGCCATGTTCTTCTGGTCGGTGGATGTTATGGGCTGGGCGGGCTTTATCCTCTGGCCCGAGAATTTAAACAACTGGCTAACAGAGTGACCTGTCTGGCTGAGGCCCGGGATGAAAATTATATTTTCTGGGAGGAGAAAACAAGGAAAGTAAGTGACAATTACAGGAAGGCTTTAAGAGCTGACTGCTTTGCTTCTGATGAGGAGCTGGGAGAAATTATTAAGGAACTAAAAGACAATAGTCCCGATCTCTCCAGAGTAGTGGTTATGGGATGCAGTTATCTGCTGTTTATTGTCTCCAGGATTACCAGAGAGCTGAATTTAAAAACGATGGTCAACTTAAATCCGATTATGGTTGATGGAACCGGTATGTGCGGTGCTTGCCGGGTCAGCGTTAATGGCCAGACCTATTTTGCCTGTGTGGATGGACCCGAATTCGATGGCCATGCAGTCGATTGGGTAGAATATTTTAATCGAAGAAGAGCCTTCCTCCGACAGGAAGAACTGGCTCTGGCTCTATATCTGAACAGGACGCTCGATTAAGGTTCAAAAGATGAGTAAAGAGGACAGTCTGGAATCAGGATTAAAAGAAAAATTGGCTGCAAGGCGCCAGCAGGAATGGAGAAAAGCCCTGCGCCAGGAAGTTTCGGGCCGAATCCGCCTGCAGATCCCAAGGCATAAAATGCCTGAGCAGCCGCCAGCTCGGAGAGCCGGGAATTTTCTGGAAGTAAATCTTGGCTATTCGCTGGAGGTGGC
>JAKPCG010000089.1 GCA_029553365.1 Acidobacteriota bacterium | reverse complement strand
GACATCTGGTTGCTCTGCATCATGTTTCCGGTGCCAAAAAGGGCAGCAAAAGCTCCGCAAACAGCAAAAAAGCCAGCCAGAAAAACGGCAAACCTGGTTTTGTTAAGGCCGTTTTTGATGTAATACATCGGGCCACCGGCGATTGTTCCATCCGGATATTTTTCCCGGTAGAGGACTCCCAGGAAGGCTTCAGAGAATTTAGTCGCCATTCCCAGAAAACCGCAGATCCACATCCAGAAAATGGCTCCAGGTCCTCCCCAGTAGAGAGCAGTAGCTACGCCGGCAATATTTCCATTACCGACGGTCGCCGCCAGGGCAGTGGAAACAGCCGCAAATGGAGAGACGTCTCCTTCCCCGCCGCCTTTTCTTGAACGGCGGCTGAACATCACTTTGAAAGCCGTTCCCAGTTTGGTGAATTGAATGAAGCCGAGTCTAATGCTTAAAATCAAACCAACCCCGAATAAAATCGGAACCATAATCGTCCAGATGTTAGTGGCTGTCTTATCCAGCAAGCTCGCCAGGTTGTTCAGGAAAAGTTCCATCTTCGCTTCTCCTATATTAGATGCGTCAGTCCTTTCAGGCTGCCGATTTTTATCAAATTATAATCTTTCTCTCTCTAACACAGGTTAATCAGGCTGTCAATAAAAAATTTCAGGTTGTTATTTACAGTTGAAAAGTGAGCTCTTTACACTTGAAAAGTGAGCAGTTGATGAGGCATTTAACGCAGGGAAGATGTGTATATAACAATAAATAATCTTGATCTCAGCAGCCAGATAACTGGCCGAAGTAAGGAAGAGGGTCAGAGCCTTATAAGTGCCACGAATGAAAAAAGGGCAGAAGAAAAAGGATTTTATTCAGGTAAAAAATGGATAAGTTGACAAGGCAAGGGCTTCACCTCGCGGGCTGTAGCTTGATATTTTGTTAAAAATCTGCTACTTTAATAAGCCACCTCGATAGATGACAGGAGAAGGAGAGACCAGCCTTGGAACAAAATACCTTTGATAGCAAATTTCGCTTTGTTATTGTAGCCGCCCAGAGGGCCAAGCAGCTGCTTAAAGGTGAAAGGCCCAGGATAAAATCTAAATATAAGAACCCTATTCGGATTGCGCAGGAAGAAGTCAGAACAGGTGCCGTTCAGTATGAGATCCTTCCTTATCAGCCTGAAGAAGCGGGGGAAGAAGAAGTTATTCTGACTGAGGCTCTGCCGCTGGAGGCGATTGAAACTGAAACGGAAGCTACAGTCGAAGAGCATGACCAGGAGCTGATTGAACCTGAAGAAGGAGAAGAAATTGGAGAAGAAGACATCGAAGGGCTGAGCGAGGATTTCGAGGTTGAAGAAGAGGAAGAAGTAGAGGACGAAGATCAATCAGATGAGGATGAATGATCTTTCTGACGTTTAGCCATAATCATCTGGACATAATCTGATTTAGTAAAATCTTGCCGGCTATAGCCCAGTTTTTCAGCCAGCCTAACGATATCGCTTCTTTTACCTTCCAGTTCCAGAAAACAGCCAACTTCTGACTCGTCCAGAGTGATTTTTACCCGGCCAGAGCGCAGGAGCATCCTTTTTTTACGATATTCAAAAACTGGTCTCAGTCCAAGCTTTTGCAGAATTTTTTTGAAATCTTTGATATTTTTTATTTCCGATTCGAATTCTTCCCTTATTTTAAAAGACCGTGATTTCTGCGGCTGACCTTTATAGGTAATGAAGGCCTTCTTGCCAGCCAGTCTTAAGCGCAAGGCTTCCTGCCGGCTGGTCAAACGGCCGTCTGCAAAATCATACAGGGCATTCCATTCACGATAAAAATCACGAATGATCTCACAGCCTGCATCCAGTAGCTTCTGCCTGGTCGTTTTGAGGTCAGGCACCTTGATTTTCACTTCGATTTCTATCATCTTTTCTGCCTCATTTTTGACTGATATTATCGTTATTATTTTTCTCTTTTTAACACAAACTCGGTGAGCTTAATTAATGATTCCTGATAGGGGCTGGCCTCGAGCTTAGCCAGACAGGCTTTGGCTCGCTCAGCCAGTTTTTCAGCCGTCTTTAGACTTGAACCCAGGGCCCCGCCCGTTTCCAGTTCAAGCAGAAAATCGTTAAAGCTGACCACTGGCTCCGGCCACTCTCCATGTCTCCTTTTCAGCCAGCCCGCCACTTTCTTTTTTTGTTCTTCGGGCCAGGTCTTTATAGCTCTGATGAGGGGTAGAGTAATGCGGCCTTCTCGCAGGTCAGAAAATCGCGACTTACCTGTTTCCCGCGTTTCACCCTTAAGATCCAGAAGATCATCTACTATTTGAAACACCAGGCCCAGGTTAAAACCATAGGTTTCCAGCTCCGATTTTATTTCGGCCGGGGTGCCAGCCAGCTCAGAGGCCAGGCGACAGCTGGCTTGAAAAAGGCTGGCTGTTTTTTTGCCGATTATTTTAAAGTAGGCTTTTTCGGTCAATTCCAGATTGAAACTCTGAGCCAGTTCTTCAATTTCGCCTTCGATCATCTGCCCGCTGGCTTCAGCCAGAATCTCAGCTATCTTATTATTTTTGAACTCCAGTGCTCTGCCTATTGATTTTATGAATAAGTAATCTCCAAATAGTAAGCTAAACTCCGGACCAAAGGCTTTGAAGGCAGTGGCCTGGCCGCGGCGTAGAGCAGAGCTATCAATGATATCGTCATGTATAAGGCTGGCAGAGTGAATGGCCTCGATCGTCGCTGCTATTTTTATTTTATCTTTATTGTCATAGCCAAAATAACCTGTAATTAATAAGAAAAGTCCAGGGCGAATTAGCTTTCCTGGTCTGGAAACAGTCTGCCTGGCTATGTCTCTTAAAGCGGGACTTGAAGCCTTCGCCCAGTTGAATAACTGCCTTTCGACCTGGGCTAACTCGGTTTGGATCGGAGCGAAAATCACTGAAAGTGAAAGAGCTGGCTGGTGCCGGTCAGCTGTGGGAAGCGAAAGACTCCTGTTCATCTCTATTATTTAGCCAGAAATTTGGCTAAATCTTAACATCTCAACAGCTGTTTTTCAACCGGAAGAAGCGGAAGAAGTTTCTGGTGGTGGCTTCGGCTACCTGGTTGAAGTCAATATTTTTTAAACTGGCCAATTTTCTGGCCGTCGTCACGACGAAGGACGGTTCATTTCGCCTGTGGGTTTTTTTCTCAGGATAAGGAGTTAGATAGGGTGAATCGGTCTCAACCAGCAGGACGTCAAGCGGCAAACGCCGGGCAGCTTCCTGAACGTTAGTAGCTCGTTCATAGGTCAGAATGCCCGAAAAAGAGACCAGAAAACCTAGATCAATCATCGCCTTAGCCAGTGGCCAGCTTTCGCTGAAGCAGTGCAGGATGCCTCCCAACTGGTAACGGACTGATTTTATTATCTCAATTATTTTGTCGGCTGCTTCCCGGCTATGAATAATGACCGGGAGCTTTAATTCCGTTGCCAGTTCGAGCTGCTGCCTGAAAGCTTCGAGCTGGTTTTCAGGAGAAGAAAAGTTGTAATGAAAATCGAGGCCGATTTCTCCTATAGCTAAAATCTGGCCAGCTGCAGCCATTTTCCTGATTTGAGCCAAATGGGCTGGAGTCAGCTGACGGGCGTCGTGAGGATGCAGGCCGGCTGCTAAATAGATATAGTCCTTTTCAGCTTTAAGTTTAGAGCCCTGACTCAAGCTTTCGCCGGAAGATACATCAAGTGGACAGAGGATGGATTTAACCCCATTTTTTCTAGCTCTCTGGACGACTTCCTCCCGGTCAGCCTTAAAATCTGGCAGGTCGAGATGAGCGTGAGAATCAACTAAGATTGTAATTTTATCATCTGCCATAAAATAGTCTCCTTCTTTTTCACATCTTATTTTCCCGACCCTATCAGTCAGGGTAACGGCAGGACTCAATTGAAATAAAAAAAGGGGAGAGAAATATTTTCTCTCCCCTGAAAAATTACCTGCTTATTGGATAACCAGATTTCTTAATAAGGAAGGCGGCAGAGCTGAATTAGAAATCAGTTTGGTGATAAATTCGACCCGGTTAAAGGATTGTCCTTTAGTCATTTGGGCTTCTTTTTCCAGGTCAAGAATTTCCTGGAGGCCAATATAGGGAAGCGCACCCATACCGGGATTAAGGACTAAATAATCCCACTTTCTTTCGGCCTCGGCTTCACTTTGAAAGCCGGTCACGGTCAAATATCTCATTACCTGGTCCTTGGTCATTCCGCCCTGGTGAATATTCAGATCAATGATGAAATCCATCACGTTTTTAAGCATCAGCTTGAGCTGGGCCAGCCTGAGTCTCAGATCGTAATCACCATAGCCAGCACTGATCAGATTTCTTTCCACATACAGCGGCCAGCCAAGTGTTAAGGCCATATTCGGGAAAAGTTTGGTCATCAGGCTGCCTGCTTTTCTTGTCGTAGCCAGGGGCACAAAAGTTCCAGGAAAAACATTTTGAGCTGTCATCATGTCAATCAGGAAATTATTATGTTCTTCCAGAAAACCCTGAACTTTTTCTGGTGACCAATCAGAAGGAATCTGCATAACTTCCAGCGAATAGCTCCCGCTGTTATCATAAGCTCCAGGACCAACCAGCCTGCTCAAACTAAAGTTGGCAAAATAAGGTGGCATGGGTTTTATGCTCAGATTTTCAGCTGGAACGGGGAAGAATTTGGTCTCCTGACCGAACTTTTTCAAACGATCAGCAGAAGCATTAACAGCAGGAATGAAATTGTCAGCGGTCGGATGGAAAGTCTTTATTTTGTCAAAGATGTCCTTAACTATCCTGTTGATAATAGTGTCCTGGTCTCCCTGTAATTTGTCGATGTCAACCTCAGGATACATTATCTTGTGAAGGGGATAGCAGACCAGGAGCATTTCCATTCGGATCGCTTTGACTTCGCTGGTTGCCCGGCTGATCAATTCATCCTGGCTGATAGCCGCCCCGGATAACCTTTGAATCATGCGGCGGTGAACATCCTGCAGACGGAAATTGCCAGTTGATTTGGGAAGGAGCTCGTTTTTAAGGTATTGCCGATAATCTTCCAGAGCTGGAATCATCTTGCTAACTTCAGCCAGAAAAAGCTGCTTATTAGCGTCGGAAGCACTGGCTACCAGTCCGGCCACATCATTTCTGTAAAAATCAATGATATAGCCCATTTGTTTAATCGCTGCCTCGGTATAGGGCTGGGCCGGTGTTTTTAGCTCGCCTTTGGCCCTTTTGATGAGGCCCGGAATAAGCTTTACCCTCTCGGTGGCACTCTTAATCCTGGTATCGATTGGAGCAAAATCTTTGGTCAACAGGGCATGAACGCTGTTAATAATGATATCGTTATAGAAAAGGGGGTTATATTCCCAGGGTAGAGTGTTTTCCAGCTTGACAAATTCAAGATCAAGCTGATCGAACAGGATATTTAGGGCCTGTTGATTTTCTACTGAAAGTTTCGAACGATCGATTTTAATCATATCCCCATTAAACTTCTTCAAAGTTTCATCTCTTTTATCGACATTGCCAGAACTGGGGTCTTCTAGCTTATCATTATATTTGTAATAACCGGCCAGAGTGGCCGCTGTCGGATAGAATTTCCAGTATTCATCGAGATAACTTTCAAGAAGCTTCTGAAATTTGCTGTCCTCGGCACTCTGGGCAAACAGGTTACCCAGTCCAAGGAACAGAAAGAGAACAATCGTGCCGGCGACGGCCAGTCTTGCTTTCTTCATTATCCTTACCTCCTAATTTTAAAAAAATAAGCCTTTTTCAACCAGAAATCCTATCATATTAAGGCTTCTGATATCAATTATAAATTGAAATTTTTATTTTTTAAAATATTTTTTACCATCTGATAAA
Source organism: Acidobacteriota bacterium (assembly GCA_029553365.1). Classification (GTDB taxonomy): domain Bacteria; phylum Acidobacteriota; class Aminicenantia; order Aminicenantales; family Saccharicenantaceae; genus Saccharicenans. The sequence continues at coordinate 6,710 of JAKPCG010000089.1, read as the reverse complement.
AGCCGACCCCCAGGTAAAGCCAGAACCAAATGCAGTCAAAGCGATCAGATGGCCTCTTTTAATCAGGCCGGTCTGGACGGCTTCAGCTAGAGCAATGGGAATAGAGGCTGCTGTCGTATTGCCATAGCGCTGGATATTGCGAATGACCTTTTCCTCAGGTAATTTAAGGGCCCGGCCGACCATCTGAGAAATACGGTCATTGGCCTGATGTGGAATCAAATAATCTATATCTGATATGGATAAGCCGAGCTGATGGAGGCCATGGAGGACCGCCTGCGGCATTCTTTCGCAGGCATTCTTAAAAACTGTCCGGCCGTTCATCCGTGGATAAAACTTTCCCTGCTGAAAAAATTCAACCTGAAAGGTTGGATTATCACAGGAAGATGGTTTATCCATCCAGAGTTCGCTAACAAAACGGCCATCAGAAAAAAGATAGGATCCCAGAACTCCGCGGCCATCACCTGAATCATTGGCTTCCAGTATCAAAGCAGCTCCACCATCCCCAAACAGGACTGACATATCTCTGCCTTCATCGGAAAAATCGAGGTTAGCTGATTGAAGCTCAGCTGCTACCAGCAATATTTTTTTATAGGTCCCGGTTCGAATGTATTGATCGGCAACTGATAAAGCATAGAGAAAACCTGAACACTGGTCACGGACGTCCAGAGCTCCAATTTCTTTTAGCCCCAGTTTGGCCTGGACCATCACGCCAATGCCAGGAAAGTAATGGTCCGGCGAGAGGGTAGCAGCAATAATGAAATCAATTTCATTTTTGTCGATACCGGCGTTTTCTATGGCTTTTACCGCAGCCTCATAACCTAGATCAGAAGTGCCAACTCCAGGTTCAGCCCAGTGCCGTTCTAAAATGCCGGTTCGCTCCCTGATCCAGTCATCCGAAGTATTCATCATTTTTTCCAGCTCAAAATTGGTTACCACTCTGGGCGGAACATAAAATCCCAGACCGGAAACAACAGTTGTTCTTTCCATTATGTTCTTTCCTTTGATTTAGTTTTGTTATTGAACATCCATTTTCAATGCAATATGAAAAGTTAAAACAAGATAATAGATTTTTAAATGAATCTGCCTATAGCCAGCCATTAGCCTTGTACCAGTTGATAGTGACTTCCAGGGCCTGGCCAAATGGCCAGGCTGTCTCAAAACCTAATTCCTCTTTAATTTTAGCAGGATCTGCTACCCAGGACAGCTTTTCCATATCGCGATACTTGCTCAAATTCAATGGAGTTGCTTTACCGGACAGCTTCGAGCCCAGCTCCGACAGACCAGCTACTGTTCTGACCAGCCACAGAGGTACCTTTACTTTCTTCACTTTTTTGTTAAGGATTCTAGCTGCTTCCTCGCCAATATCTTCCCAGGTTCTTGGCACAGGATCAGCCACATTGTATATCTCGCCTCGCCCTGGGCTCTTTTCAGCACATAGTTCCAGGGCCCTGACCAGATCATCCACATAGCACAGACTCATGGTTATTATCTGGCTGAAAGTAAACATCCAGCCACGATTTATTAATTCGAAAAATTGCAGAAAATCTCTGTCTCTTGGTCCATAAATGGCAGCTGCTCTGATAATAGTCGCCGATAAAATCTGTCTGTGTTTTAGAATTTCCTGTTCGGCCAGAAGCTTACTCTCTCCATAAGGAGAAGCAGGTTTGGGCGGTTCATCCTCTTTGACCGGCCGGCCGTTCGTGGCCGGCCGCCCGGCAGCCAGACTGCTCAGATAAATAAATTTCGGGCTCAGACCGCGTTGAAGTAGATGTTCAACCAGCCTTGCTGTTCCTTGCTGGTTTACGGTATAATAGCCGGAACGGTTGGCAGCTTTAGTCAAACCGGCCAGATGAAAGACTACCTCCAGATTCTTCGGGAGGTCTGGCAGGGATAGAAGATCGCCACCGAGAAGATGAAGAGCCGGATTATCTGGAAGCCACGAGAGCTTAGCCGGGTTCCTCACCAGGGCATAAATTTCGCTATCGCCTCTGCCCAGCAGATGTTCAACCAGACGGCTGCCAATAAAGCCAGAAGCCCCGGTGATGAAGACAATCATGGCTTGATTTTAAACTAAACAATCCTGAGCGGTCAATTTTTATTGAATTTTTATTGAAAAAAATTGGCTGAAAAGGTAAAAAATAAAGCTGCCTGACAGGCAGACAAAAAGAAGGTATAATAAGCAGGTTTATTAAAAAGAGAAAGAGGAGGAAAATAAATGGACATTTTTGAAAAATGTTATGAGTTCAGCCGGGCAGAAGAAGTCATGGCGGCTGGCAATTATCCCTATTTCACACCTATTTCTGAGGCAAAAGGGAATAGAGTTAAAGTTCATGGCCGCGAGATGATCTTAATTGGTTCGAATAATTATCTGGGGCTCATCGATCATCCCAGAGTTAAAGAAGCAGCCAAAGAGGCCGTTGACCGTTACGGCGTGGCAACCTGTGGTTCGAGATTTCTGACCGGGACTATCGATCTGCATGAAAAGCTGGAAGAACGGCTGGCCAGGTTTATGAATAAAGAAGCAGCGGTTAGCTTCTCTACCGGATACCAGACAAATCTCGGCATTATTTCTTCAGTCGCCGGTAAAAATGATTATGTCATCACCGATAGAATGGATCATGCCAGCATTATTGACGCTTGCCGCCTGTCATTTGCTGAAGTTAAGAAATTCAAGCATAACGATATGAAGGACCTGGAAAAGGTCCTGTCTGAAGTACCACCGGATAAAGGGAAGATGATTGTCGTTGATGGTGTGTTCAGTATGGAGGGTGATATTGCCGATCTGCCGGGTATAGTCAAGCTGGCTAAGAAGTATGGAGCCCGGATGATGGTAGATGAAGCCCATGGGATTGGAGTTCTGGGCGAACATGGACGGGGAACAGTTGAGCACTTTGGCCTGGAGGATGATGTTGATCTGATAATGGGCACTTTTAGCAAGTCTCTTGTTTCTATAGGTGGTTTTGTGGTTGGCGAAAAAAAGGTGGTGAATTATATCAAGCATTTTGCCCGTCCCTTAATCTTTAGTGCAGCAGCTACACCCGCTTCGGTGGCAGCCGTTCTGGCTGCTCTCGATATTATCGAATCAGAGCCGGAGAGAAGGGAAAGACTCTGGCAGATCACCCGCTTTATGAGGGAGAGCTTCCAGAAGATGGGTTATAACACCGGCTCGAGCCAAACCCCGATCATTCCGATTCACGTTGGCGATGACGACCTGTGCTTTGCTCTATGGAAAAGCATAAGGGAGGAAGGAATTTTTACCACACCGGTCATTTATCCAGCTGTTCCAAAAGGACAGGCTCTGATTAGAACCAGTTATTCTGCCAATCATACAGATGAGGAACTTAATCTGGTTCTGGCTGCTTTTGAAAAAGCTGGTCGGGCTCTGGGTCTTATTCCTTAAAATCAGTCATTAAAATTTAGATAAATAAAAGTAAAAAGGTACTAGCAAGATGTTTTGCCCAAGACAATTGAGCCCCAGGAAGCATCATATTTCCTTTCTTTTGGTGCTTTTATTAAGCTTGTGGCTGGTCGAACCTCTTCTGGCCGGGCCGGCTATTATGCCTCTTTCTCAGGTCAAACCAGGTATGAAAGGTATCGGTAAGAGTGTTTTTGCCGGTCAGAGCATCCAGGAATTCAATGTCGAGATAATCGGTATTTTAGAAAATGTCCAGCCGAAGCAAAACTGGATTCTGGCCAGACTGACCGGTCAGGGACTGGAAAATACCGGAGTGGTAGCTGGCATGAGCGGCAGCCCGGTCTATATCGATGGTAAAATTGTTGGTTCCGTCTCTTTCAGTTATGCTTTTTCTAAGGAAGCAATTGCCGGTATTACCCCGATTGAAGAAATGCTCGCCATAGGCGGACAGAAAGTTCCTCCCCGGACCGGCGTGAGTCAGCCCGTTAACTGGCTGAATATGCCAGCTACACTGGAACAACTGGGAGGTGCTTATTTAAACTGGAGCCAGCAGGTGGGAGAAACTGCCTCTTACGACCGGTCTCTTGTTCCCATTAAAGTTCCACTGGTTTTTTCCGGATTTTCTACCAGGGCTTTTAATAGTTTTAAGTCTATATTGGCTGGTGATAATTTTCAGCCGGTACTGGGATCGAGAATGGCTGCCGGCCAGACTTTAAATCTAAGCATCCCTCCGCCTCCCGCTATCAGTGAGGGGCAGGCAGTTGGCGTTCAACTGATGGGTGGAGACCTGGACCTGACGGCGGTTGGGACTGTAACTTATGTCGATGGAGAGAAAATTCTGGCTTTCGGCCACTCTTTTTATAATTTGGGTACAGTTGATTATGGCCTGACCAGAGCTGAGATTCTGACAGTCGTGCCCAGTCTGGAGAGCTCTTTTAAACTGGCTACTACCGGGGAGCTCATCGGGCGGATTACTCAGGACAGAACAACCGGTGTCCTGGGAGAGATTGGCAGGTACCCACGCTATGTCCCCGTTAATATCGAAATTCAGGATAATCTCATCAGGAAAAAGCAATTCAAATTAAAAGTGGTAAATGACCCCATCCTGACTCCAGCTCTGCTCAACGCCGGATTATCAACTCTGATCGGGGCTGAAGAAAGATCTTATGGTAACCTGTCACTTGATTTTGAAGCCAGTTTTGTCCTGGAGCGCGGGCAGATTGTCCATTTAGAAGATCTATTCAGTGGAAATTTCGATAATCCAACTACCAGCCTGTCAAGTTTGGTTGCTGCTGTTTCCTACCTTTTAAATAATAATGAATTTCAGCCAGTCAAAATCTCTCAGATTGACCTTAAAATAAGGTCAGTGGAGGAAATCAGACAGGCCAGTCTGGAAAAAGTTTTGCTTGATAAATATGCCGTTGCTCCCGGTGAGCTGGTTACGGCCAGAGTCTATTTCCGGACTTTTAACAACGAAGTCAAAACAGAGGAAGTGGAATTCACCGTGCCGCCACTGCCTGCCGGCTCGGAAGTAGAACTGGTGGTAGCTGAGGCAGCCTACATGCAGCAACTGGAAAGAAGCCTTTACCGTGTCCAGGATTTCACTCCCAGGAATATAGATCAGTTGCTCCGTTTGCTCAGTAATCTCAGAAAAAATAACCGGATTTATTTTAAGCTGCTGGCTTCGAGGCCCGGTCTGTTTCTTAAAGGCGAAGAGTGGCCTGATGTTCCTCCTGGCTACAAAGCTATGCTGACTTCGCCCCGGGCGGCCACGGCTAATTTGACTGAAATCGACCGTTCGACTTTGAGTGAATATCAATTGCCTGTTCCGTATGTTTTTAAGGGAGCCATCACTGTTCCCATTAAAATAAAAAAATAAAAGAGGAAAACCAGACATGAAAAAAGTAATAAATTCTGTTGTCAGTTTGATGGCTGTCCTGATCCTCATCAGCCAGTTGCAGGCCGTAACCCCGAAAAAATGGGAGATCAGGTCAAAAGAAGACTTCCTTAAAGGCAAATTTTCTGGAGTGACTTTATCGTCAGAAGGAATATTGTCAATAGGCCCTAAAATTGACCGGATTGATTTGCCACCGGAGGAATTTTATCTCTCTCTGGCCTTTGGCCCGGGAGGAGTAATCTACCTGGGAACAGGTCATAATGGGCGAATTTACCGTCTGGGCGAAGACCGAAAGGCCGAACTCTATTATCAGGTGGCTGAAGTGGACGTTACCTGTCTGGCCGTTGATCAAAAAGGTAACCTGCTGGCTGGAACATCGCCTAACGGTAAAGTGTACAAAATAAGTGCTAAGGGTAAGGGCGATGAGTTCTTCAACCCTCAGGAAAAATATATCTGGGATTTAAAGTTTAACAGTAAAGGAAATCTGCTGGTAGCGGTAGGAGAAAATGCCGGTATCTACGAGGTCACTCCGACCGGTGAAGGAAAGCAGATCTTTAAGACCAAAGATAATCATGTCCTTTGCTTAAAGCTGACCTCAAAGGGTGATATCCTGGCTGGTAGCGGAGGCCGTGGGCTTCTTTATAAAATCTCTGGCAGTAAAAGCAGCGTCCTCTTTGAATCTCCTTATGATGAGATCAGATCAATTGAGTTTGATGCTGAAGACAATATTTATTTGACAACCTCCGGTCAGCCATCGAAGTCGGTAGCGGCGGCAGTTAGTTCGACTCCCGTTTCCAGGACAAAGCCTGATAGTGAGGTGTCAATTGTGGTTACAGCCAGTCAGGTAACAGTCAGTGGCAGCGAGGCCAGTTCGAGCCGGACAACCGAGAGCAGACCAGAACGTATCTCCGGGGCAGTTTACCAGGTGTCACCAGAAGGGTTGAGCCGGAAACTCTGGAGCTCCAGCGAGGAAATGCCCTATAGTTTGATCTTTGATAAAAATCGGGAGCGGATAATTTTCGCTACTGGGAATCAAGGCAGGCTTTATGCGGTCAATAAGAATGGCGATTATGAACTTTTGACTCAAGAAACGTCCGAACAACTCTATGCTCTATATGAGCTAAATGGCAAATACTATGTGATTGGCAACAATCCGGCCTTACTGGGTATACTTCTCCCCGAAGGTAATTTTTCCGGTAGCTATCTCAGCTCAGTACTGGAGGCCGGTGGAACTTCTATCTGGGGAAGGATAAGCTGGGAGGCTGACCTGCCGGCCGGCGCGACTATTCAGGTTCAATCCAGGAGCGGTAACAGCGGCGAACCGGATGATACCTGGAGTGACTGGTCACCGCCTTATGCCCGTCCGGACGAAAAAATACTCAGTCCGGCTGGTCGGTA
>JAKPCG010000068.1 GCA_029553365.1 Acidobacteriota bacterium | reverse complement strand
TTCGGCCGCCACATCCTTGAGTGAACGGGCTTTTTGACCATCCTGATAATGCTGGGCCGGTTCAGCATCAGCCTGGTGCCATAGCGACCTTTGGTTGAAATCCTAAACATCGACTGCCTCCTGGCCAGTTGTCAGGCGGCTGAAACCAAGCGCCAGCCAGCTGACCTTAATATGCATAATTTTATAGGAATTATAGTAATTTGACAAATCAATTCTTTCTTGACAGCAGAAAGATGTAAATTGTATGCTGAAGGCTCAATTAACGCCAAGATTAATTTTTCTACATAACAACAAAAGGACGGACCAATGGAAAAAGTTGTTTTACTGGGTGACGAGGCGGTTGCTCTTGGAGCGATTCACTCCGGTTTAACCGCTGCTTATTCCTATCCAGGTACACCGGCCTCAGAAATCATGGAATTTTTGATCAGACAATCAGCTGGTGGCAAAAATTTTGTGGCCAAATGGTGTGTCAATGAAAAGGTAGCCACAGAAGAAGCCCTGGGTGTTTCTTTCGCCGGCCAGCGGGCGATGGTCTCTTTCAAGCATGTTGGCCTGAATGTGGCCGCTGACCCTTTTATCAATGCCGCTATCACCGGGGCTAATGGCGGGCTGGTGGTCGTTACAGCCGATGACCCTGGTTTCCATTCTTCTCAGAATGAGCAGGATAACCGTTTTTATGCTGATTTTGCCCGCGTGTTGTGTTTTGAACCAAGCAGTCATCAGGAAGCCTATGATCAAACCCGAGAAGCTTTTGACCTCTCAGAAAAGTTTGGCCTGCCTGTCATGATCAGGCTGGTGACCAGGCTGGCTCATAGCCGGGCGCCGGTTGTGGTTAGGGAAGCAAGAGGAAAAAATCAGGACTTTAAATATGGCTATGGACCGGACTGGACTCTTCTCCCGGCCAATGCCAGGCGCCGTTATCAGGACCTGCTCCGCCGGCAGAAAGATTTACAGGCTTATGCTGAAGAATGTCGTTTTAATGAATTTTCTGCGGCCGATCAAGGCCAGCGGCTTGGAGTTGTTGCTTCAGGTCTGGCCGCCAGCTATTTCCGCGAAGTGGCCAACAGACTGGAAGCAAAGCCCGCCTTTCTTAAAATTTCAACCTACCCGTTTCCTCAAAAAAAGCTCCTTGAGCTGATTGATCGGGTGGATGAAATACTGGTCATAGAAGAAGGCTATCCTTTTATAGAGCGGTTTATCCGCGGAGTGGCTGGCCTTCCTGGTAAAGTCATAAGAGGCAAAATGGATGGGACGCTGCCTGCTTCCGGTGAGCTGAGGCCGGAGATAGTGGCCAGGGTGCTTGGACTCCCGGTTAGAAATGGTGTCAGTCTGGGTGATTTTAAACTGCCGGCCAGACCGCCGCAGCTCTGTCCAGGTTGTCCTCATTCTGATACTTTCAAAGCCTTGAATGAAGCTCTTCAGGGCTATGAGCGGGGTAACGTTTTTTCTGACATTGGCTGCTATACTCTGGGGGCACTGCCACCTTACCGTGCCATCCAAAGCTGTGTTTGCATGGGAGCCAGTATCTCGATGGCTAAAGGAGGAGCCGAAGCCGGTGTTTATCCTTCGGTAGCGGTCATCGGCGATTCAACTTTTGCCCATTCTGGTATTACGCCGCTGCTCGATGCTGTTTATTCGCAGACCGACATGACTGTCGTCATCCTGGATAACAGCACGGTGGCCATGACCGGTGCTCAGCCCAGCTTTGGCACAGGCGAACCGCTGGATAAAATGCTGGTTGGACTGGGTGTTTCTCCAGAGCATATCCGGGTCATCATCCCTTTACCCAGAAATCATCAGCTCAATGTCGGCATTATCAAAGAAGAACTGGCCTATCACGGCCTGTCGGTGATCATCGCCCGCCGGGAATGCATCCAGATTCTCGGTAACAAATAAAGGAGCCACAGACCATGTATAACATTATAATTTCAGGAGTTGGTGGCCAGGGGATTCTGTCCATCGCTTTTGTCATTGATCAGGCTGCCCTGGCCGAAGGACTTTATTTTTTGCAGTCCGAAGTTCACGGCATGTCGCAGCGGGGCGGGGCGGTTGAGTCTCATCTCCGATTGTCAGAGACAGAAATTTTCAGCCCGCTTATTCCGCAGGGAGAAGCGGATTTGATTTTAAGCGTGGAGCCGCTTGAAGCGCTGCGCTATTTTTCTTTTCTCAAACCGGAAGGAACAGTCATCTCCAGCCGCACACCATATGTCAATATTCATGATTACCCACCCCTGGAAGAGGTTTTCAAAGAAATAAAAAAGGTCAGGGAAAGCTGGCTCATCGAAGCTGGCCAGCTGGCCAAACAGGCCGGCAGCCTGCGAGCAGAAAATATGGTTGTCCTGGGGGCCGCCTCACGCTATCTTCCTCTTCAGGAGGACAATCTGAAAAAGTTCATCCGGGTTTTATTTCAGTCCAATGGCGAGAAGGTTGTCGAGACGAATCTCAAGGCTTTTGACCTTGGCCGGCAGGCGGCGGAGAGTCAGGCTTGAGTTTCGGCCTGGATGGCTGGAGCGATAATTTATGAATAAAATGAGGCCGGTGAAAATGGAAAAAAATAATGCAGTGAGGGCAAGAAGAATTCTGGAAAAAGCCGAACGTGAGGGGAGAAACTTCCTGCTCGAACCTGAGGTCTATGCGCTCTTAAGGCTTTTTGGTTTTAAAGTCCCATCTCATATCTTTTTAAAAAGTGGAGAAAAACTCAAAGCTGACAGTCTGAAGAGAATTAAAAGTAAAGAGGTGGTGGTCAAGGTTGTCTCGCCCCTCATCCAGCACAAGTCGGATGTGGGCGGTGTGGTCCTGGTCAAAAATTCCAGGCGCGAGATTGAGCTGGCTATGAAGGAGATGAAGAAGCGGGTGGGAACGGCTTTCACCCGTCTGGATAAAAGGCATAAGATTTCTCCGGCCGAGGTGGAAGAATCAATCCGCGGATTTTTGATTGTCGAGCGCGTGAATTATCTTCAGGTTGGTTTCGGTTCAGAGATACTTCTCGGTCTCCGGACGAGTAATGACTTCGGCCCGGTCGTTACTTTTGGCGGCGGTGGATTGGATGTGGAATATTTGAATACTCATTTTAAAGCCGGCCACAATCTGGCTATTTTACCTTCTTCACCCCTGCCAGCGGCTGTGATGAAAGCTATTCTGGCCAGGACGGCTATTTATGGCAAAATAGCTGAAGAATTCCGGGGTCAGAAGCCTCTTCTGCCACCTGAAAAACTTCTGGAAGCTATCAAGATATTTCAGACTATCGGACAGAGTTTTTCTCTTTTCAATCAGAAGGAAACCTATACGATTGAAGAGCTGGAAACCAATCCGCTGGTTATGGCTGACGATAACCTTTTACCGCTCGATGGTCTCTGTCGTTTTTCCAGACGCAAAATAGAACTGGCTGTCCGGCCAGCCGAGCAGATTAACAAGCTCCTTGAACCTCAAACGATCGCCATGATCGGTGTCTCGGAGAAGATGAACACCGGGCATATTATCCTTAATAATATTCTGAAGAATGGTTTCCCGGCGGAAAATATCTATGTGGTTAAACCAGGAGTTCAGACGATTGAGGGCTGCCGCTGTGTGCCGACTGTGGCCGAGCTTCCGGTGACAGTGGATCTTTTTATCCACTCCCTGGGAGCCGAGCAGGTTTATCCGGTGATGAAAGACCTGGTTGAGCACGAGAAGGCGTATTCGGTAATTGTCATTGCCGGCGGCCTGGGTGAAAAAGCAGGAACCGAAGGCCTGGAAGCCAGCCTGAGGAACCTCCTGAAGCAAAAAAGGCAGGAAGGGAAAATTGTTCCGGTTGTTAATGGCGGCAATTGCCTGGGTGTTATTTCCAGACCGGGAAAATACGACAGCATTTTCATTCCGGACTACAAACTTAAAAGACCGCATGGCGTCAAAGCCGGCCTGGCCATGGTCAGCCAGAGCGGCGCCTTTATGCTCTCCAGGATGAGCAATGAAGGACGTCTTGAACCGGTCTATTCTATTTCGATCGGCAATCAGCTGGATCTGACGGCCGGCGATTATCTGCAGTACCTTCAAGGCCGCCCGGAAGTAAAAATCATCGCTCTTTACCTGGAAGGTCTGCAGCCTGGAGACGGCTTGAATCTTCTCGACGCCGCGAAAAAGTGCCTTGCTGCTGGCCAGAAAATTGTGGTCTATAAAGCCGGGCGCAGTCCAGAAGGACGTAAAGCCACCTCGAGCCATACCGCTTCGGTCGCCGGTGACTATGCTGTTTCTTCCAGCCTTCTGGCCCAGGCCGGGATGATTGTTACCGAGACAGTGGAAGAATTTGAAAGCCTGATCAAAGGGCTGGCTTATCTGGCTGATAAGAAGGTCAACGGGAATCGGGTTGGTCTGATGACCAATGCCGGTTTTGAGTCGGTGATTATGGCCGATAATCTCCGGGGAGAAAACGGTGAGCTGGTGCTGGCTGAATTTTCCGGGGAAACCGTCAGGAAAATAAATCAGGCCCTGGCTCCAGCTGGTATTGACCGCCTGCAGGATGTCCATAATCCGCTGGACGTGACACCGATGGCTGATGATGCCACTTTCGGAGCCTGCGTCGAAGCTCTGCTCGAGGAAAAGAATGTAGACTGTGCCGTGGTCTCAATTGTTCCCGTCACGGCCGCTCTTCAAACTTTGCCTCCGGGTGAAGGTCAGGTGGAAAATATCTATGCCGAAAATAGTCTGGCCGGTTATCTCATCAGAGCCTTTGAGAAGACAGATAAACCGCTCATCGTCAATATTGATGCCGGTGAGCTCTATGATCCGCTGGCCGCTTATCTCGAAGACCACGGACTGCCGGTTTTCCGCCGCTGCGATCGAGCGGTGAGCTTTTTAAGAAGATTTGTAGCCGTACAAAAAGGCTGAAAAGGTGCCAGGCCGTTTATAAACACCCTTGAAAGGCTGGATTCGGAAAAGGCAGGGCGAACAATGGAACCAGAGAACAGGGAAGAGGGCAGTCAGGTTCTGTCTAAAATAGCCAGAAGAAAGGAACTTCAGGCACAATATGGTTATGACCTGGACCGGGAAAGACTGGCGGTCATCGAAGCCGCTAAGCCACTTAACGGCCGCCTTCTTGAGGCGGGCACTGGCCGCGGTCATCTTGCCCTCAACCTGGCCAGGCTGGGCTTCAGGCTGGTGAGTTTTGATCAGTCAGCCGAGCAACTGGAATTTGCCCGCCAGAACCTCGAAGCCCATGGTCTCGCCGGGCTGGTTGAGCTCCGGCAGGAAGATGGGGAGAATCTATCTTTCGCTGATAATTCTTTTGATGTCATTTTTGCTGTCAATGTAGTCCACCATTTAAAAAACCCTTATCGCGTCCTGGATGAGCTCCGGCGAGTGCTGGCTCCTTCTGGCAAACTGGTCATAAGTGATTTTAATGAACGTGGCCTGGCCATGATGGCTGCGATTCATCGCCAGGAGGGAGATGAACATGAAGTTTCCAGCGTCAGTCTGGAGGCAGTTGAGGCCTATTTGCAGGCTAAAGGAATGAATATAAAAAAGAGCTCGACTGATTTCGAGATCATCCTGGTTGCCACCGGGCCGGACAGAGTTTAATTAAAGTGTTTCTACCCACAGGATACTAACCACATATCTAAGGACATTCTTTAAAATAAATTGTATGATAAATCGCCTGTGGAGGAAAAAATGAAGAATAACTTTAAATCAGGTCGGGTAAAAAGCCGGGTAGAAAGAATGATGGTCGGCTGTGGCCTTTTTCTGGTCGGGCTTTTCTTTCTGAACTCGCTGATTGTCGCCGGGGCAGAGAATAGCCGGGAAGAAAGAGGCCTCGTTTCGAGCCGCAGTGACTTAAATCTTCCTGTCACCTCTCAGGCTTCGGCCGAAAGTTCATCTCTCCCTCGACCGGAATATCCACGTCCTGATTTCACTCGCTCGCGCTGGCTCAATTTAAACGGCGAGTGGGATTTTGCTTTTGATTTATCCGATTCAGGCGAAGAACGCGGGCTGCCCCAGGGGGAAGGATTTGACCGCAAAATTCTTGTTCCTTTTGCTCCGGAAAGTAAACTCTCCGGAATTGGCTTTACTGATTTCATGGCTGCCGTCTGGTATAAGAGAATTCTGACCATTCCCGAGGAGTGGCAGGGGCAGAGAATCAAGTTGAATTTTGAGGCAGCTGATTATGAAACGACGGTCTGGATTAATGGCCGGAAAGCAGGAACTCACCGTGGCGGTTATACTCCTTTTTCCTTTGACATTACTGACCTCTGTCAGCAGAAGGAGAATGTCCTGGTTGTCAGGTGCCGGGATGATGTCCGCAGCGGTCGTCAGCCGTCCGGCAAACAGAGCGAGCGTTATTATTCTTATGGTTGCATGTACCGGCGCACGACCGGTATCTGGCAAACAGTCTGGCTGGAGCCGGTCCCGACGGTGAGAATAGAAAAATACCGCGTTTATCCTGACCTCCAGAACGGACAGGCAATTCTTCAGGTTTATCTCAATGAGGAGCCGGCCCCAGGTTTTCTGACCCTGGCTGTGGCCGATGGCCAGAAAATCGTCTTTAAAGAAACAAGACCGGCAGCGCGATTAACCGGCTTTGTGGTCAGGTTGAAAAATCCAAAGCTCTGGAAGATCAGAAACCCTTATCTTTATGATTTTACCGTGGAACTGGCCACGGCTGCTTCTGGCCCGGCAATTGATCGCGTTCAGGGCTACTTCGGTCTGAGAGAAATAGAGACGCGCGGCGAGAAGATTTATTTTAATAAGAAACCACTTTTTATGCGCCTTGTTCTCGACCAGGGATTTTATCCCGACGGAATATATACTGCTCCCTCTGATGAAGCTCTTCGCCATGATATAGAAATTTCTCAGGCGGCGGGCTTCGATGGGGCAAGATTACATCAGCGGGTTTTTGAGCGACGTTTTCTCTACTGGGCTGACCGGCTGGGCTATATCGTCTGGGGAGAATTTGCCGACTGGGGGCTCGATTTAAGCCGCCCCGAAGCTCTTCTTACTTTTCAGGCAGAGTGGCTGGAAGCGGTCGAACGAGACTTCAACCATCCCTCCATCATCGGCTGGTGCCCATTTAATGAACGCTGGGGTGACAATTATCCAGGTGTCATGGAAAATATTTTCCATCTGACGAAAGCTCTTGATCCAACCCGACTTATGATTGATGCTTCTGGTGGTTATCATCTGGTTGTACCCGATGTTTATGATTCCCACAACTATGAACAGAATGTGGCTAAGTTTAAAGAAGCTTACGATGGCCTTCTTCTTTCGCCACCGAAAGTTTTCGTCAATGGCAACAGAGAACGGCACACACCTTATCAGGGGCAACCCTATTTCGTCAGCGAATATGGCGGCATCTGGTGGAATCCCGGACAGCAGGATGATAAAGCCTGGGGCTATGGTGACCGGCCGCGGAGCCCGGAGGAATTTCTGGAGCGCTATAAAGCTTTAACTGAAGCCCTGCTCTTTAACAGGCGAATAGCCGGCTTTTGTTATACCCAGCTCTATGATATCGAACAGGAAGTCAATGGTCTTTATACTTTTGAGCGGCGGCCGAAATTTGATCCGGCTTTCTTCTTTAAAGTTAATCAACAGAAAGCGGCCATCGAATAGCAGGAAAAGAATATCGGAGTAGACAGCGCCGGCAGTGGTTTTGCTGGTTGAAGAGAAAATATCTCTGCTTGGTCCAGCTGGAAGAACAGCCAGTCGCGGCCTGAATTAAATCGTCTGTCAGTCCCGTTAAAAACCGACTAGCCTGCCTCCTCGGCACTTGTTCCCGGATCCGGCTGTCCAGCACGTCGGCCCTAAACCTCCTTGCTCTTCCATCAACTCTGGATACTGTGTCTTAATGCCATGGAACATTCAATTTGACATTATTTGTCCGCCTGGGGTAAAAGGTCTAAAGGGGAGGATAAAATGAACCAGTCCATTTCTCTGTCAGCTATTATTTTATTCTTATTAAACTTGCCTTTCAGTCAGCAACAACTCCATACGCCATTCGAAATTCTGAAAATGCTGCAGGAATCAAAAATTGAGTATGAGATCAGGATTCTGGAGGAAAAGATACCTCCGCCTGATTATTCGGATCGACTGACCTCCAACTACTGGTATCGTCAGGAAAAAGATGGAAAAATAAAATTAGAGGTATATCAGATAAAGCCAGAGACCCAGGGCTGGCTGGACAAAGCTGAACAGGAATTTAGGAATCACCATGACCAGCAGGCCAGGGAATATTACCTTAAAGCCCTGGACAGCCAGCCAGAAGTGGCGGTGATCATGACCTACATCGGGCAAACCTATGAGCCCGAAGGGGATTTTGATCAGGCGATGGAGTGGTATAAAAAGGCTCTGGCCGCTAATCCAGCTGATTATATGGCCCACTGGTTTCTGGCTGACGCTTTAGTTATCAAGGGAGAGGAAGAGCGCGCCCTGGAAGAGCTGACCCTGGCTCAAATTTTCAATAGAAATATTCCCAGAATGAAAAAATCGAGGGAGTTTATTTATAAAAGCTGCGGTCTAAGAGTCGAGGACTGGGTCTTCAATCCTCAATATAAGCTTGAAAAGACCGGTGAGAATCATGTAGTGATCAGCGCTGCTCCCGCCTGGCTAGCCTACGCCATGGCCAAGGCCTTATGGACCTATGAACCTGGTTATGCTACCTCCATGGGCAAACCAGCCTCTTCGGCCCTTTATTCAGGAGAAGAACAGGAGGCGCTGGCGGCTGAATATGGCTATCTCAGCAGCCAGCCGGCAGAGCAGTTCCAGGATTATCCTGATTTAAATGTTCTGAAAAGAGCCATTGAGGCCCGGAAAATTGGTGAGTATGTAATTTATGAAGTTCTGCTCCCCCAATATCCCAGGCTGGCTTTTGAATTGCCACCTAACATTATTGAGTCTTTAAAACAATATGTTCTCGAAATTAGGGCAGAAAAAGAAACACCAGTTCAATGACCTGCCTGGCTAAATTGATTAATTATTTCTATTGAACCGGACTTGCTCTGGAGGCCCTTTTCTTATAAATTATAAAAAAGAAAAAGGGTGAGAAACGGAGGAAGTGACGATGCCAATTTATGAATATCGCTGTCGTCAATGCGGTCAGAAATCATCCTTTCTTCTTCTGTCTATAAAAAGCCAGTTTGAGGCTCGCTGTCAGCACTGCGGTAGTACTGATCTGGTCAGGCTAATTTCCAGGGTGGCTGTGCTGAAATCAGAGGAAGAACGACTGGAGCATCTGGCCGATCCTTCCCGGCTAGGAGATCTGGATGAAAACGATCCGCAAAGCCTGGCCCGCTGGATGAAAAAATTTGGTCGCGAAATGGGCGATGAACTGGGTCCCAATTTTGAGGAAGAGATAGATCAAGCTCTGGCTGAAGCCGAAAAAGAAAAAGCTGGCGAGGAGTTGGCTGAAGAGGACTCGGATTCTTCTTTTTCTGACTATGATTCTGGTTCCGGGCTGGACAATGATTATGGAGCCGTGAGCGGAACAGGCCCGGAAGGGGAGACAGATCTGGATTAGACAATTTGCCTGGCCAGCCCACCTGTTAATTGAGCCGGCAGGAAACCTGTAAAACTTTGGTGTGCCTGGCGGGAAAGGGAGAAAATTTGATGAATCTGTTATTAGCTTTTGTTCTGGGAGCTGCGTTCGGTGCTATTCTTGTCCTCGTTATTAATTATTTCTATCAAAAGAGGAATAAAGCTCTGGCTCAGCAGCTTGTTTCTCAGGCCCAGGCTGAAAAAACTCAGGAACTTGAGATATTGCTCAACCGGGTGCGTGACTCTTTTGGTTCTCTTTCTTTTGAAGCTCTTAAAAAAAATACAGATGAGTTTTTAAAGTTGGCCAATGAAGTCTTAAGCCGCCAGACTCAGATGGGAGCTAAAGAACTGGAAAGTAAAAAACAGCTGATTGATCAGACAGTGGAAGGGGTTAAGACAGATCTGGTCAAATTTCAGTCACTTATTACAGATCTGGAGAAAGAAGCAGCAGCCAGGTTCGGACAGCTGGAGAACCAGCTTCGTCTCGCCCTGGAGCAGACGGTCAGACTGCAGGAAACAAACAACGAGCTGCGGCAGGCTCTGTCCAATACCAGAGCCCGCGGTCAATGGGGCGAAAGAATGGCCGAGGACATTCTGCGGATGATGGGTTTTGTCGAGGGAATTAACTATAAAAAACAGGTGAGCGGTGAAGGTGGCGAGTCGCGGCCCGATTATACTTTTTTCCTGCCTCAGGGCCGAAAGATTAACATGGATGTGAAATTCCCGCTGGATAACTACCTTCATTATCTGGAAGCCTCGTCCGAAAAGGAAAAAGAAAATTATCGCCAGTTCTTTCTCCGTGACGCCAGAGCCAGAATAAAAGAGGTGACGAGCCGTAATTATATAGACAGAGATACTCTTGATTATGTCCTGGTCTTCATTCCAAATGAACAGGTCTATTCGTTTATCCATGAAAGTGATCCTGAATTTCTCGACTACGCTTTAAGGCAAAAGGTAATCCTCTGTTCTCCCATTACCCTCTATGCCGTCCTGGCGGTCATTCATCAGGCCATGCAGAACTTCAACCTGCAAAACACTGCCGGTCAGATTCTTGACCTTCTGGATTCATTTTATAAGCAGTGGCAGGCCTTTGTTAAATCCTTAGAAAGAGTGGGCAAAAAAATTGATGAAGCCCAGGCTGAGTTTCAGATCCTGAATTCAACCCGCAAAAATCAACTGGAGAAACCCCTGCGTCAGATAGAAACCATCAAAAGGCAGGTCCAGCCGGAAGGACCGGAAACCGGTGTGCTTGAGGCTGAAGCTGAGCTGCTGGAAAATCCAGAAAATATGGAAAATGAGGATAAGAACAAAAACGAAGAAGCAACTCCACTCAAAGCTCCAGAAGATTGATTTTTTCTGAGCGGAAATTGATTTTGAGGTCAAGATTACTATTTTATAAATTAGCAAGGCGAGGATAAGACTGGTGATTTATTTGGCTAAAAAGCCCCGACGATAAATTGCTATCGAAACCTGGCTTGGCAAAAATAAAAAAATCAGAGAGAAGCTGGCTGACTTTCTTTAGCTTCTGGCTGTTTTAGGATTAACATGGCGGCCGCGGCCAGCAGACAGAGTACACCGGCTATGATAAAAGCCTGATGGTAATCTCCGACCACCAGGGTTTTAATCAGACCTTCCTGGCCAGAACGAAATTCTCTGACTTTAACGATGGCTGAAGTTTTCATCAGGCTGGCTGCCAGATAAGGGCCGAGCAGTCCACCTGCTCCATAGGCACTGAACATCCAGCCATAGTTGGCTCCATAGTGCTTCAGACCAAAAAAATCGGCAGTAATTGCCGGTAAGACAGCCAGTAGTCCTCCGAAGCTCAGTCCGATAATTGAAATGCCTGTTAAAAAAGATGAAAAACTCTGCATCTGAGGTAATAGCAGAAGGCACAGGCCTTCCATGAAAAACATGGCCAGCATAGCCGGACGCCGCCCGGCCATATCCGATATTTTCCCCCAGATAATTCTTCCGAGAGAATTGAAAATGGCCAGGATGGAGACCGCCAGAGCCCCGGCCGAAGCAATACTTTCCAGGCTGATGTTCCCGGCCCCATCCTTTAAGTTGGATAAAGCGAGTGATTGCCAGATGGGCGAAGCTTTCATAATGATCATCAAACCACTGCCGCAGCCAATCAAAAAAACAACCCAGAGAAGCCAGAATTGCCAGGTGCGAAACATCTGAGCAGGACTGTAATTGACTTTAGATTGGCCAGCAATGGTCACTTCCGCTGGCGGATTCCAGCCAGGCGGTCGGTAACCTGGTTCCGGATTTTTTAATAAGAAAGCACCGCCAACGACAGTGATAAGGAAAATAATGCCAAAAATCAGGAAAGTGTTAAACAGTCCAGCCGCGGGCAGGGGAAAGAGGTTTTTTCCAAAAAGCTGATAGTAATCGCCCCCGATTAACCCCTTAGCTAAAGGTGCAAAAAAGAAAGCCCCAGCTCCAAAACCGGCTACAGCCAGGCCGGTAATCAGACCTCTTTTGTCCGGAAACCATTTAACGCAGGTGGCAATCGGACAAACATAAGCAGTCCCGATACCGAGACCGCCAATAACCGAATAGGTGACTATTAACCAGGAGAGAGCTTTATCGGGCGGCAAATGAGAGGTCAGACTGGCCAGCATTAAACCGGCAGCCAGCATCAACCCACCAGCTATAGCCACCGGCCGTGGTCCAACTTTATCCTGAATACGTCCGGCTATAATGACGGCCAGAGCAAAGCAGGCCAGGATAATCTGAGCCGGCAGGGTTACCTGGCTTTCAGTCCAGGCTGGAAAATAAGTCAGCAGCGGAGCTTGAAAAACGCTCCAGATGTAAACAGCTCCCAGGCTAATCTGAATAATAATAGCTCCAATGACAACCAACCACCTGTTCTTCATCCGGCACCTCTCAGCTCATTTAATTATTAAAAGATTATCAAAATTAAACGAATGTATCACGAGATCTACTGACGTGGACCAAAAATTCTGGTTCCCAGGCGAACTCTCGTTGCTCCCTCCTCTATGGCTACCCGGTAGGAATTGGTCATACCCATGGAGAGAATATGGATATTAGCCCCAGGCAAGTTGAGTTTCTGGAGATAATCAAACAACTGCCTGGTCAGGCGAAAATAAGGTCTGGCTGCTTCCGGGTCACCTTCGGCTGGACCCATGGTCATCAGCCCCGAGAGCTTGAGGCCAGGCAGCTGGACTATCGATCGGGCCAGCTCTTCTACTTTTTCCGGGAAGACACCGAACTTTTGAGGTTCACGCCCCGAGTTTACCTCAAGCAGGACGGGCATAACCTTTCCCCTGGCGGCAGCTCTCCTGTTGATTTCTTCAGCCAGTTCAATTGAATCCACCGTCTCTATTATGTCAAAAATCTCCACTGCCTTTTTTATCTTATTTTTCTGAAGATGGCCAATAAAAGACCAGCTGACCCGTTGGCCTATGATCTGGTAAGCAGCCAGCGCTTCCTGGACGTAATTTTCACCAATAATCTTTACGCCAGCCTCAATAGCGGCCATTATTTTTTCTGGCGTCTGTTGTTTGGCTGCAGCCACCAGCTCAACCGAAGGCGGGAGTTCCTGCCAAATAGCTCTGACATTCTGACGAATATAATCCAGGCTATCAGTCATCATCATCGCTTAGCCGGCCAATACCGATATTGCTTTAAGACCAAACATTATACTTAAAGCTTTTAATTCACTCAACTTCTTCTATTCTGACTCGGGCTTTGACTTAATTCAATAATAACTGTTAGAAACTTTAATTCCCAGTATGGTTATTTGATTGGCTCAAAGTTAGAGTGCCTTTTTGTCGATAAGACAGATGCACCGCTTTTCATTCGGAACAGGGTAGTTTTTTAAGGGTTAACCTTGACGTTAATGTTAATCGAGCGTAAAATCCATAGAATTATGGCGGTACCATGAGCGATAAGCTTTATAAAATTGAACAGGTTTCTAATCTGACTGGCCTGACTAAAAGGGCCATCCGATATTATGAGGATTTAAATCTCATTCGCCCACGGAGGGCAGAATCTGCCTATCGGCTTTATACTGAGGAAGATGTAGAAAAGATTAAAAGGATAGTCTCTCTGAAGAAATCTCTGGCTTTTAGCCTGGCTGAGATCAAGCAAGCCCTGGAATTAGATCAGGAAGTAGAAAATATTCTTTCCGAGGAGACGGCCAGCCTGGCTACCATCAACAGTTATATGGAAATGATCAGGAGGCAAATTAAATTAATTGAGGAAAAGGTCAGCCAGCTGCTGGTTACCAGAAAAAAATTTGAGGATCTGCTGATGCGGTTGAGCAGCCTGGAAGAGAAGGTTAGAAAGGAAGAGACCAGATGAAAAAGATTGAATATAAATGGATCGCTTTATCCTGCACAACTCTCGGTGCGCTTTTTTCTGTTTTAAGTGGCAGTATGCTGATGATTTCTCTGCCCGATATTATGAGAAGCTTGAATACCAGCTTTTCTGTCATTATGTGGATAGTCATGGGCTATATGCTTTGC
>JAKPCG010000054.1 GCA_029553365.1 Acidobacteriota bacterium | reverse complement strand
GAGAACCATACTGGCGTCAGGAACCGGAAAAAGAGTATTTGGAAACAATCGAAGTGATGCGGAGTGACTTCGGAACACATTATCAGAATGTAGAGGCCGGTCAAGAGTACGGCTTGGAAGCGGTTTACACGCTGGTAAGCAACCAGGATGACTGGGATAGGTATGAAGGATTACAGTGGTATGCGGCGGAAACCTGGGCCAGTGATCATCGGAATGATCCAGATGTGGCGACAGTGCTGAAGCAAGTGCGGGGGAGTAAGACAGCCTATCTGAGGTGGGGACGAGAAACGCTGGGGTGGGCGATTTATGTGTTTAAGAAGGGCGCATAGCACATTTCTAGTTGGCTAACGCCCCTTATTGGGCAGGCCCATGACGAGCCAGGTGAGAAAAGGGGCTCACGGCCTCCTGATAAACCGTTCTAGCGGGAAGCTTGAAGGCCTGAGTTTATGATTGAATTTGAGACCGGTTTATGGCCTGGCGGCCGGTGCATATTTCCTGACGAGATCGTCAAGAGAGGGGAAGTTGCAGATATCACGGCTGGCCTCGGTGCTTAAAACCCAGGATTGATAGAAGGCTTCAAGATTCAGGCCAAGCGGGGTTTGAAGATGCTCGAGGAATTGCCTGGCGGTCGCTCCTGTCTGGCAAAAATTCTGGTAAATTGACCCAACTGCCTGGAGCATAGCCTCCTGTCCGGCCATCTTTGACAGCACATAAAAAAATAGCATCCCGTAAGTATAGGAATAATCGGTAAGCTGTTCACGTCCATAATCAATCATCGGCACCTCGAGGAGGCGGGGATTTTCACGGCACTTTAGCTTTAATGACTCGAAAGTCCGCCGGGCTGCAGCCTCCAGATCTCCTGTCCGTTCTTCCAATTCTTCGCGGGTGACATATTGAAGGAACATAGCCAGTCCTTCGCTCTCAAACCGGGGCGGCAGCGGATCAAGAGATTTAACATTCCAGAGGTGTGAAAGCTCGTGGTAAAGCTGGACAAGCTTTTCAGGGTTAAGAAAAGCATCGCGGGTCTGAAGTATGGAGGTAACATCCGACTGGGAACCATAACCTTCCGGGAGAGCGATGACAGTAAAATCAGTTTTTGACGCCAGGGGGCCAAACCACTTAGTGCAAAGCTGCAGGCAATTGCCCATCGCCTCAAGGACTCTTCTGGCACCCGGTTCGTCTCCTTTGAAATAAAAGACACGGAGACCAAGACTGGGCTCCTCCAGGAGGTTATAATCAGCGATAGCCACGTCTATCCTCCAGGCCGGGAGGATATTTTTGTAAACATAGGTGACCTGCTGCTCACTGACCAGCCTCTCGATCAGGCGGCCTCCATTGGCTACAACCAGTGACTTGGGTACGGTCACCCGGACAGTGTAATCAAAGGTCTGCAGGCCGGCGGCCCGGTTGGCACTCCAGGAGGGAATCCCGACCTGAGGGTAAGCCAGGCAATCTGGCCTGATGATGGTGAAATTGCGGTCTATACTGTCACGGACATAACTCAGGCCGGTTTCGGTGTAACCGCTGAGATAACCGCTATAGGCAATTTTCAGGATTGCCTTCGCCCCGGGCTGGAGCGGGCTTTTGAGATTAACTTCGATGAAATTGGCCTGAAATTTGTCCCAATCCTCATAGGAAACGACCTGCTGGCTGAAGTAAAGTTTGCGCCCCTGTTCATCTTCAACTGATGTAACCCTCATCAGCCGGTAGAGCACCAGCGGAAGGCGGTTGACAGAGTGGTGGAACCGGTTCTCTACTGTCAAGCCGCAAGCGGCCTCAATTTTTTCGTTTTCATAATCGACGAGGATATTTAAGTCATAGGCGATAGTGCTAACCAGGTCCTGGTCCGATGAAGGGCTGGCTACAGATTTATTTGATTTGCAGCCGGTGAGGCCCAGAGTCAGTAGCGTTAAGCTAAACAGAATAACTGATAATTGACCGGTAATGTATTTCCTCAAGCTGATGGAAACATAAGATTTATTGTTCTCTGGCTGGTCGTTATTTCTTTCTTTCATCAATGTCCTCGCTTTGAAAGGTCAAGCTTCCGATGATACTTGTTTAGAGAATTGGGGTCAATACCAGATCCAGACCAGGAAAATCAGCAATGACGCTCAAAAATATTCACTTTATCGAACTCCTATAATCTTATAAAGATTTTGTAAATTTAAGCTATTATGTTTGCTTTTTAAGGGTTTTTTGTGTATCATAGCTAAACAATTGGTTAGATTAGGATTCCATAATCTAATCAAAAATACTCATAGTAAAGGAGTTGTCAGGTGAAAAAACTCAGTAAAAGTCTTTCTCTCGTAGTTATGACTCTATTGTTAGTGGGCCTGCTGGCTTCCCCTGGATTTTCAGACATTAAGTTTGGAGTTAAGGGAGGTCTTTCTCTGTCTAATCTCACTGTTAAACCAGAAGAAACTGCTTTCCCCTTTGATAACAAAACCGGGGTAGTAGGTGGTATCTCCCTGAACCTGGGCCTGTCCAGGATGTTCAGTGTACAGCCCGAAATTCTATATGTTCAAAAGGGAAGCAAGGCGTCAGAGACCGTAGAGGGAGTTGAATTGACTGGTAAGTATGAAATTGATTATGTGGAAGTGCCTCTATTGTTAAACTTCTCTTTTGCCAAACCCGGCTCGTCTTTTGTTCCCTCTGTCTATGCCGGGCCCTATGCTGGCTTTAATGCTAGAGCTAAGATTAAAATAACAGGGGGCGGTGAGAGTTATTCACAAGATTTCAAAGATGAAATCAAGGACACTGAGTTCGGCCTGACTTTTGGTATTGGCCTGGGCAAGAAGATTGGTCACGGAAAAATTGTTCTGGATGTTCGTTACGACGTTGGTCTGACCAATATTGCCGAAGGCATGGCAGAAGGCGAATCGGTCAAGAACAAAACCTGGCTGTTTATGCTTGGTTATTGCTTCTAAAATTCTCCCTATTAGAGATAATGAGGGAAGGGTAGTAACTATCCTTCCCTTTTTTTATTTCCTGGCTTTTATCCTTGCTTGGTGAAGGCTGACTCCCGGCCTCAAGTTTTAATTGTTTCAATCGTTGTTTACTGCCTTGAGATAGGTCTCGATTTGATTGACCATCTCTTCCAGAGGAACGCCTGTTCTCTGGATTATTCCCTCCGTGGTAATGGTATATTTCCCCTCATCTTCATCAAATACCCGGTAGTACTCAGGCCTCTTTTTTACGATCCGCAAGAAGGTGAGAGCTCTCTCATTAAGATCAAATCTGGCCACAGGCTCAGTGACCAGCAGGCCTATATTTCCCACGCTGCCGCCCAGAACCCTGATTTTGATCCGGTCTGATTGAGGATCTCCTTTGAGCGTCTTCTCAACTGAGAACGTTACTATGGTAAAAATGAGTCCATCTTCTCTTACGGCTTTTGCCTCAATGACTTTTCCTATGACTATAAGATCAGAGTTATCGATCCGTTCTTTAAGGACTGGATCGATGTCTTCTCCGGGAAGTTGGCTTGAGCCCATCAGGCTAAAAAAGCAAACCATCAGAAACAGAAATAGTTTCCTTTTTATTTTTATCTTCATAGGTGACACCGCCCTCCAAAAGGTCCCAATACCAAATATACGACCATGCTAGTCATTTATTAATATTTCTGTCTTACATTGTCAAAAATAATTCTAGCCAACTTTTTCTCCGGATCGACTTCACTATCAGCAGAGATAGCCAGCCTGATTCGGCTGCCTGTCCTGATTAAAAAACCCTCTGACCGTAAATCACGTAGAGTCACAAGGCGGCACCTCCCTGGTTACTCTCTATGACCAGAGGTTATTTAATCTATTCTTCTCCTGTAAGAGTTTCAGGCCCCTCGGCTGATTGACTATTTTTTCGTTGTAAATGTTAGCCTTGAACGTTGGTCAGCAGGATAGTGATGACTGTTACGCTATTATTTGCCCATTGACCAGGTGATAAAAGCAGTCAGATCGCCCTTCAGTTTCTTCATGGATGGCTTATGGATATAGATCATATGACCGGCTTCATAGTAGCCCATCCTGACTCTATCTTTGAAAGATCCATCAAGCATCAACTGGGAGAAGGTGTATTCAGTTCCAAAAAACGGGGTGGCGCCATCATAATAGCCGTTGCAGCAAAAAATCTTCAAAGCAGTATTCTCGGCCATCGCCCGCCGCAGGGTTTCAGCCACAAAAAGCGATCCCTCTCTGGAACTAACGTTTCTGGCCGAACCGGTAATACCGGGAATCATTCTTCCAGATGGATCAAACGAGTAATTCCAGGGATAAACATTTCCATAGATAGCATAAGGGACTTCCTTTTTATAACCGAGCACTGTCCCCAGATAATTATTGAGAGCGGCCGAAAAGGAGCCCATCAGAAGGGCGTTGGCCGGGTCGTATTCATAACTTTCTCCAGCTGCATCGGCATCGCGTCCGGTAAACCGGCTGTCCAGGCGGCCGACAGTCAGGCGGTTTTCCCGCAGCAGCTCTTTGAGAAACCGGTTATGTCTGATCCTGAGATTGGAATTTTTGACATAGCTAACTGACAGCCCGGTCAGGTCTGATAATTTTCTGGCCACCGATTCATAGGCTTCAGACTCAAGCAGATTTCCTTTCATTAAGGCTGGCAGATAGCCGTCAATGGCAAATCTTCTTGACTCTTCCAGCACTTTGACTAAAGGTTGGCTCTGATATTGCGGGGCTAATTTTTTATGATACCAGGCAGTGGCGGTATAATGCGGCAGATAAATTACATAAGCCAGGTTGTTCCCCGGACTAAAAGAAACAGTCGAAAAGTCGAGGACGCTGGATAACAGAATTATGCCGTTCAGATAGATCCCATAAGTCCGATTCTGAAGGACGCCGGATAGGACAGCCGATCTGGTTGTCCCGTAGCTTTCACCCAGAAGAAACTTGGGCGAGCCCCAGCGGTCGAATCTGGTCAGGTATATTCTGATGAATTCAGCAAAAGACGAAGCGTCTTCACTTACTCCGTGAAATTGGCTTTTCTCTTCGCCGGGTAAAGGCCGGCTGTAACCGGTCGAAACGGCGTCCACAAAAACCAGATCTGTGATATCTAACAGCGAGTAGTCGCTATCTTCGAAATCGGCCGGCGTCCTTAGCGGGCGGCCTTCATCATCCAGGGCGACCCTTTTCGGCCCAATACCACCCAGATGTAACCAGACGGTGGATGAGCCTGGTCCGCCGTTAAAACAGAACATGATCGGTCTGCCAGACTTATCTTTGACATCATCTCTGGTATAGGCGACAAAGAACATAGAAGCGCCGGGCTTTTCGTCTGTCTTCAGAATACTTATTTCTCCCACAGTGGCGGTGTAGGGTATCAGTTTGCCATCAATAGTTATCTGGTGCCTGCTGACGGAAAAAGGCTTTGGCTCTGGCAGCCGGGCCGGCTCAGCTGATGGCTGGGCAGGTGACTTGACCTCAGCCTGTGGCTTTGGCTGGGAAACAGCGGGGAGTGAGAGCAGCGTGAATAAAATGCCCGAGACGAGCACAACTGATAAAATGCTGGCCTTTCTTTTCATAATACCCTCCTGAAATTGGATATAAATCATTATATATTAAAGCCATTTCCCGGATTACAACTTTAATTTGTTCGTGCTAATCATCGAATTGGCTAAAGATGAGTCATCGATCTTATCGAGTTCAACTCGCAACCGGCTGTCCAGGGAGAACCAGAAGCAATCAGGATATTTACTGATAATCTTCAGGCAGCTCAGCCAGGAGCCCTGGTATTGGAGGTTCTTTTAGCGGGGTTTAAGGCCGAGGTTGATAACCGAATGTGTCAAGCCAGGCTGTGGGAAACTGTCAGCGGAGCGACAATTAATTTCAACTTAATCAATAAGCATTGCTCTTCACCGAGTTTTCCTATATTATAAGTAAACAAATAGTTAGATTAAATTTTGATAATCTAACCGTCAGAACTTTAAGTAAAGGAGTTGTCGAGTGAAAAGACTTAGCAAAAGGTTTTCGGTGGTAGCCTTGGCTCTGCTCTTGGTTAGTCTACTGGCCTCACCTGGGTTTTCGGGTATCAAGTTAGGTGTCAAGGGAGGCTTTTCTCTGGCTGATCTGACTTTTAAGCCAGAACTGACTAATTCTCCCCTTGCCAGCAAAGCTGGGGCGGTAGGTGGTATCTCCCTGAACGTAAATATAGCCAGTTTTTTCAGTTTGCAACCTGAAGTTCTTTATGTTCAAAAAGGAACCAAGGGTTCAGACACCGTAGAAGGGGTAGAAATTACCGGCAAGTATGAACTTGATTATGTGGAAGTTCCTCTGTTATTGAATTTTTCATTTCCTATAGCCGGTTCGTCCTTTGTCCCCTCCGTATATGCCGGCCCCTATGCTGGCTTTAATGCCAGAGCCAAGATCAAAGTAACTGAGGACGGTGAGAGTTATTCAGAAGATTTCAAAGATGAGGTAAAAGACACAGACTTCGGCTTAACTTTTGGTATTGGTCTGGGCAAGAAGATTGGAAGCGGTAAAATTACGATAGATGTTCGCTATGATCTGGGCTTAACCAATATTGCCGAAGGCATGGCCGAAGGCGAATCTGTTAAGAACAAGAGCTGGCTGTTTATGCTTGGTTATTATTTCTAATTTTTAGCTGCCATCTCATTAGAGATTTTAAAGGGAAGGATAGCAATTATCCTTCCCTTTTTTATTTCCTATTTTATATTTCTCTGGTTTTGGCCTTATCTGGCAAAAGCTGAATTTCTGGATTAAGCTTTAATTTTTTCGATCATGCTCCTGGTATTAAAGCTTCTGGTTCGGTTTTTTTCCGTCAATATATCCAAAATCATTTCTGCACTTTTGATTTGTTCTTTGATAATCTTAATCA
>JAKPCG010000047.1 GCA_029553365.1 Acidobacteriota bacterium | reverse complement strand
TATAGATTTCCAGCTTTACCGCCTGGAAACTATACAATTAAAGCTGAGCTTCAGGGTTTTACTACTGTTGTTAATGAGAATATTCGATTGAGCACCACCACTACCCTCACCATTGATATTACCATGAAGCAAGCCTCTCTGGCCGAAGAGTTGACAGTAGTAGCCAAAGCCCCAACGATTGATGTCAAATCAACAGAAACAGCCTCAGTTACTCTGAGCAACGAAATCCTGCGGAATATTCCCTACAGCCAGTTCACGGCTGATATCGTCAATATGGCGCCTGGCGTAGCCAGGGACACTGCTTATGGAGCTTCCAACAGCACCGGCATTGCTTACAGTATGGATGGCGTCAATGTGGCCGACCCCGAAGCTGGTACAGCCTGGGTTTTTCTTGATCATAATATAATTGAAGAAGCCAAAGTGATGGGCGTTGGGTTACCGGCTGAATACGGGAACTTTACCGGCGTTGTTTTTAACCTGGTGACCAAATCCGGTGGGAACAACTTTTCCGGCCATATGGAATTTGATTTTCAGGGA
Source organism: Acidobacteriota bacterium (assembly GCA_029553365.1). Classification (GTDB taxonomy): domain Bacteria; phylum Acidobacteriota; class Aminicenantia; order Aminicenantales; family Saccharicenantaceae; genus Saccharicenans. The sequence goes on along the minus strand of JAKPCG010000047.1, from coordinate 2,671 downwards.
AAAAGGACAGATAGCCCGAAAGGATTCTGGGGAACAACTAACAATTCAGCTTATCTGGAAGATTTTCCTGATCTGACTGCACCTCTGGCTAAATTAATGGATGTCAATGCTCACCTGGGCGGGCCAATTCTCAGAGATAAACTCTGGTTTTATTTAGGCCTGCAGTATTACAAGAGCTGGGATTATCGCACAGGCTTTCCTGAAGCTGTTCGCTATAAACAGCCGCGTGGTTTCCTTAAACTCAATGCTCAGCCAACCTCAAGTTTAAGCCTGATGGGCTCAATTGAAATCGATACCTATAATGGCATAAACAGAGGAGCTAGCTCCACCACCTCACCAGAAGCCTGTGTCGACCAGAAATCACCGGAAACAGTGGCCAACTTTACTCTGACCAAGATTATCAGCTCCAAAACTTTTTTTGATCTGAAAGTAGCTTATTTCTGGGGTTATTATTATCTCGACCCGGAAGTTGGCATGGGGCCTTATATGCATTTTAGTTATGATGAGAATTTCCAGACAGGCAGTTCTGGCTATTTTTATTATGCCGATAGAACGAGGCTTCAGGCCAATGCCAGCTTGAGCCATTATGTTGAGGATTTCTATGGTTCTCATGACTTCAAGTTCGGAGCAGAGTTTGAAAGATCAAAGGTCAGGAACCGTTATGGTTTTACCGGTGAGGGTGGAGACGGGCCTCTTGGTGATCATGTTCAATATTACGATTACTATGGTTATCCTTATTTAGCCTACCAATATGATGGCTATGATACGAACACTTACTATACCAGGTTAGAAGCCTTTGCCCAGGACTCCTGGCAGGTAATGAAAAGATTGAATATCAGTGCCGGCCTTCGTTTTAGCTGGTACTGGGGCCAGGTCAAAGGGGTTCCAGGAAATGTTTATACCAATAGCCGAATTGCTCCTCGTATTGGTTTCACTTTTGATTTGCTGGGCGATAGAACAACCGTTCTAAAAGCTCATTATGGACACTACTCCGAAGCCATGCTGGCCAGCTACCACGACCGAATGAATCCCAGTTCTGCCTATAGTGACTATATCAGTTATGAGTGGATCGAGGGCGAATGGGTCGAATGGCAAAGAGTAGTCCATGAGAATCTTTATAATATGGATCCTGATATAAAGCATCCTTATATGGAGCAATTTACAGTTAGCCTCGAGCGGGAGCTGTTTAAGGACTCTTCTTTTGGCATCAGTTATATTTACCGGAAATGGAAAAACATCATGGGTCCTATCGACCGTGCCGCCAACTATGAGCCTTACCCTGTGACTGTCCCCGATTATGGCGATTATACGATTTATCAAAGAACAGCTGATACGGTTAATAGTTTTGACTACCTGATCACCAATCTGGAAACAGCTTACAAGGCTGGCTATCCGTGGATATTGTTAAATCCTTACCGCCGTTATCAGGGAGTTGAGTTTTTATTCAACAAAAGATTTTCCAACCGCTGGCAGCTCCTGGCTTCCTACACCCTGTCCAAAGCTTATGGTACCACTGATAATGGCCAGGCTGATGACATTGGCTGGGGTGGTGATGTCTATGACCCGAATTTCTGGATAAACGCTGACGGACACTCTACTTACGATCCAACCCATATGATCAAGATTCAGGGCAGCTACATCATCCCGAAAATTGAGCTGAGTGTAAATGTCTACTATCATGGGGTGACCGGTAACGCCTGGACAGCCAGATACAGGACCCCAAGAATTAATCAGGGAAGAGTGACCTTTTTCCTTGAAAAAAGAGGTTCAAACCACTATCCAATGGATCATCAGCTGGATATCCGGCTGGAAAAAATCTTTACCTTTGCTGATAAATATAGACTCGGTGTAATGCTTGATGTCTTTAATCTGTTCAATTCAGACACCATAACCTCCTGGGGAACCAGGTGGACTTATGATTGGAACGCTGGTGTCTATCCTTCAACTTCAGGTCACGAGCTTTATTCCATTGTCAACCCAAGGCAGGCCAGACTCGGCATTCGCCTAATGTTTTAGTTATTAAAGCTCTTCAACGAGGGCGGTGGGCTTTTTGCCCGCCGCCCTTTTTTTATGGGCGTGGCCTGACACCAGACAAGCAGCGGACAATATTTATTCGCAGTCTCTCCCCTTGTTCCCTGCCCGGAGAATAGGCACAGGCTGAAACCAACCAGAGAACAATTTACCAGGTGGTTCCAGTCCTTCAGCCACCGTTACTGTTCTCAGCTCGCTCAATTTTTTAATGTAGTTCGTGGTCGTGCCTCAGAGTTTCTTTCCTGCTTGCTGATTTCTATCCTCAGTCTCAGCATCCAGGCATAAAATCTATGTTATAATTTAAAGTTGAATTCAAATTTAAACAAATGAAGAAAAAGAGAAAAAGCTTTTTAATACCAGTCCTGGTTATAGCTGGAGCTGTGCTGATCGCTCTCCTTCTCTTACCAGGAAGGCCAACGCTGAGCCGGTTACGGGCCGGAAAAGATTTCAATGTCATTTTGATCACAATTGATACTCTCCGGGCCGATCGCCTCGGCTGTTACGGTTACATTCCGGATGTCACCCCGACTCTGGACCGCTGGGCAGGTCAGGGGGTGCGTTTTGCCCGCTGTATCGCCCAGACTCCTTTAACTCTTCCTTCCCATACAACTATCATGACCGGTACCTTGCCCATCCACCA
>JAKPCG010000033.1 GCA_029553365.1 Acidobacteriota bacterium | reverse complement strand
TTCCTGACCGGAAAGCCTGACGGCGTTGACCGGAGTGATTTCAATTATTTCTGCCTTAAACTTTTCGGCCTGGCGCCGGAAAGCAGCCATCAACTGTGGCCCTAGAATTCCATCAGGAAAACCCGGGTAATTCTCAATAAGCTCAGTTGTCAAAGCCAGCCCACCAGCCGGTGCCGGGTCAATAACCAGCGTTTTAAGCAATGACCGTGAGGCGTAAATAGCAGCCGTCAGCCCGGCCGACCCTGCTCCCAGAATGATAACGTCATACAGAACATCGGTTTTTACTTCTTCGGGCAGCCCGAAATTTAACATCGCTACCTCCTTAGGCAGACAAAAGCCCTGACCTGCTCCCTGGCCAGCCAGGGTTTTTCACCGCTATCAGATTTTCATTTTACCATATTGGTCTATATTTCCGACTGAAGGCTAAGATTTTTAAGATTTTATTGCTTTAGTCTTTAATAAGAATGAAAATTAGATGGTCTCAAGAAAAATCCTGGACTAGACTGGATTGGAAAGGTAAGGGCGATGCGTCTTAAAAATTTTATAAAACAAGAGCCATTATTCCTCTGCTTTTTTCTTTCTTTCTCAGCCTGGCTGACTGCTTTCCCCCTGATGGGCCAGGACAATTCTATGGCTATTGCCAGTCTGGACTCATTCGAATTAAAACTATCGGAGACGACCGGCTTAGTCCTGAATAAAATCGGGTTAACTGATAACAGTTGTGTCCAGTTGCCCTCTCCCCCACCCCTTTTCAGTCTCCTCATTAATGATAAGCTGGTTTCTTCCAGTCAATTTCAGCCAGTAACCGGCCGGTTATCCATGATTTTAACCGCAGACAGACCGGGAAATAACCTGCTGGAGTTTGATATTAATCAGACAATTAAAGGCACCCTGACCGGGAAAACTTCTCTATATCCAGGATTGACAATTGTTCTTCGATTAAAAAACATAACCGGTGAAAAAGTTAAACTGGAAAACCTGGTTCCTGCCGGGCAGGGAACTGACAGAGTTTATATAACCGCCGGGCTGCCCGACCGCTGGCCGCATTATCTTAGCCGGACTCTTCTTTATCGGCCAGGAAAAACACCGGTTGGCGTGCTTTTACCTGATAATGCCTGGCATCTTGGTTTTTGTCATCTTGAAATAAGCCCTGGACTTTTCCTGACCGGGCTGGCCCGCCGAACCGGCCGGGAAAGAGCTGAATTCAGTCGGTGGGCAGCTACTCTGGAGCCGGGGGGAACAGTAGATTATGAACTTTATTTTGATGTGCAGACTGCCCCCTCGCTTCCCCCGGGGCTGGCTTCGGATCTTCTTTTTCCTCCCGAGCCCTGGCTGGCAGGACTAAAAATGATGTTTCAGGAGCGATATCTTTACGATCTCAGGCCATTCGATAACACCCTTTTTGAACGCTCAGACCTGCAGTGGATAAGAAAAACCTATTTAATGCTTCTTCAGTTTGCCTGGGACCATACCTATTATGATTGGGCAGAGCAAAAATCCAACTTTTATCAGCATCTTTCCGCCTGGGATAAATTGGTGGGGAAAATTGATATTTACGCTCTCTGGCCGACCTGGCCGAGGCTCGGCCTGGATGAGAGAAATCAATTCGATCTTTACCGAGATCTCCCCGGTGGACTGGCCGAACTCCGGCGTCAGGTAGCTTATGCCCATCAAAATGGGAAAAAGTACTTTCTAGCTTACAATCCATGGGATGAAGGCACCCGTCACGAAGGACATCTCCAAGCTATGGAAAATCTTCTGCGAGAAATCCAGGCTGATGGAGTGATTCTTGATACCCGTGGGGAATCCAGCCGCGAATTTCAGGCTATGGCCGACCGGGTTAAGCCTGGTATCATCTTGTATCCAGAGGGAATGGCCATTCCAAAAAATATGCCAGGAGTAGTAGCCGGCCGGGTTCACGACGCTCTTTATCTTCCGCCGCTGCTTAATTTAAATAAATTTATAAAGCCCGATTTTGCCATTTTCCGGGTTATCCAGCCCGGCGAAGGAAGGTTCAGGCGGGAAGCCTCAGTGGCTTTTTTTAATGGCTATGGAACAGAAATAAACACCATGCGCCCGGCCAGGCCTGAAACTCTGGAAGACGATTTAAGACATCTGGGGCGGACTCTTAAAATTCTTCGCGAAAACAACTCGGCTTTCTTGAGTCATGACTGGATTCCCCTGTATCCTTCTCTTGAGGATGGAATTTCAGTTAACTGCTGGCCGACCGCCAGGAAAATTATTTTTACGATTTTCAGCTTGAAGCCTGAAGGTTATAAGGGAGCACTGATTCCAATAAAAGACAAACCAGGTTTTCATGCCGTTAGTCTCTGGCGGCAGGAAGAAATCAGACCGGAAAAATTTAAGGACCTCCCCTACCTGCCGGTGGAAATTGAGGCTTTCGCCCGTCACGAACTGGAAACCAGAATGGAAGGCAGCCTGGAATGCCTGGCTATCTTTCCAGAATTAATAGAGGCCAGGAGAATAGAAGACAGGATAATTATTAAATTGAACGAAAAACCAGCCGGTGGCCGCCTCGTGCTGACCGCCGGGAATCCCGATTATGACTCGAAGCCGCTTATTCTGCCTCCAGTTGAGACCGAGTTTGGTCTGTGGGAAAAATTTGGCAGGCAAGGAAATAAGTTAGTCATTCAGCTTTTCGAGTCCGGAGGAGAGCTGCTGGATGAAAGAGTCCTCAACTTACCGCCTGCTCTACCCCGCTTGATAAGCCAGGTTAAGATGACCGAGCCAGCCTCCCGGCCGCCGGCTCAAATGGTTGAAATCCCAGCCGGAGAATATCTTTTCAAGACTGAACCTGACCCTGATGATCCAAATCCCATCATTCCTTATCCCGACCGCTCGACAGCCGAGCTGGTGAAGATTAGAAGATTTTTTATCGACCGCTATCCAGTAACAAATGCCCAATTTGCTGAATTTCTCAAGGACTCAGGTTACCGGCCGGCTGATCCGACCAATTTTTTAAAGCACTGGTCAAATGGTCGTCCACCCGCCGACCAGAAAAATCACCCGGTGGTCTGGGTCAGTTTAAAAGACGCTGAGGCTTATGCTATCTGGGCCGGGAAACGGTTGCCGACTGAAACCGAATGGCAGTACGCTGCTCAAGGACCGGATGGGAGGATCTATCCCTGGGGAAACGATTTTGACCCCGCTCGCTGCAATAACAAACGAGGGAAAACGGAAAGCGTGACCGCTCATCCATCAGGAGCCGGCCCCTTCGGAGTTGAAGACCTCGTCGGCAATGTCTGGCAGCTGACCTCGGATGTCTATGATAACGGCGCTTATAATTTTGTCATCATAAAAGGTGGTAGCTACTATTCACCCGAATCAAGTGTCTGGTATCCGAAAAGCGGACCATTGCCTCTAAACCGGCAACAAATGCTCTTGCTTCTGGCTCCCGCTCTTGACCGCTGTGCCACGGTTGGCTTTCGCTGTGTCCGCGATGCTACCCAGCTCTAGGATCTGGCGATCAGGATTTTTTTATCAGATCAAAGTTTTTAAGGCCGTTTTCTTCGACTTCCCGTTCATAAATTCTCAAAAATTTATTCTTTTTCTCCAGAAATTCATCCAGATCGATTTTATCCAGGGGCAGGTTGCCAAACTCTTTCATAGCTTCTCTTTCTGCCAGCCGGTTAAGCAATTCCTCCCAGAAGCAACAACTGTCATATTCACTGATGTAATCAGACAGGCTTTCCTCAAAATCAAACGAAGGCAAATACCTGTCCGCTAGCTGGTCTTTAACTGCTTTACCTTCCAGTCCGGCTTTTTCTGCTTGAGAGAAAACGAGCGAAACGATCTCGGCATAGTCTTCAAGATAATCATCAGTCCGATAGGCATTGATCAGCCAGTTACCTAAATAAACCAGTTCTAAAAGTTTTTCATATTGCTCACGGCTTAAATTCAGTTCCATCGATTTCTCCTTTTAACCGATTTAAAACTGAGCGAAAAAGACCCGGCCACAGTATAAAGCAAATGCTGGCTAAAAAAAACAATCTGTTAGAATTATTCATAAAATTTATGGGTTTGACCGCCGGGCAGAAGCTTGAGAAAAATTGGCTTTTTTTACTGTCTATTATTTTATTGTCTTTAAAATTGCTTTAATCTTTCCCTTGAATTTAAGCCAGCAACAGGCAAAAATGTTAAAGATGAGTTATCAAAGGCCAGATAGCCCGCCACAACAGCTCGAATTTACACCGCAGTTTGAGAAGACCTTAAGGCTACTGGAAAATACAGACTGCTCTCTTTTTATTACCGGTCGGGCTGGAACAGGCAAAAGTACGCTACTTAATTATTTCAGGCAAACGACCAAAAAGAAACTGGTAGTGCTGGCTCCAACCGGTGTGGCGGCTCTCAATGTTCAAGGGCAGACCATCCACTCCTTTTTTTCTTTCCGCCCGGATATTACCCCTGATAAGGTGAAAAGACTTCAGCCCTCAAAACAAAAATTGATCAGATCACTTGACGCCATAATCATTGATGAGATTTCCATGGTCAGGGCTGACCTCCTGGACTGTATCGATCTGGCTCTGAGGCTCAACCGTGATTATGAAAATGTACCTTTTGGCGGTCTGCAGATGATTTTAATCGGCGATCTTTATCAACTGCCGCCGGTGGTCACGCCGCGCGAGGAGAAGGTTTTTTCTCTTCATTATGAATCGCCCTATTTTTTCTCGGCTAATGTTTTCCATGATAAAAATTTCAGGCTGGAATATGTTGAGCTGGATAAAGTCTTCCGCCAGAAAGACCAGGGCTTCCTGGAGTTGCTTAATGCCATCTGCAATCGTTCTATAAGTGAGGAGCAACTGACCCGGCTGAATGCCCGCTACCTGCCCGATTTTCAGCCTGAGGAGGATGAATTTTATTTAACCCTGACCAGCACCAATGAAGCAGCCGATGCCATTAATCAGGAAAAGCTCGCTCACCTGCCCGGTAAGAACAGATATTATCAGGGGGAGATCGAGGGTGAATTTGAGGAAGCTTATCTCCCGACCTCCAAAGTCCTGGCCCTCAAAGAAGGCGCTCAGGTCATGCTTTTGACCAATGATCCTTACGGGCGCTGGGTTAATGGCTCGATAGGTCGGATAGAAGAAATCATCAAACCTGAAACCGGAGCGGAGGTCGTTATGGTCAGGTTGTCATCAGGCGAGCTGGTTGATATCTTACCCCACCAG
>JAKPCG010000021.1 GCA_029553365.1 Acidobacteriota bacterium | reverse complement strand
CAGGCGGTCGGCCATCTGACTGAAAGACTGAGCCAGTTGAGCCAGTTCGCGGGGCGAATGGACATCGAGCTGATAATCAAAATTCATCTGGCCGATGTATTCCGTCATTTTTTCAATCTGACGGAGTGGCCGGCTGATGCTGCGGGTTATGAAGAAAGCCAGAATCACGCCTAGAACCAGGCTGGCGACCACTAAGGTTTGGATGATAAAGGCCGAGCGGCTGACCATTTGCTGCAGCTCAACCATCTTGGAGTTGATGATTGATTGTCGCAGGGCGATCATTTTTTCAAGGCAAGTGGTCAGCTCATCGACAAGAGCTTTGGGATCGGTGTCGGGAGGGGCGATGATTTCGGGAGGGCGGTCACCGGCGAGGAAGAGAGGCGAAGTGGAAGAAACAGGTTTTGAAGGGATGGAGGGCGCGGAAGGTGCGGAGGGTGCAGGGCGGTGCGTGGATGCCTGAGGTTGGGATGGGGTAGAGGAAGTGGAGGACGTGGGGGAGGTAAAGGAGGTGGAGGAGGAGTAGGAGGAAGCAGAGGGCGGGTTAATCAGCTCTTCCACCCGGGAGGAGTAGAGCGCAAAAAGTTCCTGAATTTTTTCTTTTAAGGTCAGTTCTTCGGGCGAGGTGAGGAGAGGGGCGAGGCGGGCAAAGTTTTCGGTAAATGCCTGCCGCTGGGACAGATAGAGATTGAGATATGATTCATCGTGGGTCACCAGATACTTCTGTTCGTTCTGGGCCTGAGCGAGTAGAGAGTCAGCCATCTTTTTTTCGAGGTCGATCACCTGCTCATCAATGGAGAGGATGGAGCTGCCCAGGCGGTTAATCTTATTCAGGCTGAGGATGGAGTAGGCACTGATGGCTACCACCAGGAAGATGACCACCAGATAGCCCAGGGTCATTCTCCAAAAAATATTCAATCCAGAGAAAATGTGCCGTTTGGCCATCTCAAAAATCCTATAAAGAATAGCGCAAAAAACAGGCGATGCAGAACATATTTTTATTTTGTTATTTTATTAAGGTGACTTTCAGCTTTCATCGGCCTGGTTTCCCGCCTTTTGGCAATTGACAAACTTTTCGAATATTGTGTTCTGGGCAAAGGTGTTTGTCGCCATCTTTTTGTTTTCATTTCATTGATATAGAAATAAAAAGCATAATAAGCATTATAACTGTTAGAATTCCATATGCTTCCAATTGTTTCAGTCGTGGCATTGATCAGCATTTTGCTTCTGTCCGGCCAGGTTAACTGGCCTGAGATAGATCAGATCATTTTGATTATATCTTTTTTATTATATCCTTCTGCCGCAGATAAATTAATTGGTAGTGTGGGCGGAGGTTCAAAATCTTGAAAGAATTAAAAAGAAATAAATAGAAAGAATTAAAAAGAACTGTGACGAATTACGAGGAACAAAAAAGGATAGGACGGGGAAGCCAGGGCGGCCAGTAAATATCGTGGAGGAAGGAGGCTAGGAGCCAGAGGCTGTTTTCTGTTATGTGGGCCTATGGTCGAGGAGGCAAGCCAACTCAGGGCACCTGAGCTTTGCCGGCAGTTAGCCTCATAGGGAGATAACTTCTTAAGCTCATAATCGACGGTAAATCAAAGGGCCAAATCGGCTAAGACCGCATGGATGATGGCGGTGATAAGGAGAACAACACCGAGGCGACGATGCCATTTAAAATTGACCTTAAGCCACCTCTTACCTGTGCTGACCTGGAAGATGACAAGTAGCAGATTAATGATCCCGAAGATAATTACCAGGGACTTGCCGAGACCGTTCATTTTGTTTCCTCCCGCGTCTTTTATTGCTGTTGAAATTCTATCGCTGCGGCAACCAGCTGTCAAAAGAAAGAATATTCGGCTATGATTATAAGCAGGTTGAGCAGGTTGATTATTAGGTACTTAGGTGAACGGCTATAACCGAGTGGCCAGGTGTCCTGCGAAAAAGCTGTATAGGTCACGGGTCAGACTAAAAATGGATAATTGATTAAAATGTTTTTCTGGCGAGGGTGTCGAGTGGATCAGAATGGTTGGATAAAATGCGGACGATAATTCTGCTGATTTTTTATCTGCTGGGGCTTATTCTCCTCACGCCGGTACTCCTGGTTTTCTGGGCGCTGGGGAAAAAGGAGCCTGTTCTGGACATTGGCAAGTGGGCGATGGGAGTGAGCCGGTGGATACTCGGGCTAAAAGTAGAGGTTGAGGGACTGGAAAATGTGGATCCGCACCGGACCTATGTTTTTATGGCCAATCATGTGAGCTTCCTGGATGGGCCGCTTTTGTTTTATATCATACCGCAACGGGTGAGAGTGATTCTCAAAAAAAGCATCTTCAGAATTCCGGTG
>JAKPCG010000019.1 GCA_029553365.1 Acidobacteriota bacterium | reverse complement strand
ACCTTTACCTGGTGATAATAATGCTTGAGAATATCCTGGTAGCTGGCCCCAGCCCTGGCCAGGCCATAAGCACCTACCTGGCATAACCCCACTCCATGTCCCCAGCCACGGCCAGTAAAAATAAAATGAGTCAGCTGTCCGCTGGCGTCAAACTCTCTGTCCAGATAAAACAAAGTGTCCTTTAAACTTAAGACCCATTTGATTCTAAGGCCGACAAGATTAACCTGTTGGCTATCACCAATGATTTGAAGTGAAACCACACGGTTAGAGCGGCCTCGACGGACAACCTTAAGATCAAGCAATCGGCCGAGGTGAGGATAATAACGATGAATATTCTTTTCCAGTTCGTCCCGCCTGACTCGTTCTGTCCAGCGATTGAAAACCGAATCCCGATCAAGAACATTGGTCGGCGGTGGATAGTCAACCTGTAGCAGCTTGATCTGCCCTTCCTTTTCAAGCCAGGTTATTTTCTCTCCACCCAGCAGATTGAGCCGGCTGGCCGGAAAAATCCCCTCCTCCATCTTTCTGAGCAAATAGAGATCGGGCTGAACCAGCAGCCTTCGCTTTTCCCCACGGCCTCCATCCATAACCTCAATCTGGTCACCCTGGGCAGCAATAAACAACCCCTGATGTCGGAAGTCATCCAGCCAGGATAAACTTTTCTCGAGAATATAAGCCCATTCAGACCGGCTGACTTCTCCCTTCAGGTTGCTTTGATGAAGATAAGAAGGAAAAATCCCTGATTGAATGAGATAAGCCAGGCCTTTCCGCTCATTGCCTTTAAGCTCAGACAGCTGAGGTGAGTCCTGCAATAAATATTTAGCCTCACTCTCCAGAACAAAATTGGCGGCTTTTTCCTGCCAGCCAAAATAAGAAATCAGCCACTGACTAAGCTCAACGAAATATACAGAGGCTGAAGGCAGTTTTGGGCTCTGACCGGTCGGACGGCTGCTGTTGATTTTTTTCAGACTGGAGGCAGCAGCCAGCGAACTTTCTATTTCGGTAGCGGCCACAGGATGAGTAAAATAATCTGGCTCATTTCCTGGCATAAGCAGTCCAAGAGCCAGCAAGGGCGCAATCTGGCTACTGATATCCCGATCATTGATCCTGGCGGCCGGAACCGTTTGGCCAGTCTCAATCAGCCACTCCGGGTGCTTCTCCAGATTGCAGGTCGTACTTTTGAGGTAAGGAACCGGCTGGCCAGAGAAAACATTTTCCGCATCTTCGGTCATCCCGCCGCAGGTGCTGGTATAAAGAGCATCAATTAGCTGCCCTTTATAAGTAATAACTTCGCCGACTGTTTCTTCCACCGCCTGATTACTTAAAGGACGCTCGGCGGATAGACCTCCATAAACTTGGGAACTCTGGGTATCGGTCAGGTCAAAACCGAGGCGACGGTAGCGCCCCAGATTCTTCAGAGCATAAGTTCTGGCCGCCACGGCCTGAGCTTTCAAAGCCTCAAGAGCGTTAAAGGTATCCGGTGACAATTCCAGAGGCACAACGCCTTTGAGATAGTCTTCAAGATTAAGAATATTAATCAAAGTTAAGCCACTGGTCGTATTTTTTAAAAGAAATATCCCACGATAATTCCGACCATTGAGGCTCAGATAACCTTCCTGCTGGGCTGGAATAAAATACAGATCAGCTTCAGCCCTGAGCGATAAAAGACGGTGGTCAATTTGCAGCCAGGCCGTCCCTGGCTCAGGCAGGCTTATTTCTTCTTTTAAGATCCAGACATCTTTAAGATCTAGGTCCTCCAGCTGCTTGATTGCGGCCAGGGCCTGTCCCCTGGTCAAAAACTCGCCATATTTTATTATGTAGATAGGTCCACCCGAATCTGATTGGCTGCTGACGGTTACCCCATTCTCCAGTTTCAGGTTTAAAATAGTGGCCAGCATTTCTGCTTCCTGTCTGTTGCGCGACTGGCCGATTTGCAGAGTAAATTTCTCTGATAATTTTTCCCGATCCACTCTGATAGCAACTTCACTGGCTTCTTCAGCCAGAAGCCGGTATTCATTTCCAACTTCATAAACTTTCATTCCAGCCGAAGCACCGATAGACGCCTGTTTCAAACCGGTCAGCAACCCGACCTTTATGACCGGCCGCGGGATAATATACCCATGGAAAAAATCAACATCACGGCCGAATTCCAGCGGACTGGCCATAAGAAAAAAGGCAGTCAAGAAGATGCCACTCACGTATTTCAGAGCTTTCATCTTTTTTTCTTTATATTTAATTTTATTTTTGTAACTCAGGAGAATTAAGGAGATAGCTAAAAGCTGGCAGGTTCAAACATTTTAATTAACGTAGGTTTCCTTTTGACCTCAATATAATCTACCATTTCATAACTTAAATACAACCTGTATTGTCTGGAAAACAGAAAATTAATATATATAACAGTCAGGTAATTGTCAAGGTGCCCTGGTTCCCACGGTTTGACCGTTTGCCTGGCCAGTTCAATTCGAGCAGGAAATAGCCTCCGTTTTAGATTCTTCAGACCACTTGAATTATGACGGTTCTGACTAAAATTTTATCTCACCGGCGTAAATCTGATGGCTACACCGCCCCCGGCTGCCAGGTTTAATTTTAAGCTATCGGCTGGATTCACCTCAAACTTCAATTTTTTATAATCAGCAGCGTAACGGTCGGCATTTACCCCATCCTGCCAGACTTCTGCTATCCACTTTTTGCCCGGCTCAAGAAAATCAACCTTTATTTCTATCGTCCGGGGCGACCAGTCAGTCATACCGCCCAGATACCAGTCGTCACCATGCTGGCGGGCCACTACCAGGTAATCTCCGATTTTAGCCTCCAGAACGCGGGTTTCGTCCCAGACGGTGGGGACAACAGATAGGAACTCCATAATTTCAGGCTCCCTCAAGTAGCTTGATGGCGAATCACAGAGCATTTGCAGGGGCGATTCATAAATGACATACATGGCCAGTTGATGACAGCGCGTCCCCTGACTCATGGGCAAGTCATAAATTGGCCTGAACTGCTTCTCCTGAGCATTACGCATGGCTCCTGGTGTAAAATCCATCGGGCCAGCAATCATCCTGATAAATGGAATTAACAGGTCATGCTCGGGGGTAACGGTGGCCGCCCATTTGCTGGTTTCAAGGCCGAGGACACCTTCCTTATTCAGGATATTGGGGAAAGCCCGTCTTAAGCCAACGGGCTTATGAGCACCATGGAAATCAACCAGCAGCCGGCGTTTAGCCGCGGCGGCAGCACACCGCCGGTAGAAATTAACCATCTTCTGGTCGTCACGATCCATAAAATCTACTTTGATCCCCTTAACTCCGATTCTCTGAAAATAGTCCAGGGCTCGATCCATTTGCTGATCCAGCGTATACCACACGCACCACAGGATGACTCCTACTTTTTTCGATTCAGCATATCTCACCACTTCTTCGAGATTCAGCTTTGGATTAATTTTAAAGAGATCAGCCGGGTCAGACCAGCCTTCATCAAGAATTATATATTCAAGTCCGTATCTTGAAGCAAAATCAACATAGTATTTATAAGTCTCAGTATTTATTCCGGATTTAAAATCAACTCCGAACAGGTTAAGAGCATTCCACCAGTCCCAGGCTACTTTGCCCGGTTTGATCCAGGTGGCATCCTTCAGTTCGGTCGGCGGAGACAGTCGATAAACCAGGTCGCTACTAACCAGCTGAGCATCATTTTCAGCCAGTAGAACCAGGCGCCAGGGATACTGGCGGTTCCCCCTGGTTTCAGCCAGATAATTGGCTTCCTGAACAACTTCAAGCTCGCGGTCGCTGCCCTGGCGAAGTTTTTCCTCAGCGGGATAAGCAGCAAATTTGCCGGTCAGCCGGGCTAATCCTTCATTATTACCAGTTAAGAACATGCCCGGATAATCATCAACGGCGACGTCAGTCACGGCCACCTTGAATCCGTCATTTAATTCAACTACGACGGGTGCATAGCCAAAGCGGTCAGGACCGATATCTTTTAGCGGGAGATAACTATAGGTGCTTTCAAATGAGGTATGCAGACTTGTTATAAAGGGAAAATAGACATGATAATTATCGGGAAAAGTAAATGTCGCCTCCTCGGCTCTAATCTTAATCGGCACCCGGTAGCCGGTATAGAAACGGTAAGCAACGCCGTCATCATAGACTCTGAATATCAAGCCAAAATTTCCCCGGAATTTGAGGTTGACCTGTTCGTAACGATCAACCACTACTGCCCTTTTTTCTCTGACTGCGGGTAAAATCTTATCATCGACACTGGTCCGGCTAACATTCTCCAGAACGGGACGCTTTCCCAGGACTATGTTATCATTAATGGTCAGAGAAACAGGTGAAGGGCTGATAATTTCTTTGGAATCAAAATAAATTGAGTATAAAATCTGGTTTTTGAGTTCTATTTTTAATTCGACTTTTTGTCCAGGCGATTTGGCCGAAACAACCGAAGTGGTCTTAGCCTGAGCTGCCAGGTGACCGCAACTAATAACCAGTAAAAAGCAGCCCAGGGCCAGGCCTGATAGTCTCTTTACTTTCATCTCACCTCCTCAAATTCTGGCTGAAAAAACTCAACCAGTCGGATTTTTGATCGTCATGCTGGAAACCGGCAGAGCACATAATTCTCATCCGGTTTCCTGATATTTAGCCTTATCTTATTTTAAAAATTAAAAAACGACAAGAAATTTTTTGGAGGGAACAGACCTGGCTAAAATGGGAGGCTTAACCAGCCCCTAACTGGCAAAAATATATTGATTGCCGCCAGCCTCTTTGGCCTGATACATGGCGGCATCAGCCAGAGCAATAAAAACCTCTGGACTTTTCTTAGCAGCAATTAGAACCACTCCCAGGCTGAGATAAAGTTTAATTGATTCAATCGGAGCGGAAAATTGATGATTGGCCACACTGTCCAGCAAGCGTTTGGCCACCTGCTCGGCCTCGCTTTTTTCAATCCCGTCAAGAAGTATAGCAAATTCATCACCCCCCAGCCGGACCAGCAGGTCTCCTTCTCGGAGCTGTCTTTTTAATATTTTGCCCAGTTCAATCAGCAATTCATCTCCGACCATGTGACCAAAGCGGTCATTGACCTGCTTGAAATTATCCAGATCCATTAAAAACAAAGCACTGCTTATCCCCAGCTCGGTTTGTTCCACCAATCTAGGCATAACCACTTCCATCATCCGGCGGTTGGGAAGTCCGGTCAACGGGTCATGCATGGCCAGATAGGACAGTTCTTCTTCCTGCATTTTTCTTTCAGTTATGTCATAACAGGTTCCAATGAATCCGGCGAAATCCCCCTCCAGGCTATAAAACGGTTGGCCAAGATTGAGAACCCAGCGGAACTGTCCATCATATCTTCTCAGTCTGAGTTCTATTTCAAAGGCTTTCTTTTCTCTAATTGCCTCAGCATAAACATTAATAAAGCGTTGTCGATCGGTTTCTGGTACCCCCCGGGCCCAGCCAAAACCTTTTTGTTCCTCGAGGCTTTGACCGGTAAAGACCAGCCAGGCACGGTTAAAATAATCAAACTGTCCATCAGCTGTGGCCCGCCAGATCATGGCCGGAAACTCTTCAAACAGGGTCAGGTAGAAGTCTCTGGCCCTGGCCACTTTTTTTTCGGCTTCGACGGCGGAGGTTATGTCGTTTAAAAGAATCAGTGTATTTTGATGAATATCATAAGGATCAAGAATTTTTTTCAGCCTGATCTGAAAATTGACCAGTCCTTTAGGGCATTCAATTTCCCGTTCAAAGACAAACTCTGGACTGGTGATAGATAAAAAATAAGTCAATTCATTGGTAATCCAGGGAAAAAGTTTTTCTACTGGTAATTTTTCTCCGAAAACAATGGAGGCTGGAACCTGATCCTGGAAATATTCAATACAGGCATCATTAATGGCTTCCACCCGGTTGTCCAGGTCAAGCAGGACAGCCGGATTTGGAATAACATTAAAGATAAGCTTATAGCGGTCCTCCGCTCTATCCCAGATCATTGTCTTACGCCTTTTTTTGATATTAAGATATATTCTGATTCTTCAATTGACAATCACCTTTTTAGATGATTTTTAATCTCTCCCCTCACCCCCGTTCAGGTAATTTGCTTTCCAGTCATTCTTTCTATCTTTGCGATTAGACTTAGTCTATAATTAGAATGGTTCTAAGGAGTAAGAGGAGATGACATGAAACATAAATCGTCTAAGTTAGCTATTTCTCTGGTTATGTTTATTCTGGCGGTCAATATATTGCCGGGCGGCGCCCAGATGGAGAAAGACATTCTGGAGAAAATGATCACCGCTATGGGTGGTCGAGAGGCCCTTTCCGGGATAAAAGACCAGAAGACGACGGGCACCATGGAGATCATCCAGTTTGGACTGTCCATTCCCATGACTATCTATCAGAAAGAACCCGATAAATTCCGTCTGGAAATGGAAGTCAAAGGTTATAGCGTCGTCCAGGTCTATAATGGGGAGAAGGCTCAGGTTGCCACTCTACAAACTGGAGATGTCCTGGACCTTACTCCTGATCAAGCCAAAGGAATGAAGAGAGAAGCACTGGGCAACCGGGTCTGGCTTGAACCGGATAAATATGGTATTACCTATGCTTACAGGGGAGAAGAAACTGTCGACGGTAAGAAATGCTATATCCTGGAACAGAAATTTTCCGATGGTGATGTTATTACCTTTTTTATTGAAGCCAGCACTTATCTCCCTTATATGACCAGGAGCACGGAAGACGATGCTTCTGGCGGACAGGTAGAGACAGAGAACCATCTGGCAGATTATCGACCAGTCGGCCAGATCATGTTTCCTTTTGACGTTACCATCAAGCAGGCTGGAGTTGAATATGCAAGGGTTAAATATAACGAGGTTATCTACAATTCTGGCCTGGAAGATTCACTGTTCGTATTGAAATAACCGCTCGAATTGAAAGTCAGATTGTCAAGAATCAAGAAGAAAATAGTAGCTGAGAATTAGATTTTCTCATCCAGTTCATTTTTTTTCAACAGACCTGCCACCAATCTGGCTTCAGCGGCAATATCATCTTCGACCAGAGCCTTAGCTTCAAAAGTGCAGAAGTTTGTCCTCTGCTTCAACATCTTGACTGATAACTTAAGCTGATCGCCAGGGACCACTGTCCTTCTGAATTTAGCCTCTTCAATTTTACTCAGAACAACGAAGACTGACTCGGGGTCAGGGTGAGAATGATAGAGTAAGATGCCTCCGGCCTGAGCCAGAGCCTCAACGATTAAGACTCCGGGCATAATCTTTCGTTCTGGGAAATGGCCGGTAAAAAAAGGCTCATTATAGGTGACATTCTTTAAGGCCAGAATGCTGTCTCCTGGCTTTAACTCCAGAACTCGATCAACTAACAGGAATGGATATCTGTGAGGCAGCAATTTCTCAATTTTTTCTGATTTCATGATGTCAAGCTAAAAAGGTCACTTGGCCGATTTACCCGCATCATATCTTTTGATCACTTCATCGGTCAGATCAATAGCGGGATTAAAATACAGGACACCGCTGGCTCTTAGATCAAGTATAAGATCAATACCTTTTTCCTGCCCGAGTTTGGCAATGACTGGCATGACTTCACTCTGGATCTTCAGAAATAATCTCTGTTGGAGTTCCTGCATATCACGATTGGCATCTTCAGCCATTCTCTGCCTTTCTGTTCTTTTCCGTTCAAGATCAGCACTTAAAGATAAAATGGCCTCCTGGGTCATGGTCAGTTGCTGGGTATTTAACTTGGTTTCTAACTGCCTGATCTGCTCATCAAGCTTGGATAGATCCTGCTGATTTTTGCGATTTCTTTCTTCAAGCTGAGCGATAGCTTTTTTGCCTTCAATCGACTTTTCCAGAATTTCCTGGGAATTAATGATTCCTACTTTGATAGTCTGCTGGGCTTCAGCCAGCAGGCTGAAACCAACTACCATCATAGATAGAACTAATAAGTACGTTGCCAGTTTTTTGGGCATCTATCTCCTCCTAAAATTATTGTGCCGTGTAATTTTACACTTTTCTGCCTAAAAAGGAAAGAAGCTTTTTACCTCAAAATGTCGTTCCGATGGCAAAGCGGAAAGCAAAATTGGACTCGTCAGCATATATTTTTCTATTATTGTAAGCAAAAATAAGGCGGAACGGCACCCGCAGGGCGGGAACAAACACCCGGATTTCCAGACCGGTCGAAGTATAGACATCCTTCAGACTCACTTTTTGGCCAGACAGCCAGGCATTACCCAGGTCATAGAAGACAATCCCGTAGAGAGGCCCGCCAAAGGGAATGATATACTCGAAATTCATGACCAGTGATTTCTGCCCGCCGATCAAGACTTGATTTTCGTCACGCGGTCCAATGGTGTAAAAATCATAACCACGAATAGACTGTTCCCCACCCAGGAAAAATCTTTCCCAGTAAGGTACTTCATGTCCTTTGGTGCCTTTAACCACCATATATTCAACGTGGAAACCAAGGACATGATTGGCAATAAATGGTTGATAATGAGCCAGATCCACCCTCGGCCGCACCAGATGGACCTGACCACCGAGAAAAGAACCGGCGTATTTAAAAGAAGCGGTGTAGGAAGTGCCACGGCTGGGGGTTAGTGGACTGTCTATTGTTGAACGGTAAAGCACTGGTTCAATAGCACTGACGTAATAGGTGCCAGGATAATAATAGGGATTATAGTAATAATAGCCACTTGAGTCTTCGTAACCGGGTGTCTCCAGAGAAGTTTTTTGAAAGGTATAATTCAAGTTAAAACGCCAGTATTCAATCCATCTCATACCGTAAACGAGCGAAATGCCTTTGGAATACTGGCTATAAAGATAAGGGATGTATATTTTGCGGTCAAAGATATTGAAACCAACGGTCATCGGTCGGTCGAAAATATAAGGTTCGCTTAGTCCGAAGCTATAGTTCTTAACTCTCTTACCCTGCTGGAGGGTCAGGTCCAGTGTCTCGCCGCCCCCCAGAAAATTGACCGTTGAGTAGCTAAAAGCGACAAAAGTTCCCTCGTAACCGCTATAGCCAGCACTTAACTGAATATTGTTTTTTTGCAGCTCTTTGACATTTAAATTGACATCAATCTGGGTGGGATCCTCTGGATCGGGCTTAATATCTGGCTCTTTTTCAACATCTACCAGACCAAGCTGCTTAACCCTCAGAATGCTATCTTTAAACATAGCCAGGCTAAAACGATCTCCTTCTCTGAGCATCATTTCCCGGCGCAGAACTTTGTCTTTAGTAAATGTGTTGCCGACAAAATTCAGGCGGCGAAGATAGGCAACTTCTCCCTCGTTGATATTGAAGGTGACATTGACTATCTTATTTTTGGGGTCAAGACTCTCCACTGGAATCACCTGGGCATAAAGAAAGGCAAAATTTCGATACATTTCGCCCATATCTTCAATGGTTTTTTCCCTCTTTTTGGAACTATAAATCTCACCGGGTTTAAGCTTTACCATGCTCAATAGATAGTTGGTCTTGATAAACTTATTGCCTTCGACCTTGATTTCACCCGTCCGGTAAACCAGCCCCGGGTCAACCGGAATGATAATTCTCATCATTTTTTGATTTTTGAAAAAGACGTTTTTCTTGGTTATTTCTTCTATCTTAGGCTCGCCAACGGCGGCCTCCATATAACCGAATTCCTGCAACTTCTTCTTGATTTCATTGATATTTTCTTCAAGCTTATTCTTTTTAAAGACGTCCTTGCTGGAAATCCAGTTAAACAAATTATGAACGCGGTTGTCTTTCATGGCCTGAACCAGAAAGCTATCCGGTACCTTATTTTTGCCAACAAAGACCACCTCTCCCACCCGCAGCTTTGGACCTTCATCAATTCTAAAGATTAAATCAACTTCATTATTGCCTTTATTGATCAATTCAGTGTCAAGGCGGGCAGCTTGCAGGCCCTTTTCTTCCAGCAATTCTTTAATAGTTTTCTTAGCCCTCTGGACCTTATATGGGCTGTAATAAGAATGAGCAACAATATTTTCATCTTTTTCTTTAAGTTTATTAACTATGTCGCCCTCTTTAACCTTCTTACCTGTTCTGAAAATTACATTTTTTACAACCGGATTTTCTTCAACATAGATTTTTATTACCTTGCCCCGTTGACCTTCTTCTTCTTCAATCCTTAAATCGGAAAAAAAACCGGTTGACCAGAGAACTCTAAAGTCTTTTTTGAGCAGGGCTTCATTATAATAATCCCCCTCCCGACAGGTCAGATAATAGACGATGGTGTCTTTGGAAATACGGTTATTACCAACTACTTCAATTTTTTCAACAACTTCCTGAGCAGATAGAACACCTGCCAGTAAAATAATCATCAGCATTAGATTCAATCGTTTCATGGGATAACCTTATACCATAATGCCTGTCGATTTTCAAAGAGAGGCTGACTTATTCATCCAGCCAGGATAATCCGCAGACCATAGATTATTTAACCCTGTTCTCCTTCAAAAAGTTTCAAATTACCCCCCTCCATCAGATAAGATTTCTGACAGAAACGGGCTATTTTCTCGTTGTGAGTAACGATTATTGACGATAGACCCTTCCGGCGGTGCATTTCGACTATCAGCTTAATAATCGTCTCTCCTGTCTTCCAGTCGAGGTTACCAGTAGGTTCATCAGCCAGAAGAAGCCTGGGTTCATTAATCAGGGCTCTGGCCACGGCAATCCTTTGCTGCTCGCCGCCTGAGAGCTGGGCTGGTCGGAAATTCCACCGGTTGTCCATACCCACTTCTTCCAGACCTTTTCTGGCCTGGCTAAGGGCTTGATTCTTGTCCATCCCGGCTATAATCAGGGGGATAGCTACGTTTTCCACCGCCGTAAATTCAGGCAAAAGATAAATAAACTGAAAGACAAAGCCTATTTTTTTATTTCTCAGCTCAGCTACCTCTGTCTGGTTCTTGGTCATTAAATCCTGGCCTTCAAAATAAACCCGGCCATCGGTTGGACGATCCAGCCCGCCTAAAATATTCAGGAAAGTCGTCTTGCCGACTCCTGATACCCCCATGATGGCTACCAGTTCACCAGTTTTAAGTTCAAAATTAATTCCATCGAGAACCCGAAGCCAGGTTCGATCGGGCAACGGATAAGCTTTACCCAGGTTTTCTGTTTTGATAACCGGCCAGCTATTTTCAGTCAAATTGATCATCTTATTCTCACTCATATTTTAAGGCTGTAACTGGATCAATTCTGGCTGCCCGCCTGGAAGGATAAAGAGTGGAAAGAAAGGTTATGGCCAGAGTCACCAGAACAATCAGAGCCAGATCAAAAAGCCTCGGCCTAAACGGCACATAGGCAATCTGATAAATATCCACCGGCAATTTGATCAGCTTAAAAGTATTGGCCAGCCAGCACCAGATAAGACCAAGGCTCAAGCCAATAACCGTTCCGACCAACCCGATAATTGCGCCCTGCCAGAAAAATATTTTTTTTATCTGTTTGGCCTTAGCACCCATAGCCATCAGAATACCGATATCTCTGGTTTTTTCCATAACGAGTAAAACCAGGCTGGCAATAATATTCAGCGCCGCTACTACCACAATTAAAGTGATCGTTAGAAAAAGGAGCGTCTTCTCCAGTTTCAAAGCAGAAAACAGAGAACGGTTCAGCTCCATCCAGGTGGTGACATAAATCCCCGGTCCAGCTATCTGCTGGATCTTTTCAGCCAGCTCGTCCGCCTTAAATATATCCTCGATCCGAACCTGAAGATAGCTTACCCGGGCCGGCAAATTAAAAATTTTCTGAGCCAGGCCTAAAGAAACAAGAGCTGTTGATGAATCGAATTCATATAAGCCAGAGTCAAAAAGGCCACAGATTTTAAAAGTTTTAACTTTGGGCCACAGTCCGACCGGGGTCAGATGAGCAGAAGGGATTAAGACATTAACTGTTTCTCCAACTGACACACCCAGGGAAGCGGCCAGGGACTTGCCCAAAACCAGCAGCGGGGCCTCATCATCTTCCGGTAGATTGCCAGCTGGCAATTGCTTCAGCCAATCTGCTACCTCTCTCTCCCGCCTGAAATCCATTCCCTTCAACAGGGCGCCAGCACTGCGAGCCGGACCGGTAATCAGTACAGTATTATAAACGACCGGGGTGACAGCCTGAACCCGGGGCAATGTTTCAATTCTGGCCGCCAGTTCCTGATAATTTTGTAAGCCTTCACCGGATAAATCAGAAATCATCAGGTGCGAAGTCGCCCCGAGAATCTTCTCCTGAACATCTTCTTGAAAACCTGTGATTAAAGAAAGAGCTATGACCAGAGCCATTACTCCAATGGTTACCCCTAGAACAGAAACAAAAGTAATGACCGAAATAAAAGCCTGCTTTCGACGGGCGGTCAAATATTTTCTGGCGACAAATAGCTCAAAACCAGTTTTCACCTTGGATCTCTCATCTTGGTTTAAGCAGAGGGAAGAGTATAACTTCCCTGATTGATTTCTGGTTGGTAAAAATCATGGTCAGGCGGTCAATGCCGATGCCCTCGCCGCCTGTAGGAGGCAAACCATATTCCAGGGCCTCAACATAATCCAGATCAACCAGATGTGATTCTTCATCTCCTGTCTTTCTCATAGCTGCCTGTTCTTCAAAACGCTGCCTCTGCTCGAAAGGATCGGTCAACTCAGAAAAGGCATTGGCCAGTTCCATGCCAGCTATTAACAGCTCAAAACGGTCAGCCTCGGCTGGATTCTGACGGTTAGCTTTGGCCAGCGGAGAAATCTCTTT
>JAKPCG010000011.1 GCA_029553365.1 Acidobacteriota bacterium | reverse complement strand
CAGCCAGTTAACGATCGGGTCGTCTGGTTTGATTCGACTTACCAGGCCAAAAATGAATACTGGGGAAAAGCTCTGGGTGCCGGGCAGCTGGAGTTCAAGTCTTCCTGGGACATCGGAGACACCGAACTTGATTTGATTCTGACCGGTTCAGATAATAAGGTAGCCTTTGTGGCCGAATGTCTCGGCAAAAAATACAAATCTTCTTTTTCTAATTGAACCCCCTTTACCCCCTTTTAACCCCTCCTTTCTATGCCCCTTTTCCAGACGGAAAAGGGGTATTTTATTCTGGCCTCTCTGGCTTTAATGGTCTCAGGTTTCTTTTTGAGTAAAAGTCAGGCTGACTTTATTTCGGCCCAGCCATTTGCTGTGGAGCATCAGTTCTTCGGCTCGCTTGACCAGCGATTCAATGGTATCAAATCTCTGCACCAGGGTGGCTCCCATGGAGACTGTAGCATTGAGCAACCCGGTTTCAACGGTTATATAGGACTCTGCCACCAGCAGCCTTAGCTTATTGGCTACAATATCGAGCCGGTTCTCATCGATGTTTAAGAGGCAGATCAGAAATTCCTCATTTTCCCAGCGGCAAACGATGTCAAAATAACGGATATTTTTTTGGAAGGTTCTGGCAATCATCCGAATGAGTTTGGCGGAGTTGAAGCGGCCGAATCTCTCCTGAATCTTATTAAAATTATCAACATCAGCATAAATGAGGCCAAAAGGTAACCCATATTTTTGATACTCATCGATTTTGTTCTTAAGGTACATCTCCATATAAAGCCGATTAGGTAGTCCGGTGTCAAGGTCAAGAAGCTGCATTTTCTCCAGTTCGCCCATTTTCAGCGGGATGGCCACTGCCGGACTGATATCAGTAAAAATTTCAGCCAGACCTACCGACTGACCATCGCCGTTTAATAACGGGATGATTTTTAACCTGACCGGCAACCTGAAGCCATTTTTATGCTGAAGATAGACATCCAGCAGCCGGGGCTGGCCATCTTTTAAAGCCTGATCACACAGACAATTTTCTTCACATAATGGCCTTCCACTGGAATTAATGAACAAAGGCGGTTCTGCCTGACAGGATTTATTGAGAATTTGTTCTGCCGGGAAACCACTTAGAGCTTCAGCCGATTTATTCCAGAATATATAATTTTTCCCTTTGTCGAGAATCAGGCAACCATCGGTAATCTGGTCCAGCAGGCGGTTCAGATAGCGGTCTTCCAGCCTGTCTAACGTCTCTAAAATAAGCTTCTCACTCATGTAAGTCTTCCCGTTAATTATTCTTCATTACCCCATTTAACCCTGGTAACTTTATACATCATAAAAGCCTAAATTGTCAAAACTCTTGTTTTATCCGCATTGCCGCCTTTCAGGCCTGACAAAGTCTTAACTGCCTAAATATATATAAAAGGCTGATTCCATTGCTTGCTCCCTTAAAGAGGTTTGGAATAATGATAATACTGGCGCGAGTAATAGCCTTCCTGTTCGAGCAAACTGACCCCATTGATTATTACACCCAGGCAATTGAGGTGGTGGGCATCTAATTTAGCTTTGACCTGCTTGAGAGCTGAAATGGGGGTTTGTCCCGCCCTGACCACCAGGATGAGGTTATCCACTATCTTACTTAAGACAAGGGCATCAGAGATGGCCAGAAGTGGGGGCGAATCCAGCAGAACAAAATCATACTGCTGCTTGAGAAAAGTGATAAAAGCCTTCATCTTGTCCGAGAGGAGAGCCTCCAGGGGAGGAATCTGGGCGTTACCAGCTGGAACAATAAACAGATTGGTGTATGGGGTCGGCAAAATAACCTCAGTCGCATCAACAATGGAACTTAAAAAGTGACTCAATCCCCAGCTGTAATCGAGCTCAAAGATCTTATCCTGTCGGGGCTTACGCAGATCAGAATCAACAATGACCACTTTTTTGTGAGCTTGAGCTAAAGCCAATCCCAGGTTGGAGATAACCGAAGATTTGCCGTCCTGGCTAAGCGGGCTGGATAAGAGGAAAGCTTTGCGATTAGAGTCCATCAAAGATAGCATCAGTGTGGTTCTTATAGAGCGAAAACTCTCAGCCTGAATAGACTGCGGTTCACGGGCGAGAATAAGTTCTATCCGATGAGAGGCAATCTGACCTCTCGTTCCTGGAACAGCAGGTGACAAATCTGCTTTTTCTTTTATCTTTCCCGCTTTTTTGCTCCGCTTGTCACCTGGATTTGGTCTTCCGCTCAGCAGATTGCGTAGGGACCTATATTCAGCCAGAGGTCCCTTTGGCTTGAATTCCTTTTCAAAAGCCGGGATGGTGCCGATGGTAGCCAGACCGGTAGCCTGAGAAACATCTCTGGATGATTTGACAGTAGCGACAAGATAATTGATAAAAAGCGAGGTTCCTGCCCCACCCAGAAGGGCTAAAATCAGACCAATCAGGAGCGTTTTCTTTCTATTGGGGAAGGACGGGTCGACCGGCACTGAGGCTTTATCCACCACCCAGACATTCAGAGCCTGGAGGTCTTTGAGCCTGGAAGCCAGATCTGTTTCGCTTTGCCTTTTAGACAGGGCTTCGAGCAGAGCTTTCTTGTTATCTGTTTCTATCTTAAGGCTGTTATACAGTATGACATTACTATTAGTTTTGTAGACCTGAGCTTTGAGTTCATCCAGCAGCCTTTGCAGGTTCTGCTCTTTAGCCAGAGCTCCCAGATAATCGGCATAAGCTGATTTAATCATATTTTCTTTTTCTGCCTGCAGGGCTTCATAAGTTGCTTCTATTTCTGATTTCAATTTTTGCATTTCCGGGTATTCAGGCTTGATATTGGCCAGCCGGCGAGCATATTCCCGGCTTAAAAGCAGATATTGTTCCTTCAGTTTGGCCAGAGCTGAATTGCTGTCAGCCACAGAAATATCTTCTGGCCTCATTGATTTAAGCTGATTGTAATTGGATAGTTTGTTAACCCTGTCGAGGGTAGCTGCGGTCAGAGCAGCATTTACCTCAGTAATTTTGGTCAGAAGGGGAGCCTCGGCTGAACTGGTTGGCAGGATGCCCTGTTCGGTGCTGAGCTCTGAGAGCTTCTTTTCATTTTCTTCAATATCTTTTTGTAAAGCAGCCATCTGGTTGGTCAGAAATTCGGTAGCCTGCTCGGAGGCATAATATTTTCTTTTAACGAGCATTTCGATATAGCAATCAAACAGGGTATTTAAGATCTGAGCAGCCAGCTCGGGATTTTGGTGATTAAAAGTAACTTCAATTAGTTTAGTTCCGGAAATAGGGGTGACAGACAGATTCTTGAGGAAATTATCGATCACTTTTTCTTTATATTTTATAGTATCTTTGCTGGCTGATCTATGAGCGACAAATTTTTTCCCGCCGGTAAAGTCAGGATTATCAGCTAACTTCAGCCTATCAATAACTTCGCCCACCAGGGAACGGCTGGTTAATAACATAGAATGGCTCTGGGCATTTATTTCGCCCGACAGGCGGTTCAGATCTTCAAACGGCAGGATATTAGAACCCTCGTCTATCCAGATCGTTCCTCTGGCCGAATAGACATGAGGGAAGATAAAAATTACACCAACAGTGATGACCAGAATGATCAAAGCTACGGTCAGGCCGGTCCACTTCCAGCGAAGAATGGCGTGCCAGTAGTAAAGGATTTGCTCTAAAAAATTTTGCTGGCTTGGTTTGGATTCAACCATGATTTTACTCTGTTCCTGTTAGATTTGGTCTTCTCAATGGACCACCACCACGTCTCCATCCTGCAAATAAACGTCTGGTTTGCTCCCGTTGATAATTTTTTTCAGGTTATACCAGTAGTTAAGATCTTTCCCCGTCTGGGGATCTTTTCTCTTGACCAGCACCTGCACCCCATTAGCCCATTCTGTTAATCCACCGGCTTGAGCCACAGCTTGAAGCAAAGTTATTTTTTTTGATTCCATAAATTGAATTGCCCCAGGATTTTTAACCTCTCCATAAACGTAAACAGTTAGCTGCTGGTCAAAGGGTACAATAATTTCGTCCTTGGGCTGAAGTATGATATTGGCATCGTTGCTCTGTTTCATTAACCGGTCAACATTGATGATCAGTCTTTCTTTTTCTCCCGATTCAGTCTGCCTCATGATATGAATTTCTTTCCCGGCTTGAGGGGTGAGCCCGCCCGCTTCGGACAGAATTTGAAGCAAGCTGGTCTGACCGGCTATTTCATACAGCCCGGGACGTCCAACTGCTCCAATCACAGCGATTTTCTGGTGTTCTCTTATAATCACCGTCACATGGGCATTTTTAGTATATTTTTCATCCAGAATAGCAGCCAGTTTCCTCTCGAGTTCCTGAGCAGTCAGACCGGACGCCTGAACTTTGCCGATTACGGCCAGGCTGACCGTTCCATCTTCTGCTACCCGAACGGTCTGATTTAGCTCAGGCAGTTCATAGACCTTAATTTCCAGCAGGTCTTTGGAGCCGATCTTGTATTCTATGACCTGGCCGGCCGGCTGGTTTTGTTCCGGTTGCTGAGCTAAAAGCGATTGGCCAAAAATCAGTATAACCATCAGCATCATAGCTACGGCCGCTAGCCGTGAACAAGAGCTTATAAATTTCATCTCGCTTTTCTTCCTCATCCTGCCTTCTTCTCCTGACTTCTTTGCATCTTTTTTAATTTTTTTAAATATAACATTAAAAATATCATAACAGGGATGGAATAGGCAAAATATTTTCTCCCGGGATTGAGCCGAAAATCAGATTAAAGCCGATAAATTGACGTTTCAGCTGGCGATCCTCAGGAAGTATTTTCCTCTGATTTAAAGTTCCGAAAATATTAAGCTGCCATTCCCGGCTTATTCTTATGCCGAGATTGGTCATGAAAGTGGTAAATTTATATTCAGGCCCGCTTAATCCTTCTTCCTGGCTGAAAGGATATTTGGTTAAGCCCTGACCAAGGTGATTGCTGAGCGTAACCCTTCTGCTTAGTGTAAATCTAAGCCCTCCCCCATAAGTGGTCTGAAGATAATGCAACAGGCTGGAATAAATAGAAACATTAAAGTCTCGGCTGTAGTCAGCTTGAAGGCTCAGCCAGCGGGTGACATTTAAGGTTATATTGCCACTTCCGACCACGTTAGAGGCATCCTTAAGTGAACGATTCTTTAAATCAAGGTACATATAGCCAATATTAAAATTGCCTTCGAAGACCGTTCTTTCCGAACCAGCGGCAGGAATAAATTCGATACCTCCAAACCCGGCGTAAGTGCGGCTATCCTTGAACCTGGATTCTCTATAGCGAAAATCATACAGTCCTAACTGGCCATTTAAATAGAGCCTGAGCCTGGTTCCCGGTTGAAAATAGAGAAAAGCATCGGCATAATACTCGTTCCGGTTTAATTCACGGTCAATGGATAGGCTGTCAGAGGCTGGCTGGCGGTAATTGAGCCTGGCTCCACGGACCTGCCAGGCAATGGCGCCGGACCTTGAAAACTGCCAGAGGAAGAGCCCATCCCAGGAAATTTCTTCCTGGCGGATGTGAAGAAGCAGCTCCGGGCTGAAACGCTGCCTGACATTGGAGTAATTAAGTCCAGTCTTCCCATAAAACTTTTTAGACAGAAAATGAACCTGGTTCCTGGTTACAAAGTTAAATGCCCGTTCATTTTCATTTTTAAAATAAAAAACTCCTTCCAGCGATTGATAGGAATCAAAAATAACCAGTTTGCTGAGAGGTACAAACCACTGGAAGGCAGGGGTGGCATTAAAGCTGACGTCAGGATAATGAGTATCATAATAACCATAATAGATATCTGAGTCATAGCCTGCGTTGCCCAGGGTAAATTGCCGGTAAGCCCTGACGGTACCCAACTTCCAGGGAGCCTGCTGGAAAAGGTTTAAAATGGTATTGCCCATCCAGTTGCCGCTTTGGGCAAAACTCCGGCCGGCGGTCAGTAGAAAAATTGAGATAAATAAAATAAACGAGGCCAGCCCAGAGAGGTTTTTCACTTTTTGCTCCGTTTCTTTATAACATTAACTGATTCTGTCTTCAATAAGCACCTTTGCCCAGGACAACTGCCGGAATGGTTTTTAACATAATGCTTATGTCCAGCCAGAAGGAAAAATTATCAATATATTCCAGGTCAAGTTTCATCCAGTCGCTGTGATTTATTTCGTTTCGACCTGATATCTGCCAGAGGCAGGTGAGGCCTGGTTTCATTGAGAATCGCCTTCTCTGCCAGATCTCATATTTTTCCACTTCCCCGGGTACGGTCGGCCTGGGACCCACAATGCTCATATCACCGGCCAGGACATTAAAGAACTGAGGTAATTCATCAAGGCTGAATTTCCTGAGTAACCGGCCGACGGGAGTTATGTACTGAAGCTTTTTATTCTTGAATTCGGGCGAGGTCATCTGCTCTAAGTCATCAACTTTGGATAATTCTTTTTCAGCATCAATTCTCATGGTGCGGAACTTGATCAGCATAAAGCGACGGCCGTGAAGCCCCATCCTTTCCTGTTTAAAGAAAACTGGGCCGGGTGAGGTCAATTTAATGGCCAGGGCGGCTGCTAAATATACCGGGCTCAAAACAAATATAGCCACTGAGGATACAATTATATCTATTGCCCTTTTGACAAATAATTGCCACTCTGAAACTTTGATCGTGTTGTAGCTGAGTAGAGGGATGCCGTCTAATTCAGTGATAACCGAGCGGGCAATTTTCATTTCAAAGAGGTCGATAGCCAGAGAAGTCTCCACACCCTCTATTTCACAAACATGAAGAGCTTCCTCAATATAGCTAAGCCTTGACCTGGGCAAAACAAAAACTACCTGATCAATAGCCAGCTGGTGAAAAATCTTTAAAAGGTCCTTTAAACCGCCAATTACTTCGATCCCATTTACTTCTTTTATATGTCTGCTTTCATCATCATTGATGACACCGACAACCTGTAGCCCCCAGTCGGGATTCTCCCTGACTTTTTGGATAAAATCGGCCGCTCGTTTTCCTGTTCCGACTACCAGAACATTTCGGAAGTTATAGCCTCGCTGGTGAATTTTTTTGAAGGCCAGATTAAGAATAGCCCGGTCGACAAGGAGGGCCAGGGTCCCGCAAATTACAAATATAAAGAAAAATAGACGGCTGATGTAGGCCGCTTTCAGGATAAAAAGAGTTGTCCCAAAGCCAAAGAACATCAAGATGGCTGAGTTAATTACCCGGAGAGCTGTTCGGTAATAAGGCTCAATTCTCAGGAATTTGTAACCCCTGGCCAGAAACAGGGCTAGCAGCCAGATCACCAGGCCTATCAGATAGGCTAGAGCGTATTGTTGAAAAGTAGAGAGGGGAGCGGCACTAACCTCAGCTTCTGGAAAAATACGGCTCAAACTGAGGTTAAGGCTAATTCCTTCTCTGATAAAATAGGCGAAAAGGTAGGCTAAGGTTAAAAAGAGAAGGTCAAAAAGGAAAGCAACCTCCTTGATGAACCGATCCCTCTCTTTTAGCATTGCCCTCATTCCATCAAAACCGCTACTACTCTAGGATATCGCATTTTTAATCTTTTTCGTCAAGAGTTCTTAATACCCGAGCCGGATTGCCGGCGACGACAGTTCGAGGCGGAACATCTCTGGTAACCACAGAACCTGCTCCGACGATGGCCTGCTCTCCTATGGTCACCCCGGCCAGAATGGTAGCTCCAGAACCAATGGATGCGCCTTTTTTGACGACAGTTGGAATAACCTTCCAGTCGTCTTCAGTCTGAAGGCCGCCGCTGGCTGTGGTGGCTCGGGGGTAAAGATCATTAATAAAAGTAACACCGTGACCAACGAAGACTTCATCTTCAATTGTCACCCCTTCACAGATAAAGGTGTGAGAGGAAATCTTGCAATTGCGGCCAACAACAGCACCTTTCTGAATTTCCACGAAGGTTCCTATTTTGGTATTGTCGCCAATGGAACAGCCGTATAAATTGACAAAGGCAAAAATCTTTACATTTTCCCCGAGTTTTACATCAGGGGCGATTCGGCAGTATTCCATCCTATCCTCCCTCAAGCTTCAAGTCAGCTACTCATTCAATTTTACCAGTTGACCCTTTTGAGCAATAGACCGGTTGGCTGCTTCCAGCAATTTTACCACCATCAACCCGGCCTGACCATTATTAAAGGGCTCAACATTCTTATTCAAACAGTCTATAAAGTAATCAACTTCTTTTTTCAGAGCTTCTGTTGCGTCTAACTTTGGTACATAGACATCGCCGATGCGATAATTGATGAGCAGGTTATGAACATGTTCTTCGGAAGTTTCAATTTTAAGCTCAACACCGCGGTCGTATATTTTGACCTTTTCGTCAGCCGCTACATCGTCCCAGAGAAGCATCTTGCGGTTCCCGCTGACTATGGTTCTCCTGATTTTAACCGGACTGAGCCAGTTAAGGTGAAAATGAGCGATAAGATGGGGATTTTCAAAATAGACCGTAATGTAAGCCACGTCTTCCAGATCACCGTTATAGTGAGAAACGCCCTGGGCTGAAACAGCTACTGGCCTGTCTTTAATCAGATGGCACATGATGGAGAAATCATGCGGGGCTAAATCCCAGACGACATTCACATCATGTTGGAAAAGGCCCAGGTTGATCCTGACTGAATCATAACAAAGAGGCTGTCCCAGTTCACCAGCCTCAATTATCTCTTTCATTTTCTGTACAGCACCTGTAAAAAGAAAAGTATGATCGACCATGATTTTGAGGTCTCTGCTGGCAGCCAGATCAATCAGATCCTGGGCTTGCTGGCTGTTCATGGTGAAGGGTTTTTCCACAAATACATGTTTACCGTTCAGGAGGGCTTGTCGAGCCAGTTCATAATGGCTGGAGACAGGGGTGACTACTGCCACCACATCGATTTCCGGATCGTTGATGACTTCGCTCGGGTCAGAATAACCTTTGATAAAGGGGTAGGTCGTAGTAGCTACCAGCCTGCGTTGAGGACGCAGATCACAGATAGCTGTGAGTCTGGCCTCCGGGCTGGCATTAAAGTTTCTGGCTACATTCGGCCCCCAGTAACCGAAACCAATAATGCCGACATTAATCATGCCTCGCTCCCTTTTTCCCGGCAGGTCCTTGGCTAAACCTGACGGGAATAATATTTATGTATAGAGTCAGAAATAAATTCTATTTGCTCATCGGTCAACTCTGGGTACATGGGTAAAGAAAGAATCTCGTTTTGATATTCAGAAGCCACCGGAAAATCTTCTGGCTGGTGTTTTAGATAGCTATAAGCAGGAAGGTAGGGGAGAGCAATAGGATAGTGAATATTGGTGGCAATACCCTGAGCCTTGAGATAATCAATCAGTTTTTCTCTCTCCTGCACTCTGAGGCAATAGATATGGAAAATGTGGGAGCAGTGGGGTCGTAGCTTCGGGCACTTAACTTCAGGAATATCCTGGAGAAGATCGGTATATTTGAGCGCATGCTGATAGCGAGCCTCGTTCCAGCTTTCGATGTATTTAAGTTTGACGCTGAGAATAGCAGCCTGCAGGCCGTCGAGGC
Organism: Acidobacteriota bacterium; assembly: GCA_029553365.1. Classification (GTDB taxonomy): domain Bacteria; phylum Acidobacteriota; class Aminicenantia; order Aminicenantales; family Saccharicenantaceae; genus Saccharicenans. The sequence continues at coordinate 942 of JAKPCG010000011.1, read as the reverse complement.
GGCTGTTTATACCTTCAATTTCATGAATGTATTTTTTCTCCGAGCCATGGTTGGCAAAAAGGCGAGCCCGGCGGGCAAAGTCAGAGTCGTTAGTGATAATTGCCCCGCCATCGCCATAGGCACCCAGGTTTTTCCCGGGGTAAAAGCTAAAAGTCCCGGCTATCCCGAAGGTACCTGTTTTTTGGCCATGGTAAGTGGCAAAGTGAGATTGGGCACAGTCTTCAATCATGAGCAAGTGATGACGGTCGCAGATTTCTTTTATTTCGTCCATGGCTGCCGGCTGGCCATAAAGATGGACAGGGATGACGGCTTTGGTGCGGCTCGTAATTCTTTCTTCAAGCCGAGTCGGGTCGAGATGGAAGTATTCATCATTGTCCACAAAGACGGGCCGGGCTCCGGTCTGGGTGATAGCCTCGGAAGTGGCAATGAAAGTATTGGCAGCGGTAATAACTTCATCACCAGGTCCGATGCCGGCAGCTTTGAGGCTGATGTAGATAGCATCGGTGCCATTAGCGCAACTTATACAGTGCTTGACCCCGTACTGGCTGGCAAAAGCTTTTTCGAAAGCCTCGACATATTTGCCGCCAATAAAGGCCGCGTCGTTCAGGACTGATTGAATGGCAGCATCAATTTCAGGTTGGAGAGATTGATACTGGCTTTTAAGATCAACAAATGGAATGCCCATATTTCCTCTTCTTTCACTTTTCAGGATAAGCCGGATCCGGCTTGATGGAACCCAACTTTACCCAGAAAACCGATATAAAACCTCTATTAAAATCTGCAACCCTCTGCTGTGAGTTTCTGCTTCCGACCATCGCGGCTTCACCTGTTCAAAAGCATAGAAATCGGCGCCCTTTACCTGGTGATAATCCCGCTTCCCTGATAACGCTCCCTGCTGGTTAATATATATATTAGCCCAATGTTAAATGTCAAGTTTATTTG
>JAKPCG010000215.1 GCA_029553365.1 Acidobacteriota bacterium | reverse complement strand
CTATAATCAGGCCTGGGCGAAAAACTGGGGGTTTGTGCCCTGGACCGACAACGAAATGAAGTTTATGGGGAAAAGTTTAAAGGCTTTGGCTGATCCCGACCTGGTCATTTTTGCCATGCACCGTGGTCAGGAAGTTGGCTTTGCCTTCGGTCTGCCTAATTACAATGAAATCATCAAAAGCCTTAATGGCAGCCTGTTTCCCTTTGGGATTTTTAAGTTTATGTTGAACAGGAAAAAAATAACCGGCATGAGAGCACTGGTTTTTGGCGTTTTGCCCCGTTATCAGCGAATCGGTTTGAGCTATTTGCTGTATGACGAACTGGAAACGAGGGCCAGGGCTAAAGGCTATCAATGGGCAGAAACTTCCTGGCAGCTGGAAGATAATGAGGCCATTAATAGATTTACTGCCTCCATAGGTGGTAGAATATATAAAAAATACAGGATTTATGAGAAAAGATTTATTCTGTTAAATCAAGGAGAAAAGAATGAAAGTTTATGAAGGTAAGCTTCAGGCCCGGGGATATAAAATTGCCATCGTCCTCAGCCGTTTTAACCAGTTTATTTCTGGGCATCTGCTCGCTGGCGCGCTCGAGGCCCTCGGCAAACTGGGCGTGGAAGAGGATAATATTGAAGTCTATAAGGTTCCCGGTGCTTTTGAAATTCCGCTTTTAGCCAAAAAACTGGCCGCTAAAAAACAGGTTGACGGCTTGATCTGCCTGGGGGCTTTGATCCGTGGCGACACGCCCCATTTTGATTATTTGAGTTCTGAAGTAACCAAAGGTCTATCCCAGGTGGCGATAGAAGAAGGCTTGCCTATTTCTTTTGGGATCCTGACGGTCGAGACGGTAGAACAGGCTATCGAGAGAGCCGGGACCAAAGCCGGTAATAAGGGCTATGAAGCGGCTCTGGCCCTTATCGAGACGATAAATCTATTAAAGCAAGCCAAATTGGGCTGAGTGACCTCTAGAAATTTTAACCATGGGAAGTAGAAGAAAAGCCAGGGAGTGTGCTTTACAGATTCTATTCCAGCTGGAATTTTCTCCTGACCGGCTGGAAGAAAT
>JAKPCG010000236.1 GCA_029553365.1 Acidobacteriota bacterium | reverse complement strand
GGCGGCAGCGAACCCATTTTCACTGAAGGCGGCCTGGTACAGTCCATTCCGGATGCGGTGGCTAAAGTGCTCGAACGCCACCTGGGCGAGGTCAAAGAAAACAGGCGTGATTTCCTTAAAGATACCTGCCCGATGTGCGGGGCAACTTTACCCGATGAAAAATGTCCGGTCTGTCCGAATTGCGGCTGGACCCGCTGCTCCTGAAAAAAATCCTGTTTAAGGAAAAGCCAGCCTGATCTTATCCTTTAACCCTCAGTGATAAGCAGCCTTCGCCAAGACAATCATTTTAAAAGGTAATGGCAGTCAGGAAATTCTCCTTTTCAAACATGACACAATTGAGAGGAAGAGTTTTTAATATCCTGCTAACTTGAGTAACTTGAATAGCCGGTGACCTCGAAGCAATCAACTAATTATTTTGCTCTTCACAACCGTCATTACTCGTCTCTGTCATTTAAAAATTCTCCTGGCTGAAGAGCCCAGACTTCTGGCCACAGCTATTACCAGACAACGCCGTAATCTTCGCCGTAATTGCTGGAGCCACCCCAGAAAGTTCCGTGCTGCCAGTCAAAATAGATGGCGTTAATCGGACCGGAAGTGTATTTCTTAACTGAAATTTTATAGCCCATGGCACTCAGCTTTTCTCTAACTTCAGCCGGGATCTTTTCATTGAGGTCAAGTTTACCTGGAAAACATTGATGCAGATCAAAAGAATCCCGCATCTGATAACTGGTGATATTCGGCGCTTCACAGGCCTGCTGCACGGTCATCCCGAATTCAACTATATTGAGGAAAAGCTGCAGCAGATTCTGGTCCTGGGTGTCGCCGCCCTGAACAGCAAAGGACAGGTAAGGTCGGCCATCTTTCAGGGCCAGACCAGGCGTCAGCGTAGCTCGAGGCCTCTTACCGGGAACAATTACATTAAATGGATTCTCCGCCTCATTCAGAACAAAGCTCTGTGCCCGCTGGCTCAAGCCGATGCCTGTTTTCCCTGCCACGACCGCCGGTACCCAGGCTCCACTCGGTGTCAGCGATACCACCCAGCCGGCTTCATCGGCGGCCTGAATAGAGGTCGTCCCCTGTCTCATGCTGATTTCCAGCCTGGCTTCATCTTCCGGCCTGGCCTGGCAATCCCTGTTTGACCAGCTGGCCAGGTAATGTTTAAACGGATTTTCCTTGCCCTCAAAAGGATAGGGATCACCGGGTTTAATGTCCGGATCATTGGCCTTATGGTTAATGAGTTTTATTCTTTCCCGAGCATAGTCTTTAGAAAGAAGACCTTTAATCGGTTCCTCAGGTGGGAAATATGGGTCTCCATAATAAAAATCGCGGTCGGCAAAAGCCAGATTCATCACCTGATAAAGCGTATGAATATAATCAACGCTGTTATAACCCATGGCTTTCAGATCAAAGTTTTCAAGCATATTAAGCATCTGCAGCATGACCGGTCCCTGGACCCAAGTATTGAGTTTATAAACCTCGATTCCCTTATAGGTGGTCTTGACCGGCTCCTCAATATAGACTTTCCACCGGGCCAGATCCTCCATCGTTATTAAAGCGCCTTCCTCCTGGCAACCTCGAACAAATTCGCGGGCAATATCACCTTTATAAAACCGATCGTAAGCAGCATAGATGGCTTCTTTTCTGCTTTTGCCAGCCTGCAGTGCCTGGGATTCAGCTTCGACCAGTTTCTTCAGGGTTTGAGCCAGATCTGGCTGGCGGAAAACTTCTCCCGGATAAGGTGCTTCTCGCTTTTCTCCGGGATGGGTCAGAAAGATCTGCCTCGAATAGGTCCACTTTTTCAGCTTTTCCTTGTTTTTCTCGATAGAGTCGGCCGTTTCTCTTTCTATTGGATAACCTTCGGCCATTTGAATAGCCGGCTCCAGAACATCTTTAAGCTTCAGCGTGCCAAACTCAGCCAGCATGACCAGCAAAGCGCCGGGCGTACCGGGAGTAATGGCGGATAGGGGCCCGTCGGCCGGAGGATATTTGTAGCCTTTCTCCTTATAAAGCTCTGCTGTCGCCCCGGTTGGAGCCACTCCCAGGCCATTAATGGCTATAACTTGTCTGGTTTTGGGGTTATAAATTAAGCCCTGCGTTTCTCCTCCCCAGCTCAGGACATCATGCATGGTGCAGACCGCACCCAGCATGGCGCAGGCAGCGTCAACCGCATTTCCACCTTTCATAAACATCATAGCCCCGGCTGTTGCCGCCAGCGGTTTTCCTGTTATAGCCATCCAGTGCTTCCCATGGAGCGGTGGTTTCTCCGTTTTGTTTTGAGCATTGATCATCAAAAAAACTCCTGTTAAAATCAAAGCCAAAATAAGAGTGCTGGCTGTTATTAAGGTCTTCTTCCGAGAAGTCATAAGTTCCCTCCTTCTATAACTTCAATGATCTATTGTCAGCAATTGTTATTTTAGCAAAAGGCCCACATTTTTTTCACTCATTAAATTCTATTTTTATTGAATAAAAAAACAGATGATTGGGCGCAGCTTTTTAATATATAATCAGGCTGTAAACAATAGACTGGAGGGGTAATCATGCCCGATAAAAAATCATGGTTGGGTTTATTCTGCTTTTTATTTCTGTCCTTAATGGCTACTGAATTGCTGGCCATCAATACAGCTGACACAGCAATGCTGAACAGACCGGCTATCGGTAAAAACCAGATTGCCTTCGTTTATGCCGGGAATCTGTGGGTCGCTGATCTTAATGGTAAAAACCCGAGGCAGCTAACCGTTGAGGCGGAAGTGGCCAGTCCACCTGTTTTCTCTCCAGACGGTCGCTGGCTGGCTTTCAGTGCCCAGCGCAATGGCAACGTTGATGTTTATCTGATTCCGGCAGAAGGCGGGCTGTCAAAACGTTTGACCTGGCACCCTGGAGCAGATATTGTCCAGGACTTCACCCCTGATGGAAAATCACTGCTGTTCACTTCGACCAGCAAAGCTTCCAATCGTGGGGGAAGCAATCTTTTCATCATGTCTATTGATGGTGGCTTCCCCGAAGAAATTCCTATTCCTTATGTTTATCGGGCCAAAATGTCACCCGATGGTCGTTATATTGCCTATAATCATTTTCCTGATGCCTTCAGACAATGGAAAAATTATCGTGGCGGCCGTAATTCTATAATCGCCATTTATGATCAGAAGACAGGTTCAATAGAAAAAATCCCTCAACCGAAAGGACGCTCCAACGATATAGATCCGATCTGGTCTGAAGACAGGTTGTATTTTCTCTCTGACCGAAATGGCGAATTTAATTTATTCAGTTATGACCGCCAAACCCGGGAAATAAAACAACTTACATCTTATATCGATTTTCCAATAATAGATGCGGCTGGCAACCGTGACCAGATCATCTACGAACAGGCAGGCTATCTCCACTTATTTGATCTCAAAGCCAGCCAGAGTCACCGTCTGACTCTGGGCCTTTCGACCGACCTTATCGAACTCCGGGAGCGTTTTGCTCGGGGAGCAAGATGGATAAGAAATGCTGATCTGTCACCGTCTGGAGCCCGGGCAGTCTTTGAGTTCCGGGGTGAAATAGTTACTTTCCCGGCGGAAAAAGGTGACTACCGGAATTTGACCCGGACACCTGGCGTCAATGAGCGTAATCCGGTCTGGTCTCCTGATGGCCAGACCATAGCCTATTTTTCTGATGAATCAGGGGAGTACGAGCTTTACCTCCGTCCGCAGGAAGGTCGTGGACCGGTCAAAAAATTCAAAATTCCTGGCGCCGGTTTCTATGGTTCTTTAGTCTGGTCACCGGACAGCCAGAAGCTGGTTCTGGCTGATAATTCCCTGTCTCTTTTCTACGTTGACCTGAAAAGTGGGGCGGTGAAAAAAATTGCTTCTGAATATCTTTACAGCCCTGGACGCCTCAGCGAGGTCTTCTCTTCCTGGTCCCCTGATTCAAAATGGATTGCTTATACTCTTAACACCCAGACATATATTCAAAAGGTTTTTGTTTACTCGGTTGAAAAGGACAAATCATTGCCCATAACCGATGGCTTGAGCGAGGTAGATGAGCCGAGATTTGATGCCAGTGGCAATTATCTCTATTTTCTGGCCTCGACTGATGCTGGACCGGTCAAGCAGTGGTTTGATATGTCCAACGCTGATCTGCGAGCAAGCTTTGCCCTTTATCTGGCCGTTTTGAAGAAGAATTTACCTAATCCTTTAGCTAAGGAGAGCGACGAAGAGAAAACAGGGGAAAAGAAAGAAGTTTCTGTCCAACCAGAAGCCAGAGCGACTGGTAAGACCGAAAAGAGTTCAGGCAGTTCTGCTGGCCAGGAAAAACCAGTTAGCTCGACCAGCCAGACAGTCATTGATTTTGAAGGTCTTGAATATCGTATCGTGGCTTTACCGATTCCACCAGGCAATTATTCCAGCCTCCAAACGGGAGAGGCCGGACAGATTTATTTTCTGGAGTTCCCGACGATGGCTATCGGGGCTATGGCCGCTGGCTCGAGAGACAGAGCTCAA
>JAKPCG010000170.1 GCA_029553365.1 Acidobacteriota bacterium | reverse complement strand
TTAACCGGAGAGCTTTATGTTCGCTGGTTTCAATTTGCCAGTTTTTGTCCCCTGTTCAGGTCTCATGGAAGGCAGTGGTATCTTCACCGGCCCTGGGGCTGGAATACGGGAGATTTTGGCCCGATGGAAGTGGTGGAAGGTCATAAAGGCAGTGGATTGCCTGATCCTGAAGAACTCCACAATGACCAGGTTGAACCAATCTGCCGGCAGTACCTGGAGCTGCGTTATCGCCTTCTGCCTTATAACTATACCCTGGTGCGGGAGGCTGTCGATAAAGGTCTGCCTCTGATGCGGGCACTCTGGATACACTATCCTGACGATCCAGAAGCAACCCGGTGTGGGGACGAATATCTCTGGGGAAAAGATATTCTGGTCGCTCCTGTGGTTAAAAAAGGAGCCACCAGCCGAACAATTTATCTCCCCGCTGGCCTCTGGTATGACTTCTGGTCAAATCGCCGGGAAATGGGAGGTCAGGTTATAAAACGCTATGTTGATCTTTCCACCCTGCCTCTTTATGTCAGAGCAGGAGCTATTATTCCATTTGGCCCGGTTATCCAGTATGTCGATCAGCCCACCGACGAGCCTTTAACCTGGCAGGTTTACACTGGAGATAACGGTGATTTTGTTCTCTATGAAGATGATGGGGTTTCGCTTGATTACTTGAAAGGCCAGGGAAGCTGGATTCATGTCAGCTGGAATGATCGAGATCGGCTCTTAACAGTTGAGCCCGACGAAAAAACGAAGATAAGCCCGGGCAAAACCAGGACTTTCCAGGTTCTACTCCTGCCTGAAAGAACTAAAAAGACATTTACTTATTCAGGTAAAAAGATTGAAATCAAATTATAGGCAAAGCTGGCCAGAAAGTGCCAGGATGATTGAGAAAAATCATTCCCGCCAGGCCGGCGAAAGCTTTTACCTGGCCAGCCACATAAGCAAAAAATAAAAATATAGAAGTTTTTCTCTTATTCACCTCTTGAGCCAGGGGATAAAGAAGGATTGGCTGGCAGCGGGGCCGCCTCTTTATTCCAATCAGGCGGCTCTTCTCCACGCAGGTGCCGAACAAAGAAGTCATACTGTTTTTTCAGACAGTAGGTTATAGGCCCTGCGGTCCGACCGGCACCGTGTCCTTCGCCTGGAACTACCAGCAAATCAAACATTTTATTGGCCTTAATCAAGGCGTTTACCACCTGCAGAGTGGAGGCCGGATCGACATTCTGATCCAGTTCTCCTACCACCAGCAGCAGTTTGCCCTGAAGCCGCCAGGCATTGTCCACATTCGAAGCCCGCGAGTAGGACTCATCTACCGGCCAGCCCAGCCACTGCTCATTCCAGCCTATTTTGTCCATACGGTTGTCATGGCAGCCGGCATAGGAAACAGCCACATCATAAAATTCAGGATGAAACAGAAGAGCTCCGGTCGAGTTCTGCCCTCCAGCCGAACCACCGTAAATGCCGACCCGCGTGATGTCATAATAGGGATATTTTTTAGCTACCGCCTTATGCCATAAAATCCGGTCGGGAAAACCAGCATCCCCCAGATTCTTCCAGGCTACATCATGAAAGGCTTTCGATCGGTTGAAGGTTCCCATTCCGTCAATCATGACGACAATGAATCCCACTTCAGCTTGAGCCTGCATGCCGATCAGACTGTCGCCGGAGGAGTGAGGCAGAAATGGCCAGAATTTTTTAGGGACAAATGAGCCGTGAGGTCCGGCGTAAATGTTTTCTATGACTGGATAGCTGCGAGAAGGATCAAAGTTGGTGGGCCGGATAATGACCCCCCAGATATCAGTTTGGCCATCTCTTCCTTTGGCGGTGAAAACCTCAGGAGCTTTCCATCCCGCCTTGATCAAGTCGGTGATATCACCGCGCTCCAGCTCGGCCAGGAGAGATCCATCCTCAGTACGATGAAGTTCTGATCTGGTGGGGAGATCAACCCGGGAGTAAGTATCGACATAGAAGCGCATATCGGCTGAATAACTAACATCGTGATAAGCATCAGCTTCAGTCAGGTGGGTGAGGCCCGAGCCGTCGAAGTTAATACGATAATAATGGACAAAATAGGGATCTTTCCCCGGATACATGCCACTGGCACTAAACCAGATCTGTCTTTTCTCTTCATCTACTTTATCAACGCCGCGTACCACCCATTCGCCTTTAGTGATCTGGTTTTTCACCTTCCCGCTCTGGCCATCAATCAGATACAGATGATGCCAGCCGTCCCGTTCGGACAGCCAGATGATTTCGCGACCGTGGTCGATTTCATAGCGAAAATGACGTCCACCGTTGAACGTTTCCGGTTCCTCGGAGATTAAAGCTCGGGTCTGGCCGGTGGCGGCTTCGACTTCAATTACCCGGTAAACTTGATGGCCGCGCTGGTTATAATCGAAGGTCAGGGTGCGACTGTCTCCACGCCACTCAAATCTGGACAGGTTCAGGGGATTGGGGAAGAGATCATTGGTCAGGTTAATCTGGCGGGCCGGGTTGATGTGGAAAATTACAGGTTGTTCCAGGTCAACGACGTCACCTGGTTTAGGGTAGAGCATGGTTAGATGTTTGGGCTGAATCTGATCTTCAGGTGCACTTTCTATATAATGAACCAGCCGGCGGTATCCAGGACGAACTCGATAGACGGCGAATTTTTTAGAGTCAGGTGCCCAGACGATCGAGCAGGGATCATAAAAATTGCCTTCTGAACCATCAGTACTGAGTATGAGCAGCGGGCCACCTGAGGTCGGTCGCACAGCTACATTGAAATTATGAATCAAAACCTCCCACTGGCCATCAGGCGACTGGCGCGGACTGCGGTCAGCCGGCACTTCCAGATCACGAACAACCCCGAAACCTCGAGGCTGGCAGGGAAGACGGGGATTGAGTTTGGAGCAGGTATAATCTGACAGGCGGCAGGTCCACCACTGGCCTTCCCAGGGAACCGAGCCCACATTGAACTGGATGGAACTTCCATCGTCTGAAAAACGCAGGGCCGAGAAAGGGAGGCGGTTGGCCGCCACCGGTTCGCCCAGCTCTTTCGATAGGGCGGCAGCCAGACGGGCGTGATCAAAAGCCGGTTCTTTTTTCAGCGTGTCGGCATCAACCATAATATATTGATGACCGCCCGCTATTGTTTTTCGGTAGTAAAAGCGGTGAGAGGTGCCTATCCAGGCAGCCGGCTCAGCCACATTTTTGGT
>JAKPCG010000159.1 GCA_029553365.1 Acidobacteriota bacterium | reverse complement strand
TGCCCCGCCACCCATGCCTTCACTTCTGATTATCTCTCGAAGTTTTTTTTCTGGTAGTAGAATTTCAGTTCCCGCCTCTCCCATCAGCACCTTCTGGCCCGCTGGAGTATAGAATTCTGTCGGCCGACTGAATACAGCGCCATTAGCGAAAGGAATTGGTTGGCTGGCTATTAGCCTAATCTGGACAGCACCCAGAGCCGCCACAATGGCCGCCAAGGCCGCCCCAAAGATTCCACCCTGTGCCAGAGCCTTCGTAATACCTTCGGCCACATTGATGGTTGCCTGCACCAGACTGGCCGCTTTCTGCTGCTTAGCCGCTGTCCTCTGAATTGCCTGCCTCTTGATATCATATTCAGCATCCAGGGCTTCAATAGCTTTCAGCTTTTCCTCTTCACTCTTTGTAGATTTCTTAATTATATCCAGCCGCTTTTTGTATTCATTGTTAAGTCTTATATCTTCATTTTTCTGATACTGAGCAGATATCCCGCCGATGTAGGCATACATAGTGCCCCAGACTTCCTGAACTCTCGAAGCTATGCTGAATGCTTGTTCGCCGAATGCCTGCATTGTATCCAGCCAGGTGGCCTTCAATTCAGTAATAGGTGGCTTCATATTTGCCACCATAGCTAGAAGTCTCGTTTCTGATTTCGCTAACTCAACAGGGATTAGCCTGGCCGTCTCGATAATTGGTTCAAGCGGGTGAAGTTTCCCGTAAGCCATAGCGGCCAGCATCAGCTTTTCGAATCCCAGAGCCCCATCGTTGACGGCCTTGGTGACGGCAGCCATTAGCTCCGCTTCTTTTCGTAGCTCGGCTTCTAATGGGAAGGCCTTATCGTAGTATTGCTGGACTTTGGCCGCCAGGTCTTCCTTCGCTTTGGCCGCTTCTTTGTCTGCTTTTGTCGATTCGCTATCGACAATTATTGTAGTTTTTCCAAGACTAGCAAGCTTACCTTCTAGTTCTGCTGCTCTAACCCCCCATTTCTGGGCAGTTTCCTCTCCAAGATTTCCAGCCACTATCCAATCTGATACCGCCTTCCAATTGTTGTTGAACTCTTTTCCTAATTTCCCCAGCTCTCCAACATTCAGCCCCAGCTCGGCCCGCATAGCCATCAGGGCTTGTCTATATTCTATGTTCGCTGCCGCTGCCTTTTTCTGTGCTGCTATCTGCTCAATATTCAGTTCGGCCGCTTTCGAGCTGGCACTTATCCAATCTGTCCAGGTCGAGATAGCCATTTTCATGAAGGGCAGGGTTCTGGTAGCCAGGGCCTCGCCCAAATCATCGAAGCTATTTTTCATCTGGGCAATAGCACCGGCGGTTGTCTCTGTTTCTGCCTGAGCCCGCTTGAAAAGGCCTTCAAGTTCGCCTAATAGTTTTGCTATCGCTTGTTGTTTCGGAAGTGTTTCATCTAATCTGAATCCATACCTGCTGAGTGCCCCAACATTTCCTTCGACAGCCTTCATGACCAGCATGGCCGCTGAGTTGACATCCATGCCAAGAGTTTTTGCCAATCCTATTGAAGCCCTGGTGGCCTGCTGGATTCCCTTTTCGTCAAGATTAGTCATCTGAACAAAAAGGGTCTGGATAGCCGTCACCGCCTCGTCTGAAACGGTTGTCTGCCTTTGGATAGCTGAAGAGAAGGCCAGCATTCGCTCTGTAAGCCCTGGCACATACCGGCCGGTTGATTCTAGTGCTGTCTGAAGATTGACCTGGGCGGTTTCTGCCTCTACGGCCGCATTGAAGCTTCCTTTCAAAACTTTTGTAAGGCCCTGGAAGGATAGATAGGCCCCACCAATCACCATTGCCGACCGCAGGACAGAAGACCCAAGGGAAGAGAATCCAGCCTCGGTTTGTTTTCCCGCAGAGGCGACCGCCTTATTCTGGTTTTCTACATTTTTGAGAGAGTCACCAAGTTTTTCAAGCTTTGCAGTTGCCTGCTTGTCGTCAACCTGGACTTCAAACTTGATTACGGCCACTTTCCCTCTCCGCTATCTCAACCAAAGTTTTCTGGATGAGTAGAATTTTTTGGAGTAGTATCTCATAATCGCCTATTGAATCAAAATCTATTCTGGAAATGTAATCTCGTAATAGGTCATCCCGCCCGAATAGCATTGATGCTATATGCCAGATGCCAAGGTCTTCATCATCGAGCGGCGGGGGGTTCTGGGATATATGAGGAGTTCCGCCTATATCTTTCCAGTCGCAGAGTTTTCCCCAATCGTAATACCACTCACAGAATCGGCGGACTTTGGAAAGAAAAAATCGGGGTTCCCCGCATCCTCGATAATACATAGAACCAGCGGCATTTTTCTGTCGGCCACCATCTCACCACCGATTGTCAGCAGGATTTCCCTGGCCTGAGAGAGGGGGAGCTTGTTTTCCTTTTCGTCAGTCAAGTCCCAATCAAGGATGGCCTTCGTGGCCAGGTCAAGCAGGAAAACCGGATCGAAAGATTTTTCTACATCTGCCTTGGTCTGAACAGCCTCGAATGGGCTGAAATGTTTTAACTGGACAGATAATTCCGGCGGGTCAAGGTATTTTGTCTCAAGCTTGTAGAAAATCCAGTCAGACTTCGCCTGGTATTTTCTGAAAATTGCCATATCAAACTCCTTAATGAAATTGTTTATCCGAGATAATCAGTTGTCCGCTTGTTAATCAATGTCATATAGGGCACGGCTTCGTCCATTCCCGTCGGTGCAGTAGATACGGCTAATCCTAAAAATTCCATATCAGCAGAAATAATATCCTCATATTTTGCAGTTACTGGCTTGATTACTAGGCAAGGGAAATAGAAAGTGAGTTTATAATAAGCAGCTGGTTCGGAGGGGATAATCGGCCCGGTTATTTCTAATTTTGCTTTCTTTTTTGTCCCAGCAACCTGATCTGCTATCAGACTCGAAATGCTTGAGCCATATTTAGGGAACCCAATTTTCAGATCGACGGTAGCGGGGGCTGTATCCACGGGCTGAGATATTTCATCAGCTGTAATTGAAACAACTACCTGGTGAGCCCGATTAACAGAGATTTCAAAAGAATTGATATCAATTATATCTGAAGTCTGAAAATCTCCGCCACTCTGGTTATTGATGTAGAGTTTCATCTGTTTTGAAAAGCAATGGTTACATCTTTCATCATAGGTAACAGCGTTCATTGATGTTTCGTTATTCACTGTTGCTGGAGCTACTAGCTTATTTCCAATAGCTTTTATTTCACTCTCAATCAATCCTTCCCCGCCAACTTTCAATGTCCAAGCATAGGGCTTAACCGATGGGATTTCCCACACTTCACCCGGCATGCCAATTGCCAAGGTGCCGAATAATCCAGGGTCGCCAGTCAGTTTAAATTTGTGGGTCTTTGCAGTGCCTTCACCGGTCGGTGTGCCAGCCGAGCCAAAGAGTTTGGCAATAAGTGTGCCCAGGGCCGTAGGACTAAAGGACATATCTGAGGTAATGGTCAGGTCAACCGGTTTGTTTACTCCCAGAAAGGCACACTGCCTGATAGGAAGGTCAACTTCTGTTACCTCAAAAACATCTTGGGTTGATTGAAGCCCTGAAATTGATTTGAAGGGTAATCCATTACCGGCTCCGACCTCCACGGCCGTCCCCCAGGTTGCCGCCTTCTTAAAGGCAGCCATCTGACCCTGTTTTGCTAATGTCGTTCTCCATGCTGTCATGTTAGTTCTCCTCTATATTTTTCTTCCGAGGCTCTTTCTTTTCTTCAATGTTAAACACCCATTCGGCAGCACCTTGCTTGACCCAAACCTCTGCTACACCCAGACCAAAAATCTGAGCCTCGTATTCCTGGCCAGGGATAAGAAGGATTCCATCTTTCCCCACCCCAGGACTTCCGATCCACCGGAAAATTTTTTTCTGATTCTTTTGAAACATTTTTTATTCCTCCTAAAATTCCAATGCATATTTCGAAACGGGAATGGCCAGCTCAAAGAAAGCTAAGCCAACATCTGAAAGCACTCCCGAATCTGTTTCTCTTACTTCACCTGGGGTTAGTGTCAGCTCCATCACGCCTAGCGAGCCTGAAGCATTGCTGACATAGTCATCATGAATAGCCTTCCGTATTTTCTCAATCAGGTCTTCCATCTCCAGCACCGCATCCTGAAGAGCTGTTTCTTTCACATATCCCCTGATTATTACTTCCATTGTATCCTTCCAACTCTGAGGGGAAGCAAAGCTTTCCATGCCATGAGTCCCGCCAGAAAAAATCATAAGCCAGGGGAAACCTTTCGTCTCTTCCCAACTCATCATCCGCATTGTCACGCCAGCCACACCATCAATCGCCTCAAGGATTGATTTCATCCTCAGCAGGACACTCTTTCGCCAGCTCATGATGTTTTCACTCCCAGATTCTCAAGGATGACTCGTTCATTCAGAATCGTCTCAAGTTTTTGCCTTTGTTTCTCCATCGTTGAGCTAAACCATTTCGAGGCAGGAATGGTTACTTCTTTTTTCATCGAAAAGAGAGGCTTCTTTCCACCCTTTCCCTGTTTTTGAAACAGAATCAAGTTTCCTTTTTTCGACTTCGCAAAGAATGTGTCTCTATATTCCCTGGGAAATCCTTTCACGTTCCTGAATGGGATTGCCAACCACTGCGCCCGCTTTGGCCTTACCGTTCCGCCTCGTTCCTGAATCAAGGCATACGGCACTTCAGGGGCAAACACGCCAGAGCCAACCACTACTGATATTCCCCGGCCGGTCCGCTCTCTCTTTCCGCCTATCGATGAGGCCAACCCCCCAGCACCTCCGGCCTTCCTCCAATCAACCTTTCTCATATCCCTGGCCCTTACTTTCAATTCCCTAACCGATTCATTCTTCCAGCTATCAAGGCTTTTCTCAAGCTCCGGAGTAAGACGGCCGAGCCTCGCCATCGCATCTTTTGCTTCTTTCAGATCCGCTTTGACTTTCATAGTATCGCCCGCCTCAATGGCCTGATTTGCTTCTTCACATCTTCCAGGTATTCCTGTTCAGATTTCCAGGTAGCCGTCCCGTCCTGATATGTCCGGCTTGTCTGGCCAAATCGTCCGGCCTTGAGATTCTGAAAAGCGAAGTGGACATACTGAATCACTATCATCTTGAGCTGGTTCACTACATCAGAGCCGAACCCCGCCGTATAGGTCATCTTGATGTGGTCACTCAATCCCGACTTCCTTCTTATCGACCCGTAGAAAATTTCTATTTCATTTGGATCGATTTCTTGGCCGTCAATCGAAATGGAAGTAATACTTGCAATCGGATAAACCTTTGGATAATACCAA
>JAKPCG010000130.1 GCA_029553365.1 Acidobacteriota bacterium | reverse complement strand
GCCTGGCTGTTGTAAAAGATGGCCAGGTAGTTCTGGCGAAAGGCTATGGAGTAAAGAAGCTCGGCGAACCAGCTCCAGTTGACGCCCAGACCTTGTTTGGTATTGCTTCCAATACGAAGCTTTTTACAGCGGTAGCCCTGGGTACACTGGTCGATGAAGGAAAAATCAGCTGGGATAGCCGGGTGGTTGATTATCTTCCCGAATTCATGATGTATGATCCCTACGTGACCAGAGAAATGATGGTTAAAGACCTTCTCTGTCACCGCAGTGGTCTTGGCCTGGGAGCCGGAGATTTGATGTTCTGGCCCGCCACCACCCTGACCAGAGAGGAGATTCTACATCGGGTACGCTTCATCAAACCGGCTTACTCTTTCCGAACAACTTATGCCTACAGCAATCTGATGTTTGCTGTGGCCGGAGAACTACTGGCTAAGGTCAGCGGAATGCCCTGGGAGGATTTTGTCCGCGAGAAAATCCAGAAGAGGGTCGGAATGACTTACAGCAATACCCGCTGCTCGCTCGTGGCGAAGGAAACCAATGTCGCCTGGCCTCACGCCCGGGTGGAAGGCCAGGTCAAACCGATTAAGCCCTATCTTCCGGATAACGTCAATCCGGCCGGCGGGATTAATTCCTGCGCCGAAGATATGGCCAAATGGATGCTGGTTTTGCTCAATAAGGGCAAGCTTCCAGATGGAAATCAGCTTATTTCAGAAAAAGTTATGGAGGCCATAACCTCTATGGAAACACCGATACCGATCTATAAGCCGGCACCAGAGCTGGCCGCCGCGGCGATGAATTTTAGTGGCTATGGCCTGGGGGTCAGGCTGAGAGATTTCAGACGGTATAAAGTCGTGACCCATACCGGCGGCCTGGCCGGTTATGTCTCTCAGGTCTGGCTGATGCCAGAAATCGGGCTGGGAATAACCATTCTGACCAATCAGGAAGCGGATGAAGCCTATCAGTCTCTGACCTACGCCATTGCTGACCATTATCTTAAGGCGCCGGCCGTTGACTGGATTGGAGCTATCGCTAAAGTCCGGGAGAGAAGCCGACAGAGGACTTCCGATGAAATTAAAAAGGCTTATGAACAGAGGAACAAAGACTCAAAGCCCTCGCTCCCCCTGGAAAAATATGCTGGTCTTTACCACGATGCCTGGTATGGAGATATTGAGATTAAATATGAAAACGGCCGCTTGCTGATGACTTTCAGGCACTCGCCTGATCTTTCCGGACCGCTTGAACACTGGCAGTATGATACCTTTGTGGCCCGCTGGTCTGACCCGGAACTCAGAGCTGATGCTTATGTGACTTTTTCTCTAAATCCGGATGGCTCGATAGCTGAAGCCAGGATGAAACCTTTTTCACCTGATACCGACTTTAGCTATGATTTTCAGGACCTCCTGCTCAAGCCGGTTGTGGTTAAAAAATAGTTTTTTACAGATGCGATTGGGTTGGAATAATTTAAATGATATAAGTTGTATTAAACTGTATCAGCGCATATAAAGAATCAGCCCGGAGGAGGTCAAACATGGAAAGGCAAAAAGGAAGAGGTGTCTCTCTGTGGGCGTTGATGGCCCTGGCTCTTTTTCTGGGCGGATTGGCGCTTGGTTTTATGGCCTGCCGCCAGCAGGCGGAAATGCCTCAGATCAAAGAAACAGGAGGAGTGAGGCAGATTATCAATCCGGCTCGCCCCCTAAAAGGCACTATTCAGGTCGAAGCCGAGAAAACTTTTGAACTCAATCCCTATAAAGTCCCCGACTTTAATTTGAAATACTTCTGGGTCTTAATGGATAGTCAGCAGATCATTCTTTATAATCCAGCCGAACCGGCGGCTAAAATCTTTTCAAGGGATGGAGCTCGTCTCGGTAGCTTTATAAGAGTTGGCCAGGGACCTGGTGAGTTCCCCTCCCGCACCGGATTCTGGCTGGATTTTGAGGGCGATGAAATATGGGGAGTGGGTAATATGAAAGTGGCCAGATTCGACCGCCACGGTCAGCTTCTTGGAGAATTTAAGATTCAAGACATGCCAGCCTATTTCCTCCGGCCTGATTGTTATCTAACCGACCTGACCGCTATGGAAAACAATAGACGGGTCAAGAAGCTGCTGCTTAAAAAAATAGATCAAAAAGGAACAGTGGCGACAGTAGAGTTATTAAGTGGCCTCGAGCTGGGTATGATCAGCTGGAAGGATGAGCCTGGAGGTTATTTTGAGCCCTATGGAACCAATGATATTCTCTGGTCAATGAATAAGGCTGAAGCCAGAATAGCAGTGGCTGTTAAGTCAGACTACCAGCTAAAAATTTTTAACCAGGATGGGCAAAAGGTGATGGAAATTGAAGTCCCGGCTGAGAGGGTGCCAGTGTCAAGACAGGACAAAGAAAAAATTCTTCAGGCTTTTTCGGGTAACAGAAAAGGTCAGGAAGAGCTAATAAAGAAGATGCTCCCTGTTTACCCTGATAAGTTGATGATGATGCTCAACCTGACTTATTTACCAGGCGGCCAGATGGGCGTCTTTAGAATTACAGCTCCCCACCGCTGGCAGCTCGATGTCTTTGACCGGGAAGGAACCTACCTCTATGCTCTGATCTTTCCTGACCGGTTTTTAGAGAAATGGAGCTCAATGGATTTCCTGGAATCGGGCTTCTCGTTGATTAATACTGATGGCGACTATCCGATTTATGAGGAATATCAGATCACAAACTGCCCTGAGATTTTCCCCTCGGCAGGGCATTAGACTGGCTGGCCTTGCAGTATAAAATACAACCTTCTCCAGGGGCAGGATTAAAAGTCTGTCCTTGATCAGAAATAGAACCGGCCATGTGCCTCCTGGTGCCAATAAATCTGCCTGCTCAACAAAAGTAAAATGTGGCTCCCAGCTCGATTTTGGCCCTTACTTCTTCCCGCTCTTCAGACATCTGGTATAATAAACAACGATGATAGTCAGAAAAGCAGACGCCGCCGATATGCCTTATATTACCAGGATAGCCTGGCGGCTGGCCCTCGATTATCCTGGGATGGAGAATGACCTCTTTTTTGTGGCTGAAGAGCGCGGAAAAATTACTGGCATTCTCGGACTTAAAGATTTTGGTGACTTTCTGGAAATGCGGTCAGTTGGGGTTCTCGAAGAATATCGCCAGATGGGGACAGGCCGGAAGCTGGTGGAAGAAGCTTTGAAAAGCTTTAAGGGCAAGCCGGTCTATCT
>JAKPCG010000232.1 GCA_029553365.1 Acidobacteriota bacterium | reverse complement strand
CCGCTGGCGAAAAATTGTCCTGCGCTATGCTGACGGCTGCGAAATTATTCTGGATGGAGAAAACCAGAGGCGGGATGTGCCGTTTGTTAGCGGACCGGAGGGCGAGCTTTTTCCCGGACTCAGGAGCAATGTCCCGGGCCTTTTCGAAAAACTTAAAAACCTGCCCGACCCGGCACCTCAACTGACCGATTTTCATCAGGCTGTTCGGGAACGGAGACCGTTTGCTCTGAATGAAGAAAACGGTCACAGGTCATGTACTCTGGTCAACCTGGCCAAAATAGCTGTGAGACTCGGCCGCAACCTGCGCTTTGATCCTGAAAAACAGGTTTTTATAGACGACGAAGAAGCCAACCGGCTGATAGCCGAGCCGATGAGAGCCCCATGGAATCTGTTTATGGAAAGTTAAAATGAAAAAAGCAGGGAGCTTCGAAGAAAAACACGGAGATAACTAGTTGCCTGGATTAACCGCTAGTAAGAAGAATTTTTCTAAAAGAGAAGAAACGTTTATTGCCAGAGTTATCTTAATTTTATTTTTGCTCTGGTGTGGACTGATTCCAAACGTGCTTTCCGGCCTGGCCTTCGCCGGCGATACAGCGAAAGATGAACAAAAGGTTACTGCAACCAAGCGACCGTCAGCCCTTGATGAAGAAAAAATAGCCGCCTGGCTCCGCCTGCTTCCTGCTTCTGACGAGGCTCAGGCCAATCGAATTTTTGTTGAGATGCTTCAGGCCATAGAATCTGGAACTCCGGTGGTTGGCCAGCTGGCCAGCCGTCTTCAACCGCCGGGTAAAGGCGACGATACTCTGGTTCGCTATGCTCTGGATGGACTGGTTCAAGCCGCAGCTAAAAAGGCGTCGGCCGGTCTTAAGGGTAAAATAGCCAGCGAGATCCTGACCGCAGTTGCCGCTCAACCAGAAACTCAGCTTAAAACTTTTCTCTTGAGTGAAGCCGGCTACCTAGTTGAGCCAGGCCAGATTAAGCTGCTCGAACCTTATCTTCCGGTTCCAGAACTTTCGGATGAAGCGGTGAGAACTCTCTTCAGGATCAAGAGCCCCGAAGTGGAGAAAGCTCTGCTTAAAGCCTGGCCGCAGGCACCACTTGCTGCCAGACTGTCACTTCTTCAGGGACTGAGCGAGTTAAGAAGCAAAAAGGCCGTCCCGTTGATCAAGCCTCTGGCTGTGGCCGGTGATCCGAAGGTCAGGCTGATGGTTCTTTCTGCCCTGGCCGAAATAGCAGATCCGGCGACTGAGCCACTTTTTTCTGAGCTACCGGCACTTTCCACTGAAGAGGAGAAAAGGCAAACTATAAATCTTTATTTGCACTTTGCCCGAAGACTATCTGAAGATGGACAGAAAGACAGGGCTTTAGCCATTGCCCGCCAGGCTTGCCAGGCGCTCGTCGGCGGGGAAGAAGAGGCCCAGAGAAGCGAGGCTCTCGGGCTTGTGGCTGACATTCTTCAGGAAAAATCCCTGCCCGATATAATGAAGGCGGCAACCGATGAGAATAAACAATACAGAGCAACAGCTCTGCGTCTCGCCAGAAAGTT
>JAKPCG010000117.1 GCA_029553365.1 Acidobacteriota bacterium | reverse complement strand
CCCAGTAAAAGTCGGGCAATCAGAAGCGACATACACTCCAAATGTACTAAATTACAGTACAAGGTACTATTGGAAGGTAGTAGCAAAAGACGGAAAAGGTGGAGAGACATCAGGTCCAGTATGGAGTTTCGTAACGATGGCTAAGCCAAACACACCACCACAAGTGCCGAATAATCCAACACCTGCAGACAATGCAACAGATACAAGCATAACCCCAACACTATCGTGGGTGTGCAGTGATGTGGATGGAGATACATTGACATACGATGTATACTTTGGAAAGAATCCATCATCATTAACACGTGTGAAGCAAGATCAGACTAATGCAACATACAATCCAGGGTTGTTGGAATACAGTATGACGTACTATTGGAAGATAGTAGCAAAAGATGGAAAAGGTGGAGAAGTGCCAAGTTCAGTATGGAGCTTCACAACGATTCCGGAGCCAAACACACCACCAGCAAAACCGAGTGTGTTAAGTCCAGCAAATGGGGAGAATGGAGTAAGTGTAACACAGAAGCTCTCGTGGACGAGTAATGATCCAGATGGAGATAGCTTAACATACGATGTATACTTTGGTACAAGTGCAACGCCAACACTTGCAAGTAGTGATCAAACGGATGCGACGTATGTTCCTGCGAAGATGTATTATAACACGACGTACTATTGGAAGATAGTAGCGATGGATGGGAAAGGTGGAGTAAGTGAAGGAGATGTATGGAGGTTCACGACAGGTACAAAACCAAACGCAGCACCAGTAGCACCAAACACACCAACTCCAGGGAATGGACTAACTAATGTTGATGTCAGCCCGACGCTTTCATGGCAATGTAGCGATCCAGACGGAGATGCATTGAAATATGATGTGTACTTTGGTACGAATACAACATTAGCGACACCTGTAATATTTGAACAATCTGAAGTGATATACACTCCAAATGCATTGGGTTACAACACAAGGTACTATTGGAAGATAGTGGCAAAAGATGGAAAAGGTGGAGAGACATCAAGTCCAGTATGGAGTTTTGTGACAATGGCAAAGCCGAACGCAGCACCGGTGGTGCCAAAC
>JAKPCG010000099.1 GCA_029553365.1 Acidobacteriota bacterium | reverse complement strand
ATTTTCCAGATTCAGGAAAGGAATAATAGTCTTCTGGTGTATCGAACGAAGATGCTCAATAAATTCAGAGCTTCGAGGGTAGGCGGGATTTTCACCGGCATATTTTTCCAGGCTGTCCTTGAGATCCGGATCAGCCGCCATCTCCTCCAACGACCAGAAAAGCCGGCCTTTTTTCTGGTTAAAATTACTCTCCATAAGATGAAAGAGGATCCTGGTGTGTTCGGCTGTTCTGGGTGACGCCGGGAAATAGATATTTTTGGTATAAGGATGAAGCACAAAATTGAGGTAATCGGGGACATAGAGCCTGAATCTTTCCTCCGGTGGCAGAGCCAAATTTTCGCCTGAGATATCTTCTTCGGCTGTTTCCAGCAGCTTAAAAAGGGAATCAAAGAAATTAAAAAGCGGTGTTCTGGTCAGGGGATAACCGACAGAAATGTTGTAAGCGTTCTCTGGCAGCCGGGCCAGAGTCTGTTCAACCACTGGAATTAAAGTTTCAACTGCCGGAAGAACAATAACCTGTTTTTCATTGAGCTCTGCGGGTCTCGAAATCTTATTTTCAAGAAGATTATTCAGATGAAACAGCTGACCATGACCGTCGGGGCTCTGGCAGAATTCAAGCTCAGGCGCAGGCACAGAACTTTCCTCCCCGGTACTTTCTTCCGCTTCATCAATTTCTTCTATCTCCGAGCGGTCAACTCTGATTCTTTTCATCATTTCTTCCCAGCCGGTCCCTTTGAGTACGAAGAATCTGGTTTTTTCCGCCTCGAGCACTTTATTGAGCAATTCAAATTCGGCCGCAGTCAGAAGATAAAAACCAGCCAGGATAACTTCTTCCAGTGAAGTAAACCAGTCTGGATGAAATTTGGCCAGAACCTTTTCCAGCCGGCTGGCCCGGGTCGAAAAGCGGTGCTGCTCCACCTCCCAATAGAAGTTTTCGTAGAAATAGGACATTTTTTGCAGTCTGGTCCTGGTTTTCTCCGGAATTTTTTCACCGGCCAGCTCATCTATGGCCAGAAACTTATCCATGGTGATCAGGCCCATTTTGAGTTCTTCGAGGGTCTGAAAAATCTTGTTGCCGACGGGGAAAAACTCATCAAAAGTCAGCTTCGATTTTTTCTGCCCGGAAAAAGAGTGCTCCGGGCTGGCCTCGTTTAAATCATACAAAAGACTGACTGCCTCCACTGTCTCCAGAAGCGGTTCCTCTCTCCTCAGAAACTGGCTGTAGAGAAAATCAATAAAATCATCCAGAGAATAGATGGTAGGCGGCAGAAAACTGTGTCCGATCTTTTCGCCGAGTGCTTTGCGCAGGTAGTGACCTGGCCTTTGCTCAGGGAAGACGACGAAGATACGGCTAAAGTCAGTCAGGGAAGCGGATAAATGGCTGGCTATAAGGTTAATGAGATTTACTCCAGCCGGAACAATAGTTACTTTCAAAGAACTTCCTCCAGCTCACCTGAATCAATATAAAGTAGCCAGCCGCTGACCTTTCTGTTTGGGTATATTTCTTCTAGCATGGCCTTATAGTTTTTTACCTGCTGGGCGTGGCTTTTTTTAACCGTCTCGCCGGAGAATTGACCTGTTTTAAAATCAATGATGGAGATGACATCCGGGTCGAGGAGCAGGCGGTCAGTACGGTATAGTTCACCACTTTTGTTGACCATTTCCGCTTCTGTCTTGACCTTGCGGCCCGGTCGCTGTCTGAAAAATTCAGCCACTTCCGGCCTCTTTAAAAATTCGAGGAGTGATTTTATGGCCTCTTCCTTTTCTTCTGGCTGATATTTTCGGAAGGCCTGATCGCAGGTGATCTTTTCCAATTGTTCCTCGATGTCTTCTTCCAGAAAATCAACCTTCTCGAGGATGGCATGAATCAGCTCACCACGCCTTTCCTGACGGTAATGAGGAAGATTTTTTACCAGACGAAATCTGTCTTGAGTTGCACCGACAAAATTGAGAGGCGGATTTGGTATCGCTATCCTGCCGGGAGCGCCACCGGCTCCTGGTCTGGATTTTCTGGCTGGCTTCTCTTCAGCCGATTGAAATTTTTTTTCTAGCGGGAAACCCAGCGCTTCCAGAAAGTCAAAAGGGAACCCCCTTTTTTGGCCCCGCTGGCCAAGTATATAAAGCTCTTCCCTGGCTCTGGTCAGGGCAACATAAAAAGTGTTCAGCCGATTGGCCAGTTCCTTGCTCGAGGTTTCCTCGTAGATAGAATGCAGCTCTTCGTCGTCGGCAGTCATATCTTTCGAAAGCTTAAGTACTTTTACCCTGGCCGGCCCCTCGCCGCTATCTTCTTCCTTCAGGAAAAAAGGAATAGACGGTGGTTGTTCGGTGTAAAGGAGCAGAATGACCACCGGCGATTCCAGCCCTTTGGCTTTATGGATGGTCATAATCCTGACCGCTTTAATGCTTTCCGGAACATCAACTGTCCAGACTGAATTATCTTCTGTTTCTTCCCCGGAAAATCGAATAAAATCACGCAGATTGCTTCCGCCTTCTCCTTCAAACTTTTTTATTACTTCCAGAAGCTTAATCAGAGCCGATTGCTCATCACCGGTGAGGTCGGGATTGAAAACAGAAAAAGTGCGGTAAATTTCGCTGACCAGATCATAAAGAGGTAAATAGCCAACCGTCCTGTAAAGAGACTCAAAATATGATTCCCAGAGATCCTGATATTTTTGCTTGAAATAGGTGTAAAGAGGATAATCTTTTTTGACGCCTCTGAGTCTGGTCTCCAGAATGAATTCGGCCAGCTCTCCTCTTTCTGGTTGCGAATGGCCGTCGGTCCGCAGCTTGTTTTGAAAAAGGTTGCCCAGAAGAAAGGTGGAGAAGTTCAAATTATCAAGTGGAAAATCAAGAAACTGCAGCAGGGCCAGAATTTCCTTGATTAGCGGCCGCTGTCTGATATCGAGTGCCGAAAAGGTAACAAAAGGGATCTCTTTCTCATTTAACCAGGAGGCGGCCCTGGCTACCGTCTCGTTTTTGTAGGCTAAAATGGTTATATCTGAAAAATCATAGCCACGGTTCAGAAGTTCAGGGATCAGCTCCTGAACTCTTTTTTTGAGGGCTGAGTCTTCCTGCTCAATTTCTTCTTCTGTTTCCGTGCCGGCGCTGAAATCTTCCCCGTTCTTGCTATCTTTGTCTTGTTCATCCTTATTTTTTGATTTCCGTGGTGGCTGGAAAAACTCCATTTCCACATAGCCAGGGAAAATTTCACTGCTGCTTTGTGTTTTATCGTCAACTCCCTGACATTCGAAGTCGTCCAGCCCGCTGCTCCTGGCGGCTTCTTTCCAGGCTTCTATCTTTTCAGCCTTTTTCGTAGTATCCTGACCGACGCCCAGCTCTCTAATACCTCGTGGAAAAATGCTCGAGACAAAATCAAGAATAGCCCGCCGGCTGCGGCGATTGGTGGCTAGAGGCTTGACACAAACATTTACTGGATAGAATTTTTCATCACCTTTTTTCAGGCCAACCATGATCTGGTAATCTGCTTCCCGGAAGCCATAAATCGCCTGTTTGGTGTCGCCGACGATGAATAAACTTCCTCCCTGGGAGAGGGCATTATCGATAAGCGGCACCAGATTCTTCCATTGAATAGGTGAGGTATCCTGAAACTCGTCAATCAGAAAATGGTAAATCTGGCCGCCCAAGCAGAGATAAATATCAGGCACAACACCGGTATGAAGATAAGCAGCCAGGTGGCGATTGACATCGTCGAGAAAAATCAAGCCATTTTCTTTTTTGATAAAGTCAAGCTGTTCGAGAAGACGGTTATAAACCTGAAGGTGAGGTTGAAAATAAGAGGCGGCATAGAGCCTTTTATATTTTTTTAGTTTTTCTTTAAAATCATCCAGGTACTTAATTGTTTCCTCATAAAGCCTCAAAAGCTCCGGCGGTTCAGATAGTTTTGGTTGTTTAACCGGGTCGGTTTTAAAGGAACAGTCAAACCAGTCGCTTATATTATTTGCGTCCAGGCGTCGCCAGATGGCCGAGCGGTTAGCTCTTTCCAAAGGTGTATTGATCAAAAGCTGGCGGAGCTTCTGTAAAGAATCGCTCCAGTTGCTTTCTGCCTTCTTGAGCTCCAGTTCGAACTCCTCTGGCCTTTTTATTTCAGGCTGACGGTACAGAGCCTCCAGCTTTCGGTAGAACTGAGTAAAGGTCTCGAGTATTTCATCAGCCGGGTTCCAGAGGAAGGCTTTATCACTGCCTTTCATTTCTTTAAGGCTATCTGTAATCCTGAGCAGTAGCTTTCCATCTTCTGCTTCGGCGGTAATATTTCTTAGATAACGGTAAAAAGCGTAATTGATGACCGGCGAAGTATTGAGAGTAATACTAAAATCAGGACTGAAGCCCATTTCTATAGCTGAGGCCTTAAAAACATCGGTCATGAAGCTGTCAATGGTGGTGACCTGAAAATCGCTGTAGTGGTCAAAGAGGTATTGCAGCTTTTCTTCGGCCCGGCCCGGAAAAGCCTCTTCGGGCAGGCTGACCAGCTCTTTAATGTCCTTCAGCCGGGCGGTGTCCTGACCGAAGTGGGTGGCTTTCAGCCAGCCAATGATTCGGTCTTTCATCTCATTGGCGGCGTTATGAGTGAAGGTGATAGCCAGAATCTGATTGAGCTGGTTATTCCTGATTTTATCAGAGAGGAGGAATTGAGCAAATCTTAAGGTCAGGGCATGAGTTTTACCGGTACCGGCGGAAGCATCGAGTAAGATAAACTCTGGTCTGGAGACCTCAGTATCTTTTGGTAGAATTAACTCCCCGCTCATAAGATTAGGATATTAACAGAAAGACGAGCAGAAATAAAATTATTATCACCAGGCTCAAAACTAGAAAACCTGCCCGACTAACTTGATGGTGGCGAAAGCAGAAATGAAAGTAAAAATAGCAAAGGCCATCAATAAAGAACCCAGGATAATAAGTAATTTTTTAAAGGTTTTTTCTTGAAATTTAGCTTGGTGATGGGAGACCAACCTGACCAGGAAGAAATACCAGAGAAGAGCACCCAGGCCGCAGGAAAAGGCAAACAAAATAGCTGGCCAGAAAACATTTTTGAGCAGCCCATGGGCGGTCACTGCCCCGGCTACGCCAATCCAGAAGGCATAAAGGGATGGATTGGAAACATACAGCAAAACCACTCCGAGCAGCGGCCGGGCCGTTTTGGTAACCGGTCCGTTTTTTTCGGTGTTAAGCTTAAAACTCCTGGCATCATGAAATAGCTTCAGACCGAGAAAAAGCAGAATGGCCGCTGCTGCTACCTTCAGCCAGTGAGTATAACCGGATAGATTTATGGAAATGTGGAAAAAACCAAAAAGAGAAACAAGACAGAAAGTCATATCAAGCAAAGCTGTAAAGAGACCGGCTATCATTCCATGGAAAAAATCTCTTTTAAGCGTCTGGGAAATTATGTAGATATTGACGGGACCAACCGGGACCGCCGCAAAAAATCCAATCAAAAAGCCTATCAAGATAAACATTAAAATTTCCAGGATTAAAATATAAAAAATAAAAATACCCTAAAACAGGGCCTTTGGCAAGGCAAAACCTGCTTTCGGGGTCAACTCTGATTGACTGGAAAAAGTGAGGCTCTGGCCAGGTTGCTTCTATAAAGACGATGATTACATCTTCGGAATAGTCGTTTCTGTTGAATCTTCTTCCAGATCGCTTTCAATTCCAAGCAGCTTGGCAATTCCCTGATAGACCATCTTCAATGATTTCTTCTGCTCCTGCAGCTGAGCCAGAGTCTGCCTGACCCGCTGCAATTCTCTTTCAACTTCGGCGTCGATAGCTGCGAGCTGGCTGCGCACATCTTCCAGAGTCTTCTTATAAAGGTCTTCTTGTTCTTTTGAGATGCCCATCTCTTTGACTCCTTACTTTGCTCCGGTTTATTTATTTAAACCGAAACCAATGGTAATTGGTTTCCAAACCTTTACTTTAACACCATCCTTTTCTGCTGGCAAGAACTTCCATTTCTTAATGGCTGAAATAGCCTCTTTTTCCAGAGCTACAGAGCCTTTAATCCCCCGGACAACAACCGCCTCCAGCACATCGCCATTTTCTGAGATCAGGGCATTGACGACAATATTTCCCTTGACGCCTGCCCGTCGGTCAACTTCGGGATAGACGGGATCTACACTTCTGATCAATTTAGGTTCGACATCAACCATGGAGAGAGGAACGATCTCACCTGGCCTGGCTTTCTGGACGGTTATATTAACTGGCTGTTCTTCCTGTTTAGTCTGAGCGGACGCCGGGGGTGTCTCCATCTGCTCCACTTTAATCTCTTCGATTTGACCGGTAGCGGCGGTGGCCGACTGTTCCTGAGCAGAGATGGTCTGTCCGCTCTCTATATTGACTTCAATCTTTGGCGTTTCTTGAGGAATTATAGGGGCAACTGCTGCCGCCGAGGGTTGATTTCTGGGCTGAGTTTTACCAGCCTGACTGTCTTTGATATTCTGGCCGCCAGTTGTTCCCTGACTTTTTTCTGTCCGGTTCTGCTGGTTACGGTAGGCAGCCATCTGTTTTTCAATCTCTTTGTTTATATCTTCTTCTCTGGGCTGGTTTTCTGTGACAGCGGTTGTTGTCGGCTGGCTGGTTTCGGTGGCCTGCAGGGCAGCCGTCTGATTAACCGGTTGAGGCGAAAAGTCAGGAGACTTTTTCCTGCCCAGAGTCAGAAAGGCAATCAGACTGATGACGGCCAGAGAAGCAGCGGCCAGACCGATATATTTAGTGGATGACTTCTTACCGGTCTTTTTCTCTTCACTGCTGGCGGTATAAGCCTTGAAAGGATTGACCGTCGGTGCCATTGGCTTCGGGTTTTCTTCAAAATCAAAGGGCGAGGTGGAAGAACTTCTCTCCGGTTCTAATTTTGGACTAATTTTTGGTTCGGACTGGGGTGGTTGACCGAGTCCAGCTGGTTTTGTTTCCCTGTCGACGGGCTTTTTGGCGGTCGGACTGATAGCCGGTTTCTGACCGACAGCTGGCTGTGGTTTTTTGACTTCACCCCCGGCTACCTGCCTGCCGGGTTCTGCTTTTTTGACTGGATTGGCAGCCGGTCGCTCATGGCTGGTTTCTGGTTGTGGTTTTTCACCAGGGGTTGAAATCAGATCCTTGAGCTTTGATTTTAAAATTAGATCTATTTCGTCATCCTGGGAAGGTGCCGGTGGAGTTTTCCTGATTTCCTCTCTCCTGGGTGTCCTGCCGGTCGGCTGGTTAGTTTCTGCTGTCTGGCCAGGAGTGTAAGCTGAGGCCAGAGCTTGTTTAAGTAATTCATCAAGGTCTTCTTCTTCTTTTTTAGTCTGGTGCTTTTTTATCTCTGGTTTGCCGATCAGCTCATAGACCTTAGTCAGCAGAGCTTCAAGATTTAATGGCTTTTCAAAAAAGGCCGAAGCTCCCAGGCTTCTTAAAGCTTCTGTCTTATAGACAGCGTCTTTGTAAATGCCGGTAACAATAATCACGGGTGCTTTCTTGGTTGGATGAGAGGTAATGCGTGAACAGAGTTCAAAACCATGAAATTTCGGCAGCATAGCTTCCATGATGACCAGATCCGGCTGAAATTCTGAAAATTTTTCAAAGCCAGCCAGTCCATCGGTGGCCGTCTGAACTTCATAGCCTTCATCCCCCAGAGCCCGGCTGAGGAACTTCAAGAACTCGTTATCAAAGTCTATGAGCAAAATTTTGTTCTTTGCCATGGTCTTACCCTCTTTCAAAAATTAACCCCAAAACTGGGATTTCGGCCAATGCACCATATATATCTCACTTCAATTACTCATCTTCAATCACCCTTAGAGGTGATTATCCAGATGAAATTCCCCCTGTCTCGAAAGCTACCTTTCTTTCAAGCTAAGATGAGTCTCTATTATATAAAAACGTCTGGAATCTCACCATGGGAATTGCCCCTGATATACTATATAAGGATTAAACATTTTTCCCACTATTCATCCCGGCCCTGGAAGAGAATCTGTAAAATTTCCAGTTCATCTGGCTCAAACCAGATCAGCTGGCATTTATAACATTTGTGGACAGGAAAAACATAATAATAATTAAAAGGCTTGACAGTCAGCTGCAGACCGCACTGCGGGCAGAGCAACGGTTTCTTTTCTGGGAAAAGGGAGGCTCTCTTCCCTGGATTGAGCAGAGCTTCCTTATAATGGCTGGCTTTTGCTTTAAGGCCCGGTGAGAAATCATATTCCTGACGGGACAGAATTTTTTCCATGTCTTCTATCCTGACCAGGCGGCCGGAACAAAGAGGGCAGGTTTTAGTCTGAACTCCTTCATAAAAAGACTCTTGAAGTGGCGTCTGGCAAACAGGGCAGAGATGGGCTAAAATCGGGTCAACGGGTTGATCTTTCCCCTGGCGATAAAGGGCAAATCTAATCTGAGGAAATTCATGGGCTCGACCTTCCCTGTTTTCTTTGAGGTTTCTGACCCTGACCGCCGGACTGAAAGCAGGCTGGGAAATCAAGGCGCCCAGAGTAAAAGGCCCACCCCATTGCCCTGAGGCCAGTCTTATTTCCCAGACCGCAGCTTTATGGAGTTCATTCTCAGCCTGTTCCTTCAATTTCTGGATAGCTTTTTCTTTTTCAGGACTATCAATTTCAGAAGAAGACTTGATGACCAGACGGCTGTCCTGTCTTAGCTTCTCCTGTTCTCTGACCGTATTTTTTGTTTCTTCGACAGTTTGGTGAGTCATACTGGCCAGCAGCTTTAACCTCTTTTCCAGCGGTGGATGAGTATTGAATAACCGGCCCCAGCTGTTGCCAGCAATCTCTTTTGAGTCAGGGGGGACCAGAAAAAGAGGTGTTAGCAAAGTTGAGTCACCCAGATAAGAATTGGCCAGCCAGGCCTTATAAATAATCCGGGCCAGGGCGGCTGGATCCCGGCTCAATTCAACGGCGGTGGCATCAGCCAGCAGCTCTCGATTCTGCGAAACCAGCATGGTAAAAAATTTGATCATTAGAAAGGAAATAGAGTTGACCACATAGGCTAACGGTGCTGAAGCCGTTTTTTGAGTTGAGCGGAAAAGCTGAAAGCCAGGTTGGTAGTCTGGCTCCTTTTCCAGGGAATCCAGGAAGTTTTCATAAAAAGCTGTCAGAGAACAAATTAGAGTCAAAAGAAAAGTGTCACCTTTCTGGATATGAGCAGCCTCA
This sequence comes from Acidobacteriota bacterium, assembly GCA_029553365.1. Classification (GTDB taxonomy): domain Bacteria; phylum Acidobacteriota; class Aminicenantia; order Aminicenantales; family Saccharicenantaceae; genus Saccharicenans. Next base: position 3,781 of record JAKPCG010000099.1, on the reverse strand, counting down.
TGGGCGACCACTGCCTGCAGTTCATCCCGGCTGGCTTCAGCCAGCAGTCCTTCTGTTACGGCTATGGCTGGAACATTATCGCGGTCATAAAGCGATAGCGAATTGACGTTGACCGAAGGGATAACGTAAGTTTTAAGACGAGGAAGGCCGGAAGAAATTTTCATTTCCTCAGCCACATTCATAAAACTCAGATGATACCGGTCAGCAGGATCAGGAGGATAAGCCCGGAGATTGCTCAAAATATAGCTGGCTCCAGCCCTTCGGGCCTGGAGAAAGTTAATGACGGTGACTGCGCCTGAGAGCAGAATCGCCAGGGTTGCATATAAAGATAAATGCGGAGCGGAAAAAGGATTCAAGCCGGGCAGAAAAACCTGTATCCCCAGAAGAACGACAGCCAGTAGCAGGCCAAAGGCGACCAGATAAAAGATAAAAAGCAGAATAAACAGAAAGCCAGAAATAGCCTTTTGCTTCTTTTGCAGCTCCCAGTAAGAGATGGGCAGATTTGATTTAACCATAACTCAACCTGGCTTGAATTTTACAACTTAATTCCGGGAGAAAAAAGAAATAAATTAATAAAAAGACACTGGCCGCTTAAAAGAGTCAGGCTTATCTGTTGACAGCCGGCATGGTCTCTTCTGGGTACCTAAGTCCTCTGGTTGCTCCGATCGGAGCGACCTCATTAATTCTCTTTAAATCCTGTTCAGTTAAAACTACTTTCAGGGCACCCAGGTTTTCTTCCAGGTAGGAACGGCGCTTTGTTCCGACAATAGGCACGATATCCTGTCCCTGGTGGAGCAGCCAGGCCAGGGCTAACTGCGAAAGAGTACAGCCTTTCTCGGCGGCAATTTTTTCCAGTCCCTGGATAATTTTTAAATTCTCTTTTAAATTTTCTTCCTTAAATCTGGGATTAAAACGGCGCCAGTCATTTGGGGCGAGGTCTTCTACCGTCTTTATTTTCCCGGTTAAAAAACCACGTCCCAGAGGGCTATAAGCAACGAAGCCAATCTGTAGCTCACGAACAGCAGGCAGAATTTCGGGCTCGACGTCTCTTGTCCAGATAGAATATTCTGTTTGCAAAGCTGTAATGGGGTGAACGGCATTTGCCCGGCGAATCGTGGCCGCTGAAGCCTCGGATAAACCCAGATATCTGACCTTGCCTTCCTCGACCAGCCTGACCATCGCGCCGACCGTTTCTTCAATTGGCGTGTTGGGGTCAACCCGGTGCTGATAATATAAATCGATGTAATCAATATCAAGCCTTTTCAGGCTGGCTTCGCAAGCCTGCCGCACGTATTCCGGGCGGCCATTAATCCCCAGATAGCTACCGTCCTGGCCGCGGACATTGCCAAATTTGGTGGCGATGATGACCTGGTCTCTTTTCCCTTTAATCGCCCGGCCAACCAGCCTTTCATTGTGGCCAACGCCATACATATCGGCTGTATCCAGAAAGTTGATGCCCAGCTCAATCGCCCGGTGAATGGTAGCAATTGATTCTTCATCATTGAGCTGCCCATAAAATTCTGACATACCCATGCAGCCCAGTCCCAGGGCTGAGACTTTTAAATCACTTTTACCCAGTTGTCTGTATTCCATCGTTTTATTCTCCCCGAAAAAATTTTATTTTATTCCTTAGTTTTTTGCCCTCAAATATTGAGCTGGCCAGTCAATTTCAGACTTTAACCTTTTAGCAGCTTCGAGCGGCCAGTAAGGATGACGCAGCAGTTCTCTACCCAGTAGAACAATATCAGCCTGCCCGCTCCGGATCACGGTTTCGGCTTGCTCGGGTGAAGTAATAAAGCCGACTCCACCCGTCAGAATTTTCACTTCTTTTTTTATTCGCTCTGAGAAAGATAGTTGATAGCCAGGCCCGGCTGGGATTTTAGCGTCGGGAACGTTGCCACCGGAGGAGCAATCAATTAAATCTACACCAGCCTCTTTGAGCCCCCTCGCCAGGTAGATGGATTGCTCAATGTCCCAGCCGTTTTCTACCCAATCGGTTGAGGATAACCTGACCAGAAGAGGCATATTGTCCGGAATATTGTCCCTGATCGTTTTAGCTATCTCCAGTGCCAGGCGACATCTATTCTCCAGGTTGCCTCCGTAGCTATCAGTTCTCTTGTTGGAAATAGGAGAAAGGAATTGATGGACAAGAAAGCCATGAGCCTGGTGAATTTCGATAAGCTCAAAACCGGCTTTAACAGCCCTGATTGCAGCTTCACTGAATTTTCTTTTAATAAGTTCAATGTCCTCAAGTGACATTTCAATCGGGGTAGGGAAGTGGCGATCAAAAGGAATGGCGGAGGGAGCGATGACCGGCCAGGCTCCATCTTCAGGCCTGAGTGGCCCCTCCCCCTTCCAGGGTGCATAAGTTGACGCCTTGCGGCCAGCATGGGCTAACTGAATCCCGGGAACAGCCTTCTGAGCTTTAATAAAATCTGTCACTCTTTTGAAGGCCGGGATAAAATCATCAGACCAGAGGCCCAAGTCATCGGGCGAAATCCGGCCTTCAGGTGAAACAGCTGTAGCTTCCATAATCAGGCAGGCTGCCCCACCCACCGCCCGGCTGCCATAATGAACTAAATGCCAGTCAGTCGGCCGGCCGTCTCTGGCTGAGTATTGACACATCGGGGAAACGAAAATTCTATTCTTAAATTCCAGCCCTCGAATTTTTATTGGGGAAAACAATTGACTCATAACTATTATCCTCCTTTAATGTTTATATCGCTCAATTTTTTTGTTTTATTTCCGCTGTTGCTTCAAGATTTCCTATTAATTATATCATTAATGTATTCTTTTATAACGCAACCGTTATGGTTGGTAACCTTCTTATTTTCTTTATTTTCTGTTTTACTTTTTTCCCTTCTTCTGGCATGATAGAAAACTCATTACAGGGAAAGGAGAAGACCAGGATGATAAAGAGAAATTTTCGGCGTTTTGGCCTCCGGTTGTTTCTGGTGAGTCTATTGAGCTGGCCTGTCCTTGCTCTGGCTCAGGAGAGGGCCGGGAGCGGCGGGGGACAGGGCCGTCAGGCGGCGCCAACGTTTCTTCAGTTTTTAATGAGACCTAAGTTCCTGACCATGCTCATCATTGCCGCCCTGGTTCTAATTTTGCTCCTCTCCAGAAAAATGAATGACCGGCTGAAAGTGCTGATTTTGCTGGTTTCAACTTTCCTCTATGGGGTTTCAGCCAATTTAGGGATTAAGTTGTTTTCCGGTTTTTCCATGCATCCCTCTCCGGTCTGCACCGTAACCAAGTCAATCCTTTATGGCTTTGGCCGGCCGATGATGGTCTTTCTGGCTGTGATTCTATTTCTGACCTTAATCGGACCAAAGTTATTTTGCGGCTGGGTCTGCCCGGTCGGGGCGATTCAGGAGCTGATCTCCATGCTGGCCGATAAATTGAAAATAAAAAGACACAAGCTCAATTTCCGGCTGACTCAGACGGTCAGGATCCTGATTTTTCTGGCCTTTATTTTTCTGAGCTGGACGGCCGTTATCCACACCGTTTCTAACGGCCGGGTGGTGCCGCTGTCGCTTTATGATTATATCAATGCCTTTCATGGCTATGAATGGAGCTGGGCAGCTGCTTTGATTGACAATCTCATCAACTTTTTGCCGCTTATTTTAACTATTATCTTTGCTTTTTTTACCTATCGGCCTTTCTGTTATTTAATCTGTCCGGTTGGCCTGATGACCAACGTCGTCGAACAGATTGCTCTTTTCCGGGTGACTAAAAAGAAAGATAACTGCACTGATTGCCAGGCCTGTGTGATTAAAGCTCC
>JAKPCG010000098.1 GCA_029553365.1 Acidobacteriota bacterium | reverse complement strand
GATCCAGAGCAAAATAAAGAATTTCTGGATCATTTTATCGATACCGATTTTGACCTTTCCCAGGTCATGTTTATTGTGACTGCCAACTCGATTGAGCCTATTCCCAAACCGTTGCTGGATAGAATGGAAGCTATCAAGTTGCCCGGCTACACTGAAGACGAAAAGTTGCAGATTGCCAAACACTTTCTTATTCCCAGACAGATTAAAGCTCATGGTTTAAGTCCCAGGAACCTGGAGTTTACTGACCAGGCCGTTATGAAAATTATCAGAGAGTACACCAGGGAAGCAGGGGTTCGCAATCTGGAAAGAGAAATTACCTCCATCTGCCGCAAACTGGTTAAAAAGGTGGTGGTCAAAGGCAAAGACTATCATGAAAAACTGACCCCGAAGAGTGTCGAAAGATATTTAGGTGTTCCAAAATACCGTCATCTGGAAGTCGACCGTCAGGACGAGATAGGAGTAGCTCTGGGGTTGGCCTGGACCGAATTTGGGGGTGAACTGCTGACCTTCGAAGCTACCAAGATTCATGGTAAAGGTAACCTGACTTTGACCGGCCAGCTGGGAGAAATTATGCAGGAATCAGCTCAGGCTGCCTATAGCTATGTCCGGGGCAAATTGTATGAAATTAATATGGGCAAGGAAGTCGAAAAGAACTTTGATATTCATATTCATGTTCCGGAGGGAGCTATTCCCAAGGAAGGGCCGTCAGCTGGTATTACTATTGCCACCGCTATTATTTCCCTCCTGACCGATATCCCGGTTAACAAAAAAGTGGCTATGACCGGTGAAATTACTTTGCGGGGAAGAGTTTTACCAGTTGGTGGAATAAAGGAAAAACTACTGGCTGCTTACCGTGAGGGGATCACTGATATTATTTTGCCTGTTGATAATAAACCTGACCTCAAGGATCTCCCCAAGAAATTAAAGCAGAATTTAAAGATTCACCTGGTAGAGAATATGGATCAGGTCCTGGAGGTTGCCTTAACCAGGCAAGTTGCTCCTGAGAAAGGCGCTCAGGAGGCAGAGAAAAAGGATAAAGCTGATGAAGCCGGCACTGCTGGTGCAGGCGAAGCGGGCCCTGCCACTTCTGTGGCTAAAGAGCCAGGTTTGACCAATTAATTGTGGTTTTGAGTCTCAAGCCAATTTCTTAATTAAGCTTGGCAAAAGTATAAAAAAATAATAATGAGGTGTAAAAGATGAAAGAATATGACCTGATTGGACTGGAAGAAAAGGACTTGTCCAGTTTGAAGAAGATTGCTGATTCTCTGGATATCGAGCAAGAAGATGTTGAAAATGCCAGCCGGCACCAGCTGATTTTTAAAATTCTGGAAGCTCAAGCTAAGAAGCAGGGGATGCTGTTTTCTGAAGGCGTACTGGAATGCCTTGATGACGGGTTTGGCTTCCTACGGGCGCCAGAATTCAGCTACTTACCCAGTCCCGACGATATCTATGTGTCGCCGTCGCAGATTAGAAAATTTCAGCTCAGAACAGGGGACACTATTTCAGGCATGGTCAGGCCGCCTAAAAATGGCGAAAAGTATTTTGCCCTGATTAAGATTGAAGCTATCAATTTTATGCATCCTGACGTTGTCCTTGAAGCCAGACACAATGTGCATTTTGAGCAATTGACGCCGGTTTATCCCTATGAGCTGATCAAGCTTCAAGATGGTAATCCCAAGAATATGAACGCCAGAATAATGGAGCTGCTGACTCCAATTGGCAAGGGTCAAAGAGGGTTGATTGTATCGCCGCCTAGAGCTGGCAAGACGACTCTGTTAAAAACTATTGCCAAATCAATAGAAAAGAATCACCCGGAAATCTTTCTGATTGTTTTGTTAATTGCCGAAAGGCCGGAAGAAGTAACCGATTTTAAGCGAAGTGTCAATGGGGAAGTGGTGGCTTCGACCTTTGATGAACCGCCGACCAGAAATGTTCAGGTGGCTAATATCGTTCTGGAAAAAGCCAAGCGGCTGGTTGAGCTAAAAAGAGATGTTGTGATTTTGCTTGACTCGATTACCAGACTGGCCAGAGCTCACAATGCAATTGTTCCGCCTTCTGGCAAGGTAATGTCTGGTGGTATAGACGCCAATGCCCTCAATAAACCAAAAAAATTCTTTGGTTCAGCCCGGAAGGTAGAAGAGGGTGGTAGCTTAACCATTATGGCCACAGCTTTAATTGATACTGGTAGCCGCATGGACGATGTCATCTTTGAGGAATTCAAAGGAACGGGCAATATGGAGATAAACCTCGACCGCCGTCTGGTCGACAAAAGAATCTTTCCAGCTATTGACATCACCAGGTCTGGGACCAGAAAAGAAGAGCTGCTTATTCCAGAAAAAGATCTCAATCGGATCTGGATTCTGAGAAAAATCCTCAGTCAGCTGAATGAAGTCGAGGCGATGGAGCTTCTTCTGGAGAAGCTATCTAAAACCAAGACCAATAGTGAATTTCTGGAAGCTATGAGTAAAGGCCTATAAGTCAAGGCCTCCTGTAGATTTCATAAATCTATAAAGTTGCACTGGTCAGCCAGGTCAGAAGGAATTCCAGAAATACGGGGCAAGCTTTAAAATAGCCTAATATTAGTATCAATGGCCGTCGTCTGATCATTAGCCGCTGCCCAGAGAACTCGTTAGGCGGACTACTAGCATCACTTACCAATAAAATGGAGACACTAAACGGACCCCAAAAACCAGGTTATGGCTTAAGTTTTATATCTGACCGCCAGTCACGAATAGTGTCATATTATTGCTATTCTTTACTGCCAGCAAGCAGCCTGGATCTGGACATTAACTCACGCAATTAATATGTCTATAACAAATCTGATACAAATAATCGACAAAAATAAGGCTGAGACTGATTATACATGCTTTATTTCACGGATCAATTACAATGGCCGAAGCCGCTATTAGGGGCAGCCGGGCAGATTAAGCAGATTAAAAGGGGAGAGGGTATGGTCCTCTTTTATCAGATATATTGATGATAAAGGGAACTGGCGTCCTATTTCGTTCGTTTGTTTAAGCAGCTAAAAGATCTCAACATAAACTTTTTATCAACCAATGGCCATTAAAGATTGATGGTAATACGAATATCAACCACGTAATCCGTATAACCTGATGCGGCACTTATAAAACAGAACGGCTAAATTAATCAAAGCCTATTGTAACAGCGATTTTTTTATTAAAGAGACTAACGGTATCCTTTTTAATACGTTAAACATTTCATAGGCCCAGTCTAATTTAAAAAATATCTTTCCTATATGGTCAAAACGTACCTATTCAAGCTATCTTTGTGGGCAAATCATGGGGGGACCTCACTCTTTATACCGGAGTCCCGTCTCATATCCATTGGATACTTCAAATATATATAAAATTCTATCCATATCCGCACCGACTATTTTACCAATCGAATTCTTTAATCAATAAACCAAATAGCGACTCCTGATTTAATTTCGTCATTCTGAGCTATATTTAACTTTCCCAGGAGAGAGCTGCCTTCAGCTTAGTGTGATATGGGGAAAAGTTTTCCACAATTGCCCAAATATTAATCACGCCTGAAATTCACAATTTGAACATGAGTGCAAGATATTGATACTAAAGGAAATAGAAAATATATCTAAAGCGTGTCGCATAAGTTATATTATGTAAACTATCATATAAATTTAAGGTAGATTTCTTACCGCGGGCTTCGCCTATTCGTTCCTAATAATTATGGTAGCTAATGAATTAATTAATAATAGCCTTTTAAATTAAAATATTTTATACGCCCGTCATACCCGTTATAGGGCTTTAAAATTATGTCTTAAGCGAGATCTGTCTCTTATACAAAATTTGGAAAAGTTCTCTGATAAGGCGCCATTTTTATGCGTCTGTATTGTCGGGCCCGGGCTTTTTTTCGCTTTCTGATTTTAGTTTGTTGAGGAGGTCTTCAAGGATAGAAATAAGTTCCTTCCTGGTGACGACCTGTTTTTTAAATTCTATTCTTAGCTTATAGGCCTTGCTTTCAGGTGGAATATAATTAAAAACGTATGGTTTTGTCTTTGCTTCAGATTTTTGTTCTTTTTCTCTAAATAGTCTGGTTAAATCTCTGGTATCTGACCTGGTCAATTTTCGCTCGATGATGGCTTCGACAGCCTTATGCATGGCTGCGGGATCTTCGATTTTAGCTATTTCGATGATTGTACTGCGGCTGGTTAAACCAGCAGCTTTAATTTTGTCGCGCAGATGGCTCGGTATTCTCGCCACGGATAAAATTTCGGTTATTGTGGATCTCGATTTACCAATTCTGCTGGCAATTTCCTGGTGGCTGTAATTATAAAGATCTATCAGAGCTTTTAAACCGTCTGCCTCTTCGAATATATCCAGGTCTTTTCTTTGGAGATTCTCTATAAGGGATATTTCCATTGCTTCCTGGTCATTTACTTCCATTTCAAGGCAAGGAATCTCCTTCAAGCCTAGATTTTTAGACGCAAAATACCGTCTCTCTCCGGCTATTATTTCAAATCTTCCACCTCTTGAACGAACCAGGATGGGTTCAAGTACTCCTTTGGTCCTTATAGAGTCCATCAGTTCTTTTATATCGCCCAGCTCGCTTCTTGGTTGCCTTGGATTGGGGTCAATAAGGTCAATTGGTATAAGGCGGACCACTGGGCCAGCCGATTTTTGAGAGATCAGCTCTACAAAATGAGGATCATGCCTCATGGTCAGTGAGTCCGGTAGGCCACTCTTTTTAGTTTTTTCCACGTTCCAATAACTCCTCGGCAACTTCTCTATACTGACTTGCTCCGATTGATTCAGGAGCAAAAGTAAAAATACTTTCTTTATAAGCCGGGCTCTCCTCCAGTTTAACACTTTTAGAAACATAAGTCTTAAAAACCTTGTCACCAAAGACCTGATTTATCCTTTCTACAACGTCCCTGGAGAGATTGGTCCTTCTATCGTGAAGAGTGATTATAACTCCTATAATATCGAGGGATGGATTGGCTATCTTTTTTACCTTATCAATGGTTTCTAATAGATCATCAGTGCCTTCCAGACACAGATAGGAAGATTGGATAGGTATCAAAATATGGGTAGCTGCCACCAAAGCATTTAACGTTATCAGGCCGAGAGTGGGAGGAGTATCAATAAGGATAAAATCGTAATTTTCTTTTACTTCACTTAAAGCATCCCTTAATCGATAGTGGCCGTCAAACTCCCCTATTAATGATGGCTCAAGCTTGGCCATAGATATTCTTGATATTGCCACATCCAGGCCAGGGACTGTTGATCTGACAATTACCTCTGATATGGGTACCTTTTTGTCCATCAAGACATCATATAATGATTTATCTGTTTGGGCCGGATTCCTGACGATAGAGATTGTGCTGTGGGCTTGTGGGTCCATATCAACCAGCAAGACTCTTTTACCCATAAAGGCCAGAGCTGCAGACAGATTAATGCAGGTCGTCGTTTTACCAACTCCGCCTTTCTGGTTAGTGACAGCGATTATCAAACTGCCCTCCGGCTTACTTTTCTCTTAAAAAAATTTATACATTAAAGAGGAAAAAAATACAAGCCTGGATTTATAAATTCACAAAATTATGTCGGCCGGCCGACATTGAGCTAAATGATTGATAATAAATAAGTTAAGAGCGTCGTTAATATTTTTGGAATCATATTTTATTTTTAGAGTTAAGGCTGGAGAAAGTTCGGAAACTGATTGTGGTTCGAGAGATATATGATCAAATGATTCTGATTGTCATAAAAAGAGTGGTTACAGTCAAAATAGCCAGGGCCAGGTTAAGTCCAAAAAGGTCAAAAAGGTCTAAAAATAGGGCCAATGGAGATAAGTAGAATACTGATATGAGCGAAAATTGCATCTAGCTTTTTTGCTGTGTTTTATTGGTCGCTCAGAAGGTTTTTTGGCTTAAGCCTTTGGCAAATATTATGGCCTGAAAAAAGGGCCTGTTGAGTGATATCAGTCGCGAAGCAGCTGGCAGCCTGTATTGAGGTGCTTTGTAAATGATTGAAAAAAAATAAGATATACTTATATAGCCGCGACCTCTGGGTGGCGAGAAAAGGCCCTTATCATAGGATTTACATATTTTAGCCTATAAGGTATCAAAATATTCCACCTGACAAAGATGTAAGTTCTTTATTGCTTTGAGGTCGGCAATATCATAAGATAGGCAGAGTTTAAATAAAGATTAATACTCATTTTCCGGGACTATTATTGAATCCCTGAAAGACTTATTTCACTGATAATGACTGATACGGATTTATTAAAGATAGAAGGAGGAGGCATGTCAAAACTTAAAATTATTACATTAATATTTATCCTGATCATTGTCACCGCCCTGGTGATTCCTGAACATTTTTCTGGCCAGCCAAAGCCTGATAGCCAGTATCAATCGCCGCCAGCAGTAGCCGAAAACCTGAAAAAGCTGGCCAGGAGTTATGCTGATTTGTGCCAGTTATCGTCAATTGGCAAGTCTTATGGTGGGCTGGATATCTACCTTCTGGAAATTGCAGCTGGCCGAAACAAAACAAAGCCAGACCAGCGACCAGCAGTTCTGGTTGTCGCCAATTCAGAAGGATTTCATCTTCCTGGAACCGAGGGTGCTTTAGGCCTGGCTGAG
>JAKPCG010000095.1 GCA_029553365.1 Acidobacteriota bacterium | reverse complement strand
CTCGAATAAGGTTGAAGCGGCCCGGGAAGAACTGGGTGATGTTCTGATGGAAATAGTCTTTTTGACTCTTTTCTATGATGAGGCCGGCCATTTTTCCATGAAAGAGGTAATAGAGAACATTAATCAAAAAATGATAAAACGGCATCCTCACGTTTTTGGTCGGGTAAAAAAGTCCAGCCAGGAGGAAATTGTAGCCGACTGGCAGCGTCATAAGATGGAAGAAAAGAGGAGAGATTCAATTCTGGAAGGAGTGCCAGCCTCGGCCCCGGCTTTGCTTTATGCTTTTCTTCTGGGACAAAGAGCAGCTGCCCACGGGTTTGACTGGCCTGGAGCCGGTCAGGCTTTAGAGAAAGTCCAGGAAGAACTTAACGAATTACATCAGGCCCTTCAGTCGGGCGGAAAGGCACAAATAACTGAAGAGCTGGGAGACCTGCTTTTTTCTCTGTGTCAGGTGGCTCGCCTTCTTGGTTATAATCCTGAAATAATCCTTCGCCAGGCCAATAAAAAGTTTGAGGCCAGGTTCAGGCAGATGGAGAGGGAAATAAAAAAGAAGGGTAAGAAGCTGAGCAGTTGCTCAGCTGAAGAGCTGGATCAGGCCTGGGAGAAAGTAAAAGCCAAAAAAATCAAAACTCAGTCTGAGGCAAAAAAGACCAGAAATAAAACCGGTAAAAAAACGTAATGATAGGACTCAGGTTCTGATTGCTCAGTCGGCCTGCTTATTATTATCAGTAAGGGCTTCGGCCAGCTTCTCTTTTTTCCTTAAAGTCAGGCTGGCTTTGATAAAATCATCCAGGTCTCCATCAAGAATGCGATCAACATCGCCAGTTTCCAGCCTGGTTCGAAGGTCTTTGATCATCTTATAGGGATGAAGCACATAAGAACGAATTTGATTCCCCCAGGCAATCTCAGACTTATTATCTTCCAGTTTATCCAGTTTTTCCTGTTTTTTCTGTTTCTCAATCTCATACAGCCGGGCCTTGAGCAGTCTCATCGCTGTTGCCTTGTTCTGGTGTTGTGACCTTTCATTCTGACATTGAACAACAATGCCGGTGGGCAGGTGAGTGATTCTAACTGCTGAATCGGTGCGGTTGACATGCTGCCCTCCTTTACCAGAGGAGCGGTAGGTATCAATTTTCAAATCATCAGGGTTAATCTCGACCTCGATATCATCATCAATTTCTGGATAGACAAAAACAGCAGCAAACGAAGTATGGCGCCTTTTGTTGGCATCAAAGGGGGAGATTCTAACCAGTCGATGAACACCCGATTCCTGGCTCAATAAGCCATAAGCATAATCGCCTTCTATCCGGACAGTAGCACTTTTCAGTCCGGCTTCTTCTCCAGGTTGATAATCCACTACTTCTGCTTTGAAACCCTTTCGTTCAGCATAGCGAAGATACATCCGAAAAAGCATCTGAGCCCAATCCTGAGATTCTGTGCCTCCCGCTCCTGGGTGAATGGTCAAAATTGCATTTCGGGCATCATCCGGGTCAAAAAATAAAGTTCTTAATTGAGCCGTCTGTAATTCCTGCTCGAACCGGTCCAGAGCTTTATTCAGTTCGTCTAAAACCTCATTGCCCTCTTCAGCCAGCTCCAGCAGGACTTCTATTTCTTCCTTTTGGTCATGCAGCTTTTTATATAGATTAATTTCCTTTTCCAGCAATTTTTTACGCTGCTGGCTGGCTTTATATTTTTTCTGGTCGGACCAGGTAGCGGGCTGGGATAACTCGGTGTTTATCCGTTCTAATTCAAGTTGTTTATTATCCAGGTCAAAGAAAACCTCGAATTTCGTCCAGTTGGTGGAATAAATTCAAAGCTTTTTCTTTTTTTTCTGAAAGTAGCTCAATCAGGTTAGTTTCAGTCACTTTTCTTTCTCCTGTTCAGACTCAAAATAGGAGAAAAGAAATCAGTTGTCAAGGTGAGTGGCTGACCGGCTTAACCAGAGCTGCCGTTCAAGCTAATTTTAGATTCTTTTCTATTTTATTGGTGAACAACAAAATAGCCAGGATTCTTGACGCTTTTTTTAGCTATTTCATCCATCACTTTTCTGGCTTCTTCTCTGGTTGCATAACCACCGACCCAGACGCGATAAACCGGCCGGCGATCAGAGGGGTAAGGATCCTTAACAACCGTCTTGTAACCCTGCTTGTTGAATCGGTCAGCGGCCAATCTGGCACTGGACAGGTCATTAAAAGCTCCGACCTGGATAAAATAACTTCCCCCGCTGCTTTGAGCAGGTGAACTGACAGGTTTTTCAGCACTGGTTGTGGCTGGTGCTACCGGCTTCTCAGCCTGAACAGCAGAGCCGGTACCAGAAATTGGAGGTGAGGTGGGGCGACTATCCCGAGTTTGGGGAGCACTGACTTCGGGCGCACCAGCAGTGTCAGAACGAACAGCCTTAGCCGGAGATTCAGATGGGTTTAAAGCCGGTGTTTGAACAGGAGTGATAGCTGTTTCCTCGGTTGGGGTGACGGGTTTGTCCTGATTAACTTTTTCTTCAGTTCTGGTGGCCATTAAACTCTGGGTAGCCAGCTCAGACTGCTTTTTACCGACTTGAACCCCCATAAAGAAAATAACCGTACCAAGAATGATTATACCCAGAATGATGAATACCAGAATGGTTGTCGAGACCTGGACTTCCCGATAATCTTTCATGGCCGTTATTTTTTCTCCTGCCCTCTATCAAAAGCCCTGA
>JAKPCG010000066.1 GCA_029553365.1 Acidobacteriota bacterium | reverse complement strand
GCCAGGAGTTCCTTAGCCTTGTTTTTGATCTCCAGATTAATCTTTTTATCAGCCAGACGCTGGCGCAAAAGATCAATCTGAAGGTCAACGATCTTTAAAATGGTCTCTTTCGACAGCGGCTTAAAGATTATAACTTCATCTATCCGGTTAAGAAATTCCGGTTTGAAGTGGCTTTCGAGAATCTTCCGAACTTCTTTTTCCATCGTCTCATAATCCTGGCTTAATTCCTTAATGATCTGACTGCCAAGATTAGAGGTCATGATAATCAACGTATTCCTAAAATCAACAGTTGTCCCTTTGCCATCGGTCAGACGGCCATCATCCAGAATCTGGAGCAGGATATTGAAAACATCCGGATGGGCCTTTTCCACCTCATCCAACAAGATCAACGAATAAGGCCGCCTTTTGACCGCTTCCGTCAGCTGGCCACCTTCTTCATAGCCAACATAGCCAGGCGGAGCACCGATCAATCTGGCTACGGTGTGTTTTTCCATATATTCTGACATGTCCAGCCTGACCATGGCCTTTTCGTCGTTAAAAAGGAATTCAGCCAGCGCCCTGGCCAGTTCGGTTTTGCCTACTCCGGTCGGTCCCAGAAATAGAAAAGAACCTATTGGCCTGGTTGGCTCCTGCAGTCCGGCCCGGGCCCGTCTGATAGTATCAGCCACAGCTCGGATGGCCTGTTCCTGGCCGATAACCCGCTTGGACAGGATCTCTTCCATTTTAAGCAATCTTTCCACTTCGCCCTCGAGCATCTTGGAGACAGGAATTCCAGTCCAGCGGCTGACCACCTCGGCCACATCCTCTTCATCCACCTCTTCTCTCAGCATCTTACCCTGCTTTTGCAATTCAGCCAGTTGCTGGGAAAGCTCATCAATTTTTTTATTCAGCTCGATTAATTTTCCATAACGGATTTCAGCCACTTTTTCCAGATCACCACGCCGCTCAGCATTCTGCTCCTCTACCCGGAGAGCATCACGCTGTTCTTTTAACCTGTTTATCTGTTCAATCAGGTCTTTCTCCTGTTTCCACCTGGCTTTTAAAGCATCCCTTTTTTCAGTCAGTTCACTGAGTTCCTTTTCAATCTTCTCCAGTCGTTCAACTGAAGCCTCATCTTTTTCCTTTTTCAAAGCCTGCCGCTCGATCTGGAGCTGGGTGATTTTTCTTTCCAGCTCATCTATTTCTTCCGGTAAGCTGTCCAGCTGAACCCGAATACGGGCAGCAGCCTCGTCAATGAGGTCAATAGCCTTATCCGGCAGGAAACGGTTAGTGATATAGCGATTGGAGAGAACCGCGGCTGCCACCAGAGCTGAATCTTTGATTTTTACACCATGATGAACTTCATACTTTTCCTTAAGCCCGCGCAGAATAGAAATAGTCTCTTCAACCGATGGCTCACCAACATAGACCGGTTGGAAACGTCTTTCCAGAGCTGGGTCTTTTTCGATGTATTTTTTATATTCATTGAGGGTGGTAGCTCCAATGCACCTCAATTCACCCCTGGCCAGAGCCGGTTTCAGCATATTAGAAGCATCAATAGCTCCTTCGGCCGCCCCTGCTCCAACAATTGTATGAAGCTCATCAATGAACAGGATGATATTGCCCGACTCTTTTATTTCCTTCAGCAGGGCTTTCAATCTATCTTCAAATTCTCCCCGGTATTTGGTACCGGCCACCAGAGCTCCCATATCAAGAGCCAGAAGTTGTTTTTCTTTAAGCGATTGGGGAACATCCCCATTGGCAATCCTTTGAGCCAGCCCTTCCACAATGGCCGTCTTGCCGACACCTGCTTCTCCGATCAGTACCGGGTTATTTTTTGTCCGCCTGGAAAGAACTTGAATTACCCGGCGTATTTCCTCCTCCCGACCGATAACCGGGTCAAGCTTGCCCTGTTTGGCCAGAGCGGTCAGATCACGGGCATACTTTTCTAAAGCCTGGTATTTTGATTCTGGTTCGGCATCCGTAATCCTCTGACTACCTCTAATGTCCACCAGAGCTTTAAGCACAGCTTCTTCATTAATCTTATATTTTTGAAGAACGCGACCGATGCCCAGGTGCTTGAGCCTGACCATGGCCAGAAAGACATGTTCGGTAGAAAGATATTCATCCTTCAGTTTTTCAGCCTGCTGCCAGGCCTCGTTCAGCACTTCATTCAGTTCGCCCGAAAGATATATTTCACCTGTCCCCTGAATTTTCGGGAAACGGCTTAATATCTGGTTTAGCTCATGTTGCAGGTCAGAAGGGTTAACCTCCAGCTTGGTCAACAAGCTATTCACAATATTTCCTTCTTGATTTAAAAAGCTCCACAACAGATGTTCGGGCTTCAATTCCTGATGCCCAAGTTCTTGAGCCTTTGATTGAGCTAGCTGGAAGGCTTCCTGCAGCATAACCGTTAATTTATCCCATCTCATGTTTAGCCTCCTTTAATCTAGGACTATATTTTTTGTCAAATAATGTCAAAAATGTCAAAAAAGTACTATTCTTATATCTTATAATTAATGACTGAAATCGACGGGTTTCTTAATTTATTTTACCCCTATTTCCTCTTCAGGTAAATACCCCGCCCGCCAGTCCGAGCCATGGTGGCCAGGCCTAATCCCTTGAAATTTTTATTTACCCTCTTGACAAGCTGCAAAAAATAAATATTTTCTGCTGAAGGAGCGTATCATGGAAGAAATAGAAATATCAAGCTGGGCAACTCTGGATACTTTAAAAAAGGCAGCCGATGTCGTTGAAACAGTCGGTGACCTTCATTCCGATCAGGAAATGTATGTCTTCTGTGTTCTGGACGAAGACTACTTTGAATTAGGCTATAGCGCAGTTGGCCCCAATTATTTAAGGCACTATGCTGATGAAGACGAGTTTGCTGAGGCTATAGAAAAGAGAAGAGAAGGCTTCGATGGATCGTTTGTTGACGATGAAGATTATGACGATCTCGAAGACGAAGATTTCGATTTTGACGACGAATCCGACGACTTATAGGGCGGGCTGGAACTACCAAGCTTTCCTTTTAATTCAACCAATAACTCCAGAGCCTGAAGGGGCGTTAGCTCGTTGGGTTCGAGTTCGAGCAATTTTTGCTTGATCTCCTGGAGTGCGGCCAGTTCCCGATCCTCATTGAACAACCAGAGCTGGGCCGGCTGATAATTGTTAATCTGATGATAAGCCAGTCGTGGCTTTCCCTGCTCATCAATCTCCAGTTTTTCCAGGTTAAAAAGAATTTCTCTGGCTCGTTTGATGACTGCCGGTGGCAGTCCAGCCAGTCTGGCTACCTGCAGCCCATAACTCCGATCGGACGGTCCGGGGCTTATTTTTCTGAGGAAAATGACCCTGTCCTGAAATTCTTTGACTGCTACATGATAATTCTTAATCCGGGGAAAGGTTGAGGCCAGTTCGGTTAACTCATGGTAATGAGTGGCAAACAGCGTCTTAGGCCTGATTCCATCCAGCTGATGTAAATATTCAGCTATGGCCCAGGCCAGGCTTAAACCATCAAAGGTACTCGTTCCACGGCCGACTTCATCCAGAAGAAGCAGGCTCCTTTCGGTCAGGCTGTTCAAAATACTGGCCGTCTCCACCATTTCTACCATGAAGGTGGACTGGCCGGCCGTCAGGTAATCGGTAGCTCCGACCCTGGTAAAGATTCTATCCACCACGCCGATTCTGGCTGCCTCCGCCGGCACAAAAGAACCAATCTGGGCCAGAATGCAGATTAAAGCCACCTGTCTCAGATAGGTTGATTTCCCACCCATATTGGGACCAGTAATGATCAGGATCTGATGTTCGTCTCCATCCAGATAGGTATCATTGGGGATAAAAGGTTCTTTTTGAGTCACCTCGATGACCGGATGGCGGCCAGCAGTAATGGAAATTATCTGGCCGCTGTCCACCTCCGGCCGCTGGTAATTTCTTTCATGAGCCAGCTCGCCCAGACTTAAAATAACATCCAGCCGGGCCAGATTCTGACCAATTTGCTGCAGCCTGGTTACCTGCTGTCCTATTTCCCCCTTTACTTTCAGAAATAGCTCATATTCCAGTTCGTTGATTCTGGCCTCTGCTCCGAGAACACGCTCTTCATATTCCTTAAGCTCAGGTGTGATAAATCTTTCGCTGTTGACCAGGGTCTGCTTGCGGATATAGTCTTCTGGAACAGCCTGAAGGTTGGCTTTAGTTACCTCGATATAGTAGCCAAAGACCTTGTTATAGCGGACTTTAAGCGAGGAAATCCCCGTCCTATCCCTTTCTTTCTTTTCAAGCTGAGCGATAAAACTTTTTCCGGAATGACTGATTGCCCTGAGCTCATCCAGTTCCCGGTCAAATCCATCTCTGATGATGCCGCCTTCCTGTAGCAAATAAGCAGGCTCATCCAGAATGGCCCGGTCTAAAAGGTCAGCCAGATCAGTGGCCCGATCCCAGCTGGCCTGCAGCTCAAGAAAGAAAGGAGCCGAAAAGTTTTTCAGTTGATTGTCTATATCTGGCAGCGGGAAGAGTGATTTTTTCAGGGCGACCAGGTCACGAGGATTGGCTGCTCCCAGCGAGATTTTGGTGCTCAAACGTTCAATGTCCAGAATTTTTTTTAGCCGGTCTCTTATTTCCTGCCTGATTATAGGTTTCTCGACAGCTTCTTCGACAGCTTGCTGGCGACTGGAAATTTCCACCGGATCGAGAAGCGGATGTAATAGCCAGTTTTTTAACAATCGCCCCCCGGGAGAGGTCAGCGTATAATCAATAACCCCGAGGAGCGATTCATTCACCTGACCTGTCCTCAGATTTTTGACCAGTTCCAGATTCCTGACCGCCACCGCATCAAGAATCATCATCTGGCTGGATTGAATGAAAGCCAGCCGCTGAATGAAATTAAGGGACTCATGCCTATTTTTTTTAAGGAACGACAGAAGTGCACCGGCGGCCCTGACGGCCAGAGGCCTATCCCCCAGTCCAAACCCTTCCAGTGAGGCCACCTGATAGTGTTCCAGCAAGCAGGAAGCAGCTGGCAGGTACTCAAAAGCCCAGTCTTCAACCGGGCTTAGAGCCAGATTAAAAAAATCATTAGAGGCTAACACTTCCTTTATTACCGCTTCTTTCCCCTGAGGGTAGATTATTTCTTTGGGAGAAAAACGCCAGATTTCATCCAGAATAGCCTTTTTATCCGAAGATGAGCCTTCGAGTGTACTGATCCTGTCTGTTAATAAATCAGCATAAGCTAGGCCCCACTTTTCTTCCTCCATGATCAGGCTGGCCACTCCATAATTTTCTCCAGGTTCATCTGTTTCAATTTCTACCGCAGTCCCGGGAGTCAGGACTTTAAGAACTTCTCTCCTGACCACTCCCCTGGCCAGACGGGGATCTTCCACCTGTTCGCAGATAGCTACCCGATAGCCGGCTTTAAGCAGCCGGGCCAGATAAGAATTGACAGCATGATAGGGAACACCGCACATCGGTACATTTTGCCGTGAGGTTAGAGCAATGCCTAGTACCTGCGACCCAATATGGGCATCTTCATAGAACATTTCATAAAAATCTCCCAGGCGGAAAAAAAGAAGGCAATCCCGGTACTGGGTTTTAATCCGCTGGTACTGCTCCATCATCGGAGTCAGATTGTCATCTTTTAGCATTTCTGGTTTGTCGCACCTTAATTTTGTGTCCTATAAACTATATTATCTGCTATCTTATTTTTCAACCGCCAGCCGGCTGCTCACTGCGTTGCGACCAAACCTCACTACCCCTCCATCCACCCTGGATACTAGGCCTTAACCTGAATGAGAATATCAATTGACATTTGGAGTTTGAAGTTTTAGTATAAAAAACTAGCTATGATCCAAGGTTATGACAGATGAATGCACCTATACTTTTGACCATTTCCAGGATTCTGGCTATACCCGTCCTGGTGGTTATCATGCTGACGCCGTTCCCCGGTCAGGAAATAGCTGCCTTTGCTGTCTTCATTTTTGCCTGCCTGACGGACATGCTCGATGGCTTCTGGGCAAGAAGGAAGAAAATGACAACTGTTCTGGGCTCACTTCTTGACCCGATGGCTGACAAACTGCTTATCGCTTCGGCTTTAATCTGCCTGGTGGAAAGCCATGTCGTTGCCTCCTGGATGGCCATCATCATCATTGGCCGGGAAATTGCTGTGACCGGCTTTCGAGCAATTGCTGCTTCCCGTGGATTAAATATACCAGCCTCCAACTGGGGCAAAATGAAAATGACCCTGGAAACTATTACTATTGCTATTTTGATTCTCGGTCCTGTACATCTGGGCTCGCTTTATAATCTGGCTCAGACAGCTGGTCTGTGGTTAATAGTAGCTCTGGCTCTTTTTTCAGCCATTGAATATTTTGCTCGTTATGGTCCGAGCGTTCTCTCTCAGGATTCACCATCCTGAAGCAGCTTGCCTGAATTTTTCCAGCGAAGCCATATCCTCAATATTATAAAGGGCGGGTGGTTGAGGCCAGCGTCGTGAGATCCTTTTCAGCAGACCGGTTAGGACCTTCCCCGGACCCAGTTCAACTGCCACCTCTATTCCCAGCTCGGCGGCTTTCATCATCGATGGGTACCAGAGAACCGGGTTAACGATCTGCCTGGTTAAAGATTCTTTTACTTCGGCGGCAGTGGTCATGAGTTTACCGGAAAAATTGGAAATAACCGGGAATTCAGGATCTTTGATGGCCACCTGGTCCAGATCAGCTTTAAGTTTTTCTCCCGCCGGGGTCATCAGGCTGGTATGAAACGGACCGCTGACCTGCAGAAAAACAGCCCTTGGAGCCTGCAGCTTCTCGACCGCTTCTTCCACCGCTTTTTTTTCACCGGCAATGACAATCTGTTCATCTGAATTCCAGTTAGCCACCTCGACCACCCCACTTTTTACTTCCCGTAGAGTCTCTTCGATTTTCCTATAATCCAAACCCATGATGGCGGCCATCGTCCCTTGCCCCGGCGGTACCGCCTCCATCATATATTTGCCCCTGTTGGCGACGAGTTTTAAAGCCTGCTCAAAACTCAAGCTGCCTGCAGCTACCAGAGCTGAATATTCCCCCAGGCTGTGACCAGCCGCTACTTCAGGCTTTTCTCCGAGAAGACGATAGGCAATATAGCTCACCGTTAAAAGAGCCGGTTGAGTATTACAGGTCAACTTTAAATCGTCTTCCGGCCCGTTGAAACAGAGCTGCGACAGGCTGAAGCCGAGAAGGTCATCTGCCAGCTTAAAAACCTCCTTAGCTTCCTGGCTTTTTTCGAAAAAATCTTTTCCCATGCCCACCTGTTGTGAGCCCTGACCCGGAAACATAAACAGTCTGGTCTTCATTTTTCCTCCTGCTCTTTAATTTCAACCTTATCCAGGCAATCATAATTTATAATGATTCTGGCTTTTTCTTTGAGATCTGTCATCCACCGGGCCAGCTGATCACGAGCTTTAATTGCCTGCAGCCGATTCTCAATTTCATTCAGTACATTGACCATTTCGGGTACTGCCTGACCTCTGGCTTTAACTTCCGGAACATAGACATCGTTATAGTAGTTTTCCAGTTCCTGCAGTGAAATATGAACTCTCTGGCTGAATCTGGAATTGACAATCTTTTCAAATAAGAGTTTGTTTTCGACATAGGGAATTAGTTCCTCGACCCCCAGGCCAAGAATCTGACACCTGTCTTCAAAGTTCTGGCTACCCAGACTGGCTTTTATTTTTTCTATTTCCTGATCAATTTCCTCTTGACTGAGATTGATCTGCTCCCTGGCCAGATTGACCACCAGCAGTTCATTGAGGTAAATATTGACGAGGTCTTCTTTTTTTAACGGCCTGTCGACCAGGGCCAGCTCAGGCTCCAGCTCGAAGAGGTCGATTATTTTCAAATCATAAAGAGAAACCGGTGTTTCATCTACCATGGCCACCAGGCAGTTAACGATGACCTGGCCCTCGGCCAGCCCGAAAAAAATCAAAAATGATAATAGCCAGAAAAAAGTTCTGCGACCTGAATTTCTTAGTGTCCTCAAGTTATTCTTATTCATTTTAAGCCTGGTTTAGAACATATTTCCTATTGTTAAAAAGAACAGAGGCTTCCATTTTTTCTCAGTGGCGTTCAGATTCCAGCCCATATCAAACCTGATCGGACCAAGTGGGGTTTTCAAGCGAAGACCAAGCCCGACAGCCTGCTTCAGTTCCAGAAAATTAAAATCTTTCATTTCGGCAAAGACATTACCCATATCATAAAAAATTGCCCCGTACAGTCCCGGTATTTTTTTCATCAGCCTGAATCTGGCTTCCATATTAAAAAGAAAAACAGATTTCCCACCGAGAGGCAAGCCTGATTCCGGGTCAAGCGGACCCAGCATTTCAAATGAGGCTCCACGGAAGGAGTTACTGCCACCGGCAAAGAATCTCTCGGGGATCGGCACCAGACCGGAAGCCAGACCAAATCTGACCGTGGTATAAAAATTGGCATTGGTAGAAAGAGGGTAAAAATATTGGAATTTGGCAAAAAGCTTGGAGAAATCAGATTCCGTGCTGAACAGAGGATAAGCTCTTTCCAGGGCCAGGCTGAAAAAGTAGCCGCTTTCTGGATTGAAAGTATCGTTTCTCGTATCCCTGATGAAAGTCATCGAGCCATAGGCTATGGAATAAGGCAACCTTTCTCTTTCCACCTGCGATTCATCTATTTCCAGATGGGTTAACCAGGTTTTCAGCATACCTCCAGCCAGAGCTAAAGAAAAATTACCGGGCAAATTTCTCATGGTGGACAGGCTGAAACCCTGGCGAGCATAGCCGAAACTTGTCCTCTCTTCTCTCTCCAGATAGCCGCTCAGCAGAGTCCTCATTTTTATTCCGAAGATATAAGGTTGCTGATAGGTCCCGACCAATCTTTTATCAATTAAACTCAGCTGACCAACCAGGCTGAACTGCGAGGCATTACGGAAAAAGTTTGACCCTATATACTCGGCTGTTATCCTTGGTCTCAAACCATTTTGCCAGAGAGCAATGGTTCTAACCTCTTCTCTGGTTTCCAGCCCGAGTCCCAGCCCACCATAGTTCTGCTCTCCTTCCCTTACCTGAACAGAAATATTAACGGTCTCGGGACCGGCAGCCAGTTCCTCCACTTTTACCTCAGAAAAGATGCCCAGGTTATCCAGCCCTCTCTTTGTCTCCAGCAAGCGGTCATACTGCGCCCAATCACCTGGCTTGAGCTTAATTTCTTTTTCAATCAGACTCCTGCTGGTCTGCTGATAACCGCTGATGAAGATATTGTCCACCTTCATTCTTCTGCCCTCAGCTATTTTTATAACCAGATCGAAATTATTATCCTTATCTGGCGTAGCTTCTAACCTGACCTCCGTTCCCCTGAAGCCTTTGTTAAGATAAAGGAGATTGATTTTTTCCAGATCTCGCTGTAAATCCGGCTGATAATATGGCTTACCCGGTCTGGCTTCGATTTCCTTCATAATTTCCTGATTCTGCACAGTCTTATTACCCTGAATTTCCAGGCTTTTTATTATCTGTCTCGGTCCTTCTTCTATATAAATGATCGGGGTAACTGAATTATCCTGCCTGACAAAGTTCAGATTGGCTCTGGCCTGAGGAAAACCCTGCCTTTTATAAAATGAGTTGACTCTTTCTGGCAGTTCATAGATCTCCTGGCCGTCAAGATAGGGGAAAAATAAAACCTTATCACCAATTCCCAGGGCTTTTTTCAAACTTTTTTCATCAAAAGCCTGGTTGCCTTTGAATTGAACTTCTTTGATTTTGAATTTTGTTCCTTGATGAACCTGATAGGTAACATAATAATCATTTTCCTTTTTTTCTATCTTTGACCTGACCGTGGCAAAAACATATCCTTTCTTTCTTAAGTGCTTGAGTATGACTGCTTCTCCTTCCGCCAGCGCCCATTCCTCAAATACTTTTTGTTCCCAGACCGGCTGAATCAGCTTAACAGGAAGATTGGCTCCGGTAATCTCCAGATGAATTCGAACTGAGGGATCAACAAAAATTCTGAGGTTAACCTGGCCTTCAGTCCCAGCCGGAGGCTCCGTGGTCAGTTTAATTTCTGCCCAGCGGTAACCAAGCTCGTTATAGGCTTTCTTGATTCTGCTCACACCTTCAGATAACTTTTTGGGCACATAAAAATCCCCCGATTTGACACCTAAGAGCCTTTCCAGCTCGCCTGCCGGTAAAATGTTCTTGCCTTCGAACTTCACCTCGCCGACCGTCAATCTTTTTGAATCGTTCAGAGTAATCCTGACCTCAGCCAGATTGGAGTTGTCTAACTTTTCCAGTTCAAATTCAATCCCGGAAGAAAACCAGCCCTCTTCCTGCAGAATTTTTTCTATTTCTTTGACGGCCCTGTCCTTTACAGCCTGATCAATAATGCTACCTTCTCTTAAATAAGGCAGGCGTTTTTTTATGATTCGGGTCAGGCCAGTCGGAGCAGAAATTTTTAGCTCCTTGATCAGAGTATTTCTGGTTAGACTAAAAGTCACTTCCGGTTGTGGTTCCTCGCTCTTATAAATGACGCCGCTGGCATAAAGCCCCGTTCTCATCAGGCGTTTTAAAATCTGGTCAAGCTGATAATCAGAAAAAGAATCTCCTGGCTTTAAGCCAACAAGATTAACCATTGTTTCGTCAGCCGGTAGGCCGTCAATCAGGACATTCACCTTACCAACTACCTGCTGGCCAGGAGCAGCCAGTGGCAGAAAGATACTGATAATCAGGACAGATAAAACAAACAGCCAACCAGCCCGGCCAGTTTCTGACATCAGAATCTTTTCCTAATCTTAAAATCAAGGCTTATCCGGCCAATTTCATCCCGGATAGCGACCAGCGACAGGCCCTCACTTAATTCCCATTCCAGCCGGACAATTTCTTCTCGCTGTGTGGCCAGATTGGTCGAATAGACAATTGAGAAGTTTCTCGATAACCTTTTTCCCACTGTCAGTCTGGCCGTCACTTCTGAAGTGGAACCCATGATAAAAGGATCCAGCCGCAGGCTATCCAGACTCAGCAAATTTTCTGGCCCTCTGGCCAGCTGGGAAGTAATTAAAGAAGCAGTACTCATCTGACTGGCATCGAGAGAATATCTTCTTTGATAAGACTCGCCCAGAGCCAGCAGAGATAAAATTTCTTCCTGGGGTAAGGGCGGTGAAGAGGAAAATTCAGGCCTTAGATTACTGATCAGTCCGGTCAGACTGAAGACCACGTGATAGTCTTTCACATAGGTTTCACCCTGGAAATCGATATAGGGGTCAATAACCAGCGGATTAAAAAAGCTGAGCCGGCCTCTGACCACCTTGAAATCCCTGTCCTGGAAAAAGAATGTTCCAGAGAGAGCATCAATCTCTCCAGTAATAACCGGACTGGCTGCCGGTCCGGAAATGGTCAGGTCGAGTTTGGCTCGAATCCGGCCGAGAGAGTTTTCCATCCAGACGTTATCGTTAGCCCTGAGCCTCAGGTTCAGGCTGAGGTCATCCAGCGGGGATTTTTTGGCCTCATCACCTCCATAGGCTGACGTTGAAAACGATAATTTATCCCAAAGTTCCCTGCCCCACCAGACTTCCTGGAAAAAAAGATCTCCTTCCATGGTATTCTTTCCTTCCCGCCTTAAAAATCTCAGGCTGCCATCAGCTACTATTCTGGTTTTCTCAAAAACCGCTAGCTGCATATTCTGGCCCTCAAGCTGAATATCCGCTTCTTCCACTCCTTTCAGGCCAAAGCGCAATTGACCGGAGGCCTCGAGCGGGCCGCCGCCCAGCATCGCCTGAAAGGACCTGATATAGATCTGACCATTTTTGATAAAAGCCAGGCCAGAAAAATCATTCAAAGCATGAGCAAAACC
Organism: Acidobacteriota bacterium; assembly: GCA_029553365.1. Lineage (GTDB taxonomy): Bacteria > Acidobacteriota > Aminicenantia > Aminicenantales > Saccharicenantaceae > Saccharicenans. Next base: position 3,421 of record JAKPCG010000066.1, on the reverse strand, counting down.
AGGGATGGGCAGCACACTGCCCTTAATTTCAACTGCTCCACCCAGCTCAGGAGAATCTGTCGGGCCCTCAAAGCTCAATAAAAAATTGATTGAACCATTGGCTCCTTTCCAGGGAAGAAGGAAATCAAGGCGACTTAGCTCCCCCCTGACCTCACCCCGAATAAAGTCACGGTCAAAGGGAATATCGAGTTTAAGTTCATAATTATTGTTTCCGGGCAGCAATTGCCCTTTTATCTGAAGATTCAGGTTGTTATTAAGAAAGTCAAGGCTAAAATCTCCTTTAACTGAAGAGGCTTGGATAAAATAAATGGTAGCCTGTTCGATGGAGAAATTACCCTGAGGTCGGTCCTGACCAAATATACCACGGCCCTTGAGCGTAGCTTCCATCCGACCGGCAAAGGAAGAGGAAAAGGGGCTGAGTTCTACTCCCAAAACTTTAAGATCAAAATCATAACTGTTGTCCACCAGTCCCAGAGCCATTTTGCCTGTAACCGTGCCCTTATTCAGATTGAAGGTAATTGGAGATAACTCAATAGCGTTATCCTTCCAGAGAAGATGACCATTGACCTTCTCAATCCTGGTCGCCAGTAAATAGAGCTCGGGTGAAGAAAAATCGCCTTCAAAGGAAACGTTTTCCCCGGCGGTCTTATAAACGAAGTTTCCAGCGGTTGCTCCTCTAAGCGGGAAATCAACTTCCAGCAGGGGAAAAATGTTTTCCAGTACCCCTCTTTCGGCCGCAATTCTGGCCTCTGTTCCGCTGGCATCAGATTTAAGATTTATTTCTCCCTGGAAAATTTTATCGAGGACATAAATTTTACCGGTGGTCAGGCCTCCTCGGACTTCAACTTCTCCGCGGGCGGTGGTCACTTCAAATCTTTCAAAGCCGGCCGGTGAACAGGAAAAATTCAGACTGATATCGGGATGATAATAATCTCCTGTCACCGCGATGGTGGAGCGGCCGGCACCTCTAATTTCCGGGAAACCGAACTTTTCATTGAGGATCTTCTCGGCGAATTCTCTGGCCTCTTTGATATCAACAAATTGCCCGCCGATCGACAAATCAAGATTTTTCCCGATGACTATCCGTCCATTGATATTTAATCGTCCGAAAGTAGAGGCCAAATCTTTGCTGTCGAGTTTGAGGTCTAACTGCGGAATATTGAGAGAAACATTAACCTGACCATTAAAGCGCCGACGGGGAGCTGGTGCCTTTAGCTCAACCCGGTCACGGAACTCAGCCAGGGCCGTCAGCTGTCCATGACTTAAAGAAAAAGTTCCCCAGGCGGGAGAAGCTACCGGCCAGGGGACTGAAGCATACTTCATGATCGGATCCAGATGAAAACCGGTAAACTCACCAGAAACTCCTTTTGAATTAAATCTAATCAAAGCTTTTTCTACCGGTCGGTTGTTGTTTTTTATCTCAGCCAGGACTTCTCCCCCTTTTCCTCCCTCAACTTTAACCTGTCCCTCAACCAATCCGAGACTAACCTGATTAAGGCTCAACTCCGGGGCTTTATAATCAACAGCAACCACCAGACGCCCGCTGTCATTGCTGATTATGGCTTCACCTGTGGCTTTTCCTTCCCAGTGAAAGGGAAGATCAAAGACGTCCATAATGAAAGCTGTCTCCAGGTTAAACAGAGCTTTAAGATTAACCTTCGTTGTCTCGAAGCTGTTAATCTGTCCTTCCACCCTGAGGGCAGAGTCTTCACCCTGAAAAAGTAAACGATTGATATTAACTATTCTGCCCCGGGTATTGATCAGAGTTTCCAGCTGGCCACTGACCGGCAGTCGGGCAGAAAAAGGTCGCAGCGAGCTTTGCTCAGAGCGGAGCATCAGGCTCATCCCTCCTGCTTCCAGTCTAAAAAATGCTGAGACTCCTTTGAAAATAAAATCACCCTGCTTCAGGCTCAGCGAAAACTCGCCATTGTGGATATAACCGCTTTCGACGAGCACAGGTAAATCGAGCGGCAACTTGACGGCAGACGAAGTCTGACTTTTGCCTTTCTCCTGAACCAGCCTGGCTTTTTGATTGAAAACCAGTACCGGATGCTCAATTTCGGCTTTTACCCGTTTCTCCTTGCTGAACAGAGATAGTATAGAAATCGAAACTCTTAAACTATCTAAAGAAAAGCTGGGATTGTCGCCTTTAGCTCGCAGTTCTTTAATGGTCAGAGCTGGCGGCAGATAGGTCAGCTCGATCTGCCCCAGTTCAAAAGACTTTTGCAACCCCTGGCCAACCTGTTTGAGGAAAAAACTTCTAGCCAGAGAAAGGGCCAAATATAGAAGGCCGGCCACAATAATGACGGCGATTAACCCCTTTCTCTTTTTCCATCTGGCCATTAACTCATCTCGCTATATCTAGAAATCTGTTTTGCCTGCACTTTATTTAAGGGGAACCTTTTTCCAATCAGCCAGAAATCTGTCAATGCCGGTATCCGTTAAGGGATGTTTAACCAGCTTTTCCATCACCGCATAAGGCACGGTAGCAATATCGGCACCAAGCAGAGCAGCTTCAACCACATGCCCGGGATGCCTGATACTGGCTACAATAACCTCTGTTTCAAACTGGTAATTCTCATAAATGGTTAAAATTTGTTCAACCAGTTCCATACCATGATGAGAGACATCATCCAGACGTCCAATAAACGGGCTGACAAAAGCGGCCCCGGCTTTAGCAGCCAGCAGCGCCTGTGAAGGCGAAAAAACCAGGGTCATATTAACCTTAACCCCACTCGCGGCCAGAATTCTGGTCGCCTTCAGCCCTTCCAGAGTAACAGGAATTTTGACCGCAATATTGGCTGCCAGCTGGCTGAGTTTTAAAGCTTCAGGCACAATCTCCTCGGCCTGAGTGGAAATACACTCAACGCTTACCGGCCCATTTACTAAACGACAGATGTCTTTAATCAGCGGTTCAAAAGGAACATTCTCCTTCGAGCAAAGAGTTGGATTGGTCGTTACGCCATCCAGGATGCCCCAGCTGGCCACTTCTTTAATTTCCGATAAATTAGCAGTATCAAGAAACAGTTTCATCCTACCTCCTCATATCTATCTTTTTAACAAAATTTGACAGCGTTCCGATACCTTCAATCTGAATTTCTACCCGGTCTCCAGGCTGCATGGCACCAACGCCGGCCGGCGTGCCGGTGGCAATTATATCCCCAGGCTCAAGAGTCATGATACGGGAGACGTAACAAAGCAGAAAAGGTACAGGGAAAATCATATTCCTGGTGTTTCCAGACTGAACCAGTTTACCATTTAAGAAGGTTTTCAAATGCAGTCCTTCCGGGTTCAAATCAGTGACCAGGCAGGGGCCAAAAGGAGCAAAAGTATCAAAAGACTTGGCCCTGGTAAACTGGACATCTTTGAGCTGAAGATCGCGGGCTGTTACATCATTGAAGCAGGAATAGCCAAGAATATA
>JAKPCG010000057.1 GCA_029553365.1 Acidobacteriota bacterium | reverse complement strand
CCTTGTAGCGAATAAACAAATTTGTCCCGGAAGGGATCATTAATCACGCCGGCCGACAAAAAGGCTCTGTTTTGCCAGGTTAAACTGCCGTATAGAGAGCCCTTAAAAAGTTCACTTTCACCATAATAGCTGCCCTCTAATCCCACCCCCGCCCTGAGAGACGAAAAGCCTGAAGTAATTTTCTTCACCTCCTGTAAGGTGCTTTTTGTTTCCTCATAAAGAGAAGGATCATTGACCAGCCCACCAACCGTCCCCTCTCCTTTATTCACCTTTTCCAGCGTCTCGTTCAGGTTGTTTAAAGTTTTACCCAGAGTAGCCAGATCTTCTTTTAACTTTTCCAGATTTTCCTGAACAGCTGCTTTATTATCACCGACCAGGCTCTGAATCTCATGCAGAGTCTTCTTGATATCTCCAGAAATCGCTTCTATCTGCAAATTGAGATTATCAACAGTCCGGGCCGAGCCGGTCAGCGTTTGATGAAGGGAAGCCTTATTTTCCTGAACCAGAGAATCGAGTTCGGCACTCAGTTTAGCCAGATGCTCGATAGTCTGGCTGATATTCTTGCCGAGCTCCGGGGTTATAATTTTGCTGACCGAGCTGCTGATTTTTTTTAGGTCCTCGCCCATGGACATGAACAGTGTGCCCAGCTGGTCAAAACTGATAGGAGGTAGTGAGTCCATCACTTCTCCGCTCTGATAAAAGGCCTCTTCCCGGCCGGGGATAATCTCTACATATTTTTCTCCCAGGATGCCAAGGGAAGACAGAGTTGCCCTTGAGCCCCGTGGAATCTGGTATTGAGGATAGATCATCATGCCCACTTTTGCCCGACGCCCGGCCAGAGTAATATCTTTGACTTCACCAATTTTGATTCCGGCCAATTTGACTGAAGCTTTATTTTCCAGACCAAGAGCCGAATCAAAAAGGGCATACACCTCATAACCCTGTTTTTTAAATAAATCACCTATATTGCCGATGAAAATGATGGCCAGGGCCAGCAGGAGTAACAGCCCCGTGACAAAGATTCCAATTTTTATTTCTCTAGTTGTTGCCATAATCAGCTCCTCACCATTCAGCAATTGGTCCAGTCGCCCGACCGTTAATAAATTGCTGGACTATCGGATTGGGCGAATGCCTAATTTCTTCGGTGCTCCCGACTTCAATAATCCGACCATCATAAAGCATGGCTATGCGGTCAGCCACTTTATAAGTACTGTTCATATCATGGGTAATGACGATGGAGGTTACATTCAGATCTCTTTTTAACTGCAGGATCAAATTATTGATGGCATCAGCTCTAATCGGATCAAGACCGGTGGTCGGCTCATCATAAAGAATGATTTCCGGTCCATAGGCAATAGCTCTGGCCAGTCCGACTCTTTTTTTCATGCCACCGGATAATTCGTAGGGCAGCAAATTTTCAATGTCCCGCAGGCCAACTCGCTCTAAACTGGCCTGTACGACTCTTTTAATCTCCTCCTCGGAAAGAGTGGTGTGCCGCCTGAGGCCAAAGGCCACATTTTCCTCCACCGTCAGTGAATCAAACAGGGCTGATCCCTGAAAGAGCATGCCAAACTTGCGGCTCATTTTTAACAGCTCTTTTTCCGTCAAAGCATTCATGAGCTGGGCATCAACATAGATTTCGCCGGCGTCCGGCTTCATGATGCCAATAATATGTTTAAGGAGGACACTCTTACCCGAGCCGCTCTGTCCGATAATGACCATGATTTCCCCTGCTTCTATTTCCAGATCCACTCCCTTCAGGACTTTTTTCGGGCCAAAGGATTTGTACAGGTTGTCAATTTTAATCTTGGTCATTGTCTCTCTATCATAAAGTCGCTGGCAGAACTTTGCTCATGAAAAAATTAATAATTAAAATGCAAATACTGGAGACGACCACTGATTTGGTCGTGGCCCGGCCGACACCTTCTGCTCCACCCTCGGTACTCAGGCCCTGCCAGCAGCCGATTATAGCGATCAGGAAGCCAAAGACCACGGCCTTGATGACTCCGACTGAGATATCCCACATTTCAAAATACTTCAGGGTGGTATTAACATAAAGTGTATGGTTCACATGCATCAGCAAAACATTATAAGCGTAGCCGCCAAAAATCCCGATAAAATCGCCGTAAATGGTCAAAGCCGGTACCATAATGATACTGGCCAGAGTCCTGGGCACAACCAGATAATTAACCGGATTAGCTCCGAGGCTGATCAGCGCATCAATTTGTTCTGTAATTTTCATGGTGCCAATCTCAGCGGCCATGGATGAACCAACCCGTCCAGCTACCATTAGGCCAACCAGAATAGGAATTAATTCCCGGCAGAGGCCAACCGCTATAATCGAACCGGCCTGGGCTTCGGAACCAGGCCCAATATAGCGGTGAAAAGCAATGTAAGACTGCAGACCAAAAACCAGTCCGCCAAAAGCTGCCGTTAGAGCCACCACCGGCAGAGAATTTACCCCAACTTCTTCCAGCTGCTGGACAAAATTTGCCTTTTCGAACGGTTTCTGAAATAGACCCCGGCCGGCCCGGACAATCAGATCAAAGACCTGAGCCACATCAGAAAAAAACCGGGCTAATAGTCCGGTCTGGAATCGGCTTTCTACCTTATTTTCTTTATCGACAGAGTCAGCTTTCATCTTCTGCTCGATACGAATAATCCATATTAACAAACCTGGCGTATTCTCTCATAAAGACCAGCGGTACCACCCCCAGCGGACCATTTCTTTGTTTGGCCACACTGACTTCAGCCAGACCTTTGAGAGCCTCATCATCAGGATGGTAATAATCGGGGCGATAAATAAAGATGACTACATCCGCATCCTGTTCAATGGCTCCCGATTCGCGAAGATCTGACAGAACCGGTTTTGGTTCCTTCCTCATTTTTTCTGGCGCCCGGCTCAGCTGGGAAATTCCTACCACCGGAATCTGCAGTTCCTTGGCCAGCTCTTTGAGCGACCTGGAAATAAATGACATTTCCTGATTGCGATTTTCAAATCGGCCACCTGTCCTCATCAGTTGCATATAATCAACAAAGACAATATCCAGATGGCCTTCCAGCTTTAGCCGCCGGCACTTGGCTTTCATTTCCATCACAGTCAGAGCGGGTGATTCATCAATGTATATCCTGGCCTGGGATAAAGTCTCGCCAGCCAGGCGCAGGCGCTCAAATTCTCTGTCGCTGATAAAACCTGATCTGGCTTTCTTCAAATCGACCTTAGCCTCAGCACAGAGCAGACGCATGACTACCTGTTCTTTTGACATTTCTATAGAAAAAAATCCGGCATGATAATCAGTCTGAAGTCCAATGTACTGAGTCATATTCAGGGCCAGAGCTGTCTTGCCCATCGAGGGACGAGCCGCGACTACAATAAATTCTGAGGGATGAAAACCGGCCGTCAGGTTATCCAGATCAATAAACCCGGATGGTACACCAGTCACCGCTTCTTTGCGCTCAACTAATTGCCGGATGGTTTCCAGCATCGGACCGGTTAACGAGGCGAGCGGTATAAAACCGGGTCTGATTTTTTCTTCAGCAATTTCGACTATAGCCTGCTGGGCTTCGCTGATCAATGTGTCCGGATCAACCTGTTGCTCATAAGAAGAGTTAATAATCTTAGAAGAGGATAGAATAAGCTTTCTAAGCAGTGATTTTTCTTTTATTATTTGAGCATAATAGCTGATATTCAGGCTTCGTGGCACTCCATCCATCAGCGAAGCCAGATAAGCCGCCCCTCCCACCTCTTCCAGACGGCCAGCTTTTTGCAGCTCTTCACTCAGGGTTAAGAGATCTATGGGCTGACCTTTATCCATCAGGTTGATCATAGTCTCCAGAATCAACCGGTGATTTTCTTTATAGAAATCTTCCGGTGTGATGGAGCTCAGCACAATATTGAGGTGAGCGTTATTAACCAGAATTCCCCCCAGTACTGTCTTTTCGGCTTCCAGACTGTGGGGAGGCGTTTTCTTGAGAACGGCCAAATCGAGTTCCATCTTACTCTCTCTTCGAAATACTCCCTCCCTTTAATTTATTTATAAACTAAAGAGATGAAATAGCAGTTGCACGCGTCTCAAGCTCAGCTATTTTTTTGTTCTTCGGCAGTCGACCCGGAGGTTGTTGTTTCTTCCTTGCTGACTGTGACCTTTATTTCTGCCCGTTCGTCGTGGTAAATTTTAATGGGAATAGTAAAAGTCCCCAGTCTTTTAATCGGTTCATCCAGCATGATCTTTTTCTTATCGACTTCAAAGCCAAGTTTGGCCAATTCTTCCTGGATATCTGCAGCTGAGACCGAACCAAAGATGACATCTTTTTCGCTGGAGCGACGTCTTATTTCCAGATGCACTTCATTCAGCTTTTTAATCAATTCCTGGTAGGATAACCTTTCTTTTTCTTCCTTCTTCTTAAGAGCCTTCTGCCGCATTTCCACCATCTTGATGTTGCTGGGAGTAACCTCCATAGCTAGCTTCCGCGGAATAAGATAATTTCTGGCAAAACCAGGAGCTACGTTCAGGACATCGCCCTTTTTCCCGACTTTTTCAACAGTCTCTAAGAGAATTACTTTCATCAAGCTTCTCCTTGGCTTCAGTCTTCAACGAATGGCAGTAAAGCCATGATTCTGGCTCTCTTAATAGCCCGGGCCAGCTTTCTCTGATGATAAGCACAGGTACCGGTTATTCTTCTCGGTGCGATTTTAGCCCGATCTGGAATATAGCGGCGAAGAATATCAACAGATTTATAATCTATATCGGTCAAATTTCTCTCACAAAATCGGCAAACTTTTCGCTTGGGTGGAAAGAACTTCCGTCCAGGCATTCTGTCTGTTTTTTCGCGTTCCTCTCTGATGGCCATCTTACTTTGCCTCCTCATGGTTCAGTTCTGGATTGACGTCGTCTGCAGCCGGTCCCGGCTCTGGAGAGACTGGAGCTGTTGTTTTTTCCTTTTTCTTGGTTTTTACCAGCTCAGCAGGAGTTTTCTTAACCGTCATAAACCTCAAAATCGCATCCGTTTGTTTGAATTTTCTTTCCAGCTCGGCTGGTACGACCGCTGTTCCTTCATAGTTAAAAAACACATAGAAACCTTCTTGAAATCTCTTGATCGGGTAGGCCAGCTTGCGCTTTCCCCACAAGTCCTGTTTGATCATCCGGCCTTTTTTAGCCGAAACAACTTCCGCCATTTGAATAATCAGAGCAGAAGTTTCTTCTTCAGATAAGTTAGGGGCTATTATAAAGCCTGTTTCATACTGATTCATTTGATCCTCCCTGTGGATTTACAGCCCCTTCGCCTGGGCAAAGGAGCAAGGAGTAAAAGACTATTTTATCTTATTTTTCCAAAAAATCAACCTGCCGACGGTTGAAAGTATTCATAGCCTCGGCCAGACGACCGGCCACAATCATCTCTACTGCCTGGCAGGCTTTCTCCACCGCTTCTTTTATTTTTGGTTTTTCATCTACAGAAAACTGGCTTAGAACATAATCAGCTGCCTCGACTGACTCTGGTCTGGGGCCAATGCCCAGCCTGACTCGGGGAAACAACGTTGTGCCCAGGACCTCAACAATAGATTTCATTCCTTTATGGCTGCCCGGGCTGCCCTGTGGTCTGATTCTGATTTCGCCCAGCGGAAGATCAAGGTCATCATAAATAACCAGAAGATTTTCAGGCTTAATTTTATAAGTAGAGAGAAGTGATTGAACTGCCAGGCCGCTCTGGTTCATGAAGGTCTGAGGCAGTGCCAGAATTATCTTGGTCCGACCGCGCCTCGTTTCGGTCAGGCGTGAGCTACAGGCTCTCCGCTCAAACTTCAGGTTCCATCTTTGCCCGAGGCGTTGAACAACCATAAAGCCGGCGTTGTGCCGGGTACCCGCATACTCAGAACCAGGATTGCCCAGCCCAACCACCAGCCACACTTAGGACTCCTTGGGTTGCTCTTCTTCTTCTTTCTTGCGTTCCTTCCGGATAAGCTCCGGTTCCTTGGCTTCAGCTCCTTCGATTACTTCCTCAGTCGGCGCTGGAGCCGCTTCTTGCGCCACACTGCTTATCACCACAATAGCCGCATTGGGGTCGGCATAAACCTTAACTCCGGCCGGAAGATCCAGATTCTGGACCTTAATGGATTGATGGATATGAAGATTGCTGATATCAATTTTAATTGATTCAGGGATTTCTCTTGGCAAACATTCGACTTCCAGTTCACGCAACAGGAAATCCGCCACTCCACCCTCGACCTTGACTCCAACCGGTTCCCCCACCAGTTCAACTGGCACCGCCACCCTGACCGGTTTATCCATCGAAATTTCAATCAGGTCAACATGGGTTAATTCATCGGTCACAGGATTGATCTGTATGTCTTTGAGCATCACATCTTTTTCTTGAGAATCCATGGTTACCCGGAAAATGGTATTTTCTCCCGTCTGGGACTTGAGAATTTCCAGGATGTCCTTTTTCTTTAGAGTCAAAGGCTGGCTGGCCGTTCCCCCACCATAAAGAATGGCCGGGACCAGTCCCTGCCTTCTTAAGCGTCCAGCCGCATTTTTCCCGACTTCTTTTCTTATTTCAGCTTTAATTACCAGGGTCATGTTTATCCTCCTTACGAAAAGAGAGAGCTAACCGAGCTACCCTCATTTATTCTTCTTATAGCTTCGCCAAAAAGCTCAGCCACTGATAGAACTTCAAATTTGCAATTAGAGCAAGCTTCATCTTTAAGGGGAATGGTGTCGGTGACATAAATTTTCTCTATCGACGATTGATGAATCCTGCTCACCGCTGGGCCGGACAGAACCGGGTGAGTACAGGCGGCTAAAATCTTTCTGGCACCTTCCCGCTTGAGAGCCTCAACACCCAGAGTTAATGTCCCGGCAGTGTCGACCATATCATCAAAAATCAAGACATTCTGATCTCTGACATCGCCAATCACATGCAGCACCTGAGCTACATTGGGAGCTGGTCGCCTTTTATCGATGATAGCCAGGCGAGCGTTCAGTCTCTGGGCAAAAACCCTGGCCCGACCAACACCACCTGCATCCGGAGAAACGACAGTCACATTATCCAGCTGCAACTTTTTGATATGATTGGCAATAACCGGTGCCGCCATCAGATTATCAACCGGGATCGAGAAGAATCCCTGGATTTGAGGGGAATGCAGGTCCATAGTCAAAACCCGATTGGCACCGGCCGTTTCCAGCAGGTCAGCCACCAGGCGAGCTGAAATTGGCACCCGGGGCCTGTCCTTCCAATCCTGGCGCGCATAAGCAAAATAGGGAATAACGGCGGTGATTCTGCCAGCTGAAGCTCGTTTAAAGGCATCCAGCATCAGAAACAATTCCATCAGATGGAAATTGGCATCATGGCTGCCCGATTGAATAACAAATACGTCCTCGCCCCGCACGCTCTCATCAATATAAAAATGAATCTCGCCGTCGGCAAAACGCTCAAGCACCGAATGGCCGAGTTCAATATTTAAATAGCGGGCAATACTTTGAGCCAGTTGAGGATTCGAACTGCCTGAAAAAATTTTTAGCATTTTTCTTTCCTTTACTGCAGTTTCATCAAAGCTGGGGCGGGAGGACTCGAACCTCCAGATGACGGATCCAAAGTCCGTTGCCTTACCACTTTGGCTACGCCCCAGTCCGGAGCATTTCCTCGTATCGCTCGCGCCCAACCGTTTCTGCCAGTACGACTTTATAGTTATACCGGGCTTTCATTCTTTCCGCAGCTTTTTTCGCCTGGGGCTGGTCGTCAAAAAAGCCATATATAGCTGAGCCCGAACCGGTCATCATGGACAACCCGGCACCGCTTCTGGCCATTTCCTGTTTAATATCGGCTAACTGCGGATATATCTCAAAGGCAGCGAGTTCCAGATCATTTGTAAATTGCCGAAATAAAGATCTATCCTGTTTCTTCAAAAACTGAATAATTTTACTTTCTTTATCCCTTGAAGTCAAGGACAGGGGGAGGGCATCAAATTGCTGAAAAACCTGGCGAGTAGACAGGGCGAAGTCGGGAATAACAATGACAAACCAGCCGCTCAACAGGTTGGGTAAAGGTGCTAATTTTTCACCACGACCGACGCCCGAGCATAATCCCCCATAAAAGAAAAAAGCAACATCAGCTCCCAGAGAAGATCCCAGGCGAATCAATTGCCGGGCCGGCCAGTTAAGACCCCACAAGCGGTTTAACACCATCAGAGTCACGGCTGCATTGCTACTGCCGCCACCCAGGCCACGCCCGGGAGGAATAATTTTCTTCACCTCAATGGCCACACCTTGCTTCACCCCGGCTGTCTCTTTCAGGGCCAGAGCTGCCCGGTAAATCAAGTTGCTCTCATCCCAGGCAATCTCTTCCATATCTCCGACCAGAGAGACTTTCCCCTCCCTGTCAGGTCTGAAAACCAACCGGTCACCCAGACTGATGGTCTGGAAGAGCGTGGCCAGCTCGTGATAGCCATCTGACCGGAGCTCCTTCACTTCCAATGCAAAATTAATTTTGGCCAGAGAAGTAGCTTCTATTTTTTCCATAATCGTGACAGTTCCTCCCAGGAGACCTCTCTCGCCCCGGCTGGAAAAGAAGGCTGGAATAGCGCAGCTTTATAAGCCTGATTGAATTTAATGGTCTGCAGGCGCAGACGCGCCGAATAGTTTTCTGCCTCAAAAAGGATAGTCCTCGGTATCCCGCTGCCAGTAAAGTATTCCTTCAATTCAAAACTTAAGTTTTCTTTCCGACCATAGACCGTCTGGCCACCGGCTTCACTGTTAATCTGCCAGGTCCTTGGAAGACGAGCAATCTGTCCGGTCAACAGGTAAGAGAGATCCTCGACAGCGAGCTCCTCTCCCAGAAATTGACTGAGGAGAAAGCCTGTTTCGCCCCGCCAGAACAGGCGGTCGGCTGTTAGATAAAGTGTGGCCTGCCTGCCATCTAACCACAAAATAGACTCTAAGCCTCCCAGGGGATTCAGTATTTCCAGACGAGCCCTGGACGGCAGCTCAAAGAAAAAGTTAAGCCGGACACGCCCCTTCGCGCCAGGAGATTGGAAATAAAAAGAGCCCTGCCCCCTGAAACTTAAAATCTCACCCGGGGGTAGAACAACTGGCGTGACAGTTCTACAGGCAATACCGATCAAAAACACGCCGGCTGTTAAAACGAGAAAAAATATAAAGCTATGCAGTCGCGTCTTTCTTTTTTGACCGGCAGTTGAGGCCACCTGTTCTCCCTGCTTCTGCCCGCTAATCAATCAAGTTTGAAACCATAATCCTCGGTTTTTTTCTTTTTGGCTTCGGTCTGGTCGTGTCCAGACGATGGTGGCTCTGGCTTTTTCGGCTGCCCCCCCAGATCAAACTTATAATCTCTCACCGCCACCTTTTTCTTTCTTTTCCTGGTAACCGGATAAAAAGGAGAACGCAGTCTCCGGCCAAAACAGGACAGGTTAGGATTGATGATCATCAGAAGGATAAAAAGTCCAAAAATAATTAAAATAGCGTAAATTGTCCAGCTCATTGGTTTTTCCTGCTTTTTTCGTTAGCCTCTATTCTAATTATAGAGAGATAAAGGCTAATTAGCAATTTGAAACCTCTGAATCCTCCTTTTATTCTTCTCCAAAAACCAGCGCTTCGAATTTAAAAAGTGAACCCCGTTTCTTCCAGGCCTGGTCTGGCAAACCTGCTTTCCGGCAGACTTCTTTCAGAAAAGTTTCTCGATCCCAGCCAAATTCAGTCGCAACTTGCGGCAACAGGAGACCACTGCGACCATTCTGCTGAATTAGCAATCCATGCTGGCCAATCTTAATCTCCGAAATATTTTCCACCGGCTCAGGCCTGGTCAGAATAGAAATTTCTACTTTTATTTTATTGAGTTCCGAGAGCTTCACCGGAGGAAATCGGGGGTCCTGGACAGCTGCATAAACAGCACACTGAACAACCGCCTGCGATAGGGGAAAAACAGGTTCGACAAAACCAATGCACCCTCGGAGCTCCCCTCTTTCCTTCAGAGTGACAAAAACACCCTTTTTCTCCAGAAATTTGGAATTCGAAGTTGCGTAAGTTAAAAACTCCCCATTTTGCAGATAATGTTGAATAGATTGTCTGGCCAGGGTCAACAATTCTTTTTTTTCTTCCTCATTAAAGTTGAGAGCCTGAGCTTTCTCCTCAAGATAAACAGCAGCTGACATATAGCCAACCACCCGATCAGACGGTCCACCGGCTGCAGTTGAGTCTCCCGAGCTAAGGACAGCCACCCTGGACTCCCCCAGCTTTTGCGCATAGAGCAGCAGAGCCAGAACCGGACCGCCTCCACACATGATATTCTCGCCCCTTTCTACCCTGCGCAGGAGAGTCTTTATCTGCATTGACTTCAACAGTTCGATCGTCTTACTGTCCTGCACCCTGGCTTTTTCTTTGCTCAGAAAATGGGACAGGTCAGTAGAAGCCACCACCAGGGCTTTCTTCCCGGGAAGGGTTTTAGCCAGGGCCGAAGCCAGACGGTTGATAGTTTCTTCAGTCTGATAGCCCATGACAATCGGGACTATCTTCGCCTGAGGCAAGACTCGCTGCACAAACGGCACCTGTACTTCGATCGAATGTTCTTGTTGATGTGCTTCGGCCAGATAGCCGAAACCAGAAATTCTGGCCAGCTCGCCGGCCAGAGTTTCATCGACTGCCGCCAGACCCAGGGGAGTCTGAAAGCCACCCCGGAGATAGATGGAACAGCCTTCAAATCCAACCTGGTGTGATGGACCGATGATAACTACTGTTGCAATATCAAGATTTCTGACCAGTTGATAGCCATAGGCTGCAATTTGACCGGAGTAAACGTAACCCGCATGAGGTGCAATGAGACCAACAATCTGGCCCGGAACGGGAGAAGGATTCGCCGCCAGAAGATAGCTATCAATCAGATAAGCCAGCCGGGATGGGTCCGCTTCATAAAACTGCCCGGCCCAGACCGGTTTTCTTATCCCCTGGGCCAACCCCATATCGACAAGCAGTCCTGCTGCCAATAAAATCAGGACAACAGATAAAGCTTTAGTTTTCATGACCTTCTCCTTTTTTAATATTAAGCCTTTATCAGCCCGGTGGCAAACAGCCAGTTTTTTAGCCACGCCAGGTACGCCTGATCTTGAACCCTCTCCCTGGCACAATTGGCCATAAATCTAAAGAAATAGGCCAGAAAATTGCAGAAATATGCCCATAACCTGTTGACAATCAACGGGTTTTAAGGAAAAATTTATAAAGGAAGGCAAAAATGAAGAAGTTATTAAAGTTGCTTTTAATTCTAACCACCATCTTTTCCATGTTCCTGGTTGGCTTTCATGTTGGCCAAGAAAAAGAAAAAGCCCGAATTCCTAAGTTTCAGGATGACCAGGATTAATCCTGCAACTTAAGGATTATATATCAAGTTTTTAGAGTGGTTGGGGGGCAAACAGCAAGGCTATTAACCAGGAAGGACTTTTTTGCTATAATTTTTTTAAAGTTACTTGATCTGTTTGATTCAGGAGAAAGAACATGCCGATGTATGAATATCGGTGTCAGAAATGCCACCGGACGTTTGAAGTTATACAAAAGTTAAACGATAAGCCACTGGATAAATGCCCCCACTGTCGAGGCCAATTGGTCAGACTGATTTCCTCGCCAGCGATCCAGTTCAAAGGCTCAGGCTGGTATATTACTGATTACGCCCATAAAAATTCTCCTGCCGGAGATAATGGCCATAAAAAAGAAGAGGCCGAAGCTATTGAAAACAACCAGAACAATAAAAAACCAGATAGTTCAGCCCCTGGCCATTAAGATTTTTGACAGTCATAGGTCCTGGCGATACAATTAGCTCGATGAAAGTCCTGGTCTATCTGCCATCTTCTCTGGGCGCGGCTCTGCTATCCATTCCCTGCCTTAAGTCCCTACAGGCGAATTTCCCGGAGGCTGAGATCCATCTCCTGTTGAACCCCTGGCTGGAGAGGCTGTTTGCTGCCATTCTGCCTGAGTATCGCCGGATTGCTCTGGGAGAGGTAAAAGATATTCCAGTCCTGAGGAAAACTGCCAACCAGCTAAAGAAGATGAACTTTGATCTGGGTTTGTTGCTGGACAATTCTTTTAACTCAGCCTTGCTTTTCTATCTGGCCAGAATACCTGAGCGCTGGGGCTATAATCACGAGGGCCGCGGTTTTATGCTGACCAGAAGATTTACCGTCAGGGCAACTGACCCAGTGCTGCATCTTAAGGATTATTATCTTAATATTTTGAAGAAAGCTGGCCTGAGTCTGAAAACTGATCTACCCAGACTGACTGTCTCCGGCCAGACTCTGCTGCCAGCAGAAAAAATCCTGAAAGATCACGGTCTGAGGCCGGATAGACCTATTATTGCTATCAAGCCGGGGTCCAGTTTTGGGCAGGCCAGGGTTTGGCCAGTCCAGCACCAGACAGAACTTATAAAAAAATTGACGGCAGAGAATATACAGATTGTCCTGGTGGGCTCACCCAGGAGCCGCGAGATCTCAGAAGCAATAATGACCGGTCTGAAATTTAACCTGGTTGATCTGACCGGAAAACTGGCTCTGGAAGAGGTGCCCTCAGTCCTGGTCCACTGCCGGGTTTTCGTCGGCAATGACTCTGGCCTAACTCACCTGGCTAATTTTCTTGGGCTGCCTGTGGTTGCCCTGTTTGGCCCCTCCGATCCCGAGACCTGTGGTCCTACCCTGCCACCTGTATCCATCCTGAAAAAATCAGTACCCTGTGCCCCCTGCTCTTATAAGGCCTGTCCTTATGATCATCGTTGTTTAAACAATATCCAGCCCGACGAAGTTTATCAGGCAATAAGAAATTTTTTATGAAGCTGAATCGGTAAATAACTGCCTTCAGCCAGATGGAAAGGCCCATGATTCGTTTTGATGATATCGTCGAAAAAATTCAGGGGGATTATACAGAAAAAGATATTCGGACTCTTCAGAAAGCCTATATTTTTGCTGCCCGGGCACACCAGGGCCAGATTCGCCGGTCGGGAGAGCCCTATCTCAGCCATCCACTGGAAGTAACCAACCTCCTGGCGGACATGCACCTGGATCTGACCACCTTAATTGCCGCTCTCCTCCATGATGTGCCTGAAGATACAGAAGTGACGGTGGCTGAAATCAGAGAGAATTTTGGCCGAGAAGTGGCTACTCTGGTAGAAGGTGTGACCAAAATCAGCCGGGTCGAAGACACCTCACCGGAGGAGACCCGGGCTGAAACCATCAGGAAAATTATCCTGGCTATGACCGATGACCTGCGGGTGATTTTTATCAAACTGGCTGACCGCTGGCACAACCTGAAGACCCTGCATTTCTTAAGCGAAGATAAACAGAAACGTATTGCCCAGGAAACGCTGGATATTTATGCCCCGATTGCCAACCGGCTGGGCATGGGCCGCATCCGAGCCGAGCTGGAAGAGCTGGCTTTCCGCTATGTTGATCCTGATGAATATTTTCGGCTGGTGGCTCTGGTTGAGCCTGCCCTGAAACAGGGCGAAAAAGAATTGAAAAGATTCAAAAGAGAGATGGAGCAGCTGCTAAAGGAAAATCACCTGGAGGTTGAAGTTCAATCCAGAATAAAGCGACTGTACAGTATTTATAACAAAATGCAGAAAAAAAATATTGACTTTGATCAGGTTTATGACTTTCTGGCTCTGCGCATTATCACTGATTCAGTCAAAAGCTGTTATGCTGTCCTGGGCATTATTCATCAACGCTGGCCTCATTTGCCCCAGCGTTTTCATGATTACATAGCCATGCCTAAAAGCAATCTGTATCAGTCTTTGCATACCACCATCATCACCGAGAACAAGCAAACCTTTGAGATTCAAATCAGAACCAGAGAGATGCATGAACTGGCCGAAAAGGGTATCGCTGCCCACTGGAAATATAAGGAAGGAGCTCCATCCGGCCTTAGCTCAGAAGATCAAAGGCTACAGTGGTTGCGAGAAATTACCACGCTATTTAGCGAGCAAAAAAATCCCAGGGAATTTCTGAAAAATTTAAAAATTAATCTTATCCCGGAAGAAATTTATGCTTTTACTCCTAAGGGAAAGGTGATTAATCTGCCGCCCGGGGCGACGGCTCTCGACTTTGCCTTTAAGATCCACACCGAAATCGGTTTACAGGCTAAAGAAGCCAGGATTAATGGCGAAATTATGCCTATCAAAACCGCGTTAAAGAGTGGCGATATTGTAGAAATCATTAATTCTGCCGATCGAAGTCCACACCGCAGCTGGTTAAACTGGGTCACCACAGCCTCTGCCCGCCAGCAGATTAAAAAATATCTGAATGCCAAACAACGCAATATCAGCGTGGACCTGGGGGCCAGACTCTGGGAAAAGGAATTAAAAAAATACAAACTGTCTCCTGATTTTATAAGTCAACAAGATTTACTGCAGCGGCTGAGGCAGCAATTAAATCTGCGGCTGAACAGCCTGGATGATTTTTATTATCTGATCGGGACCGGCCAGCTGCTGATCAATGAAGAATTTATCCGGGTCCTGCACAGTGGTGGTAAGTTACCAGCTAAAGGACCAACCGGGCTGTTCAAAAAAGTGGTGGAGAGTATTTCCGGCCGACCGTCTGGCATTAAGTTGATCGTCAAAGATCCGGAAGAGCAGATGTTCCATTTAGCCCGCTGCTGCTCCCCCATCAAGGGTGAACCGGTGGTCGGCTACCTGACAGGTGGCAAGGGATTAACCATTCATGCCCAGCGCTGCCATCTGGTTCAAAAGGACATTCTTGACTCACAGCGGCTGGTGGAAGTCGCCTGGGACCCGGCTTACCCGGGTCAGTTTAAGGCCAGGCTGATGATTATAGCCAAGGACTCGCCTGGTGTTCTGGCCAGAGTGGCCACGGCTGTAGCTGAACTAAAAGGAAATATTTCCAGAGCAGAAGTTAAAACCGGCAGCGACGGCCGCGCCCTCATGTCACTCGAGGTAGCTATTAATGACCTCGCCCACCTGCAGGAGATCTCTAAAAAAATCCTGCGTAT
The DNA here is from genome assembly GCA_029553365.1 of Acidobacteriota bacterium. Taxonomy (GTDB): domain Bacteria; phylum Acidobacteriota; class Aminicenantia; order Aminicenantales; family Saccharicenantaceae; genus Saccharicenans. The sequence goes on along the minus strand of JAKPCG010000057.1, from coordinate 7,381 downwards.
TAAAGATGTTGATTCAGTGACCAGAGAATAAATCAGACAGCTTTTTTAACCCGGCCAGAACGGAGGCACCGGGTGCAAACCCACATCTGCTTTGTGCCCTTTTCAGTCATCACCCTGACTGATTGCAGGTTAGCGCTCCACTTCTTTGGTGAAGCTTTATGGGAATGACTGACACTATGACCAAAGACAGGACCTTTATGACAAATTTCACAAACTTTTGGCATCTTAATTCTCTTCCCTGTAAATTAGCCGGTCGGCCAGCTTAAATGTATAGCATAAAACCAGATCGAAAGCAATCTGGCCCTCCAATTTCTTCAGTTAAGGGGGCTAAGGTATCATTGAAGCCGACCAATTTCCCTGACCCTCAGAGCAGAAGATAGCAAAATGGCGCTTGAAATTCGCAGGCAGGAATGCTATTATAGCGGGCGATTCCCCTAACTGGTAATGGCGGGGATTAATTTTTCCACAGCTGTGAATATTTCTGTGGAAATCTTGCTGGGCAAAATGAAGACTGAAGATAAAACCAATCCCTGGAATCAGATACTGGCCGAAATAAAAAGCCGGGTTGATGACAATGCTTTTGAAACCTGGTTCGAACCAACCTCTTATATTGGTGAAGAAGCCGATATTCTATATATCAAGGTACCTAATTCTTACTTTAAGGACTGGTTGAGCTTTCATTATTCCAATCTGATAAACGACTGTTCCCGGCAACTCTTTAACCACCCTTTTGAAATAAAATATATATACGATGAGAGCCCTGGTTCTTTTTTGAGGAATTCGCCCGAAGAGAGAAAAATCGAACAGGCTATCATCCAGAGCGCCAATCTCAACCCAAATTATACCTTCGAAAATTTTGTGGTCGGCTCCTGCAATCAATTTGCCCAGGCAGCAGCCATAGCTGTAGCTAAGAACCCGGCGAAATCGTATAACCCGCTTTTCATTTATGGGGGTGCAGGCCTGGGGAAAACCCACCTGATGAACGCTATCGGGCACTATATTATGCACAATAATACGAAACTTAAGGTGCTGTATGTTACCACTGAACGTTTCATGAATGAATTAATCAATCATCTCCAGTATGGTAAGATTCTGGAGTTCCGGCAGAAATATCGGGCGGTTGATGTCCTGCTGATGGATGATATCCACTATATTGCTGGCCGGGAAAGAACAAAAGAAGAATTTTTTCATACCTTTAATCATCTTTATGATAGTCAGAAACAAATTGTTATTTCGAGTGATTGTCCCCCGAAAGATATCCCCAATCTTGAAGACCGGTTTCGCTCCCGCTTTGAGTGGGGACTGATTGCTGATCTGAAGCCGCCTGATATTGAAACCAGGATAGCGATTTTAAAAAAGAAAGCTGAACTGGAAGGGGTCAACCTGCCAGAGCCGGTTGCTCTTTATATTGCTGATAAAGTACATTCCAATATTCGCGAACTGGAAGGTTATTTAAGAAGAGTTATTGCTTACGCTTCATTAAAAGGAGCTGCAATTGACCTGGATCTGGCCAAAGAAGCCCTGAAGGGATTGCTGGACGCCTCAGCCAACCTTATAACCATTGAAAAGATACAGAAAGTAGTCGCTGCCCAGTACAAAATAAAACCTTCTGAACTGAGGTCTAAAAACAACTCACCTAAAATTGCGTTCCCGAGGCAAATCGCCATGTATCTGGCCAAAGAACTAACGGATAATTCTCTGCCTGAAATTGGCAAAAAATTCGGGGGTAAACACCATACTACCGTCCTTCACAGCATCAGAAAGATAGAGAAATTAAAACAGGAAGACCCGGAATTCAACAGAGAAATTAACAGGTTGATGAGCTTCTTACAATGATAGCTATCAATAACTTAAAAAAGATTTACACATTTACTTTGGCTATTATTGTATTATCTAGACTGAATTCTTATAATAATTTAATTAATAATATAGCAACTCCATGAAAGGTGGAAAAGATGAAATTTTCAGCTCGTAAAGACAATGTTATTAATGAGTTAGCTCTTCTCCAGGGTATAGTGGAAAAGAGAACCACCATGCCGATCCTATCCAATGTGTTGCTTACTGCCCGGGGAGAAAACGTGGAAATTATGGCAACTGACCTGGAAGTTGGTATGAAATCTATTTTTGAGGCTGAAATAAAGGAAGAAGGGCAGGCGGCGGTCAACGGGAAGAGGTTGTTCGATTTTATCCGTCTACTACCTGAAGATCGGCCAATAGATTTTTTAAAAAAAGATGATTATATGCTGGTCAAGAGCGGAGAGAGTGAAATCAAAATCGTAGCTGCTCCAGAGGAAGATTTCCCCTCCATTCAGGAATGCCCTTTTGATAATCATCTCTCTTTTCCACTCAATGACTTTAAGGAAATGATTGATTGTGTCTTTTATGCTATCACTCAGGAGCAAAGATATTATCTCAGTGGTGCCTTACTATCGGTTAAAAATAAACAGCTGGAGCTGGTCAGTACTGATGGTCACCGCCTGGCTTATACCAGAAGAGAAATTGATGACTTACAGGTTGATAAGGAGATTAATCAGATCATCTCTAAAAAGACACTCAACGAGCTTAAAAAATTTGAAAATAACAAAATCGAGTTTGATTTTGATGACAATAGTTTATTTTTCAGAGTTGGCAATCGAGTTTTAATTTCGAGAATAATAGAGAGTAAGTTCCCGAATTATCAGGCTGTTATACCCAAGAATAATCCCAATTTACTACTGGTAAACAGGGAAGAACTGTCTTCGGCTATTAAAAGAGTGTCGGTTCTGTCAGCAGACAGGTCGAGAGGTATTAAACTGGAAATGAAACCGGGCGAATTGCGACTTTTTTCTTCTAATCCGGAGATGGGAGAAGCCAGAGATAGGTTGCTGGTTGATTATCAAGGTGAAGAGCTGGAAATCGGCTTTAATTCTCAATATTTGCTTGATTTCCTGACTACTCTAAATTCGCCGCAGGTCCGCCTGGAAATCAAAGACGAAAATAGTGCCGTTTTAATGAAACCTGAGCCAGAAGACAAAGGTGAATATTTGTATGTTTTAATGCCTATGAAAATTTGATCAAAAGAGCCTGATTTTTTAAGCCTGGTCTGGTTTTCTGGGGAACAGGTCATCGATGCTTTCCACGATCTTTCTGGCTGATAATCTTGTTTTCTGGGTTATGGGATGGCCGAATTCCAGATTAGCCGGCTGGATACTGACCAGATAAATTTTGGCGGCTGAGACTGAGGCTAATTTTTCCAGGAAGTCACTAACCTCAGCCTCTAAAAGTTTGCCCGCTTGAGGCCTGACCTTAACCTGACTGATCTTGATACTACCCGGTCTTTTCTTCATATCCATAGCATCAACAATAATAATGTGGGTGGGTCTAATTCTTTTGATTTTTTTTAGATAGATCTCGATCATTTCATAAGCGCGCAGCACTTTGATAGTTTTCCTCTGGAAACGGCTTAAATGACTGTCCAGCAAGCTGGCCACCAGCAGGCCAACGGCATCATCTCCCTTGAGAGCATTACCTGTCCCCAGGATGACTACTTTCTTAGCCCCTTTTAATTCAGCCTGCAAGAAACTTTGCCATTTTTCTTTCATTCCAGGTTCACTGCCCCCGGTCTGGCGATCAAGATTAATCAAAATTTATATAAAGGAATGGGAAAAATCAACTCAGACGGATTAGGATTAACTTTTTGTCTCAGCTTTCGGTTTAACTACTGCCCGGACAAAATCCCAGCGTTTTTTCATATTGTGTCGGTCGTAATCAGAAATTTCAAAGAGGTTATCCATCTGCATAGCATCAGTCGGACAGGAATCAACACACTGGGCACAATGAATACACCTGTCATTGTGAATAACCATATTAAACTTTTTTTCGGCTTCATTGGTAACGGTAATCTCAATCGCTTCAGCCGGGCAGTCGCGTTCGCAAGCCCGACAGGCAATACAGAGCTCTGGCCGCAAATAGGGTGAGCCCCTGAATTCAGGGGGAACTGTCAGTTTCTGAAAGGGATAATCAACCGTCGCCGGCTTCTTGAATAGATGCCGCAGGAGTTCAGGGATAAAGACACCTAACTTCATGAGATTAACCCCTTTATGAAAATTATAACCAGAAGTTGAATAACAGCCAGCGGGGCTAAATATCTCCAGGAAAGACTGATGACCTGATCAACTCTGATACGAGAAGTCGTAGCTCTCAGGAGGGATAAAAGGAAAATGACCAAGAGAGTTTTGATGATAAAATTAATCAGTCCAGGTAACAGACCGCCAGGAAATCCGCCCAGGAAAACAGTGGCCAGCAGCCCGGCTGCCACTACCAGCTCCACATCCATCATTAAGCGGAACAAAGCCAGTTTCTTACCTGAATATTCAGTAAAGGTGCCACCAACGATTTCTGTTTCAGCATGCGGGATATCAAACGGCGTTCTTTCCAGTTTAGCCTGAACACAAATGAGAGCGATGATAAAAGCCGGGATATTCAGCAAAGCCAGCCCGGGATGATGGCGGTAAAAGGCAGCAATCTCAGCCAGCCGCCAGGAACTAGCCAGAACAGCCGGTGTCAGAACGGTCAGGAAGAGCGGCACTTCATAACCAAACAACATGGTCAGGACCCTGGTCGCGCCTACTGTTGAAAATAAATTGGTTGATGACCAGCCAGCTAAGAAAAAGATAAAAGTTGGCAGACTCAGGATATAAAGCAAAACGACGATATCGCCACTGAAAGAAGTGGCTGAAGGGTTACTTAAGCTATAGTTCCAGACCGGCAGGAGCAGCATGCCGGCAGAGACAATGGCCAGTCCAAAGGCAGGTAAAGCTCTGAACATCCCCCGGTCAGCTCTTTCTGGCACTACATCCTCTTTCGACATCAGTTTGATAAAATCAGCGATTGGCTGAAGAACCCCTGCCCGGCCCGTATGGGTTGGCCCCATTCGGTTCTGCAGTCTGGCATACAGCTTGCGGTCATACCATTCGGCAAAAGTTGAATAAAAAAAGATGAAGAGAAGCCCCGGGTAAAGAATCAGATAGCAAAGAGTCCTCAGAGTGGCCATTCTGCTTCCCTCTTTCTGGTTTGGTGTTTTGCCGTTTTGAGACTTAATTCTCTTAAACTGGACATGGTGACAATTCTTTCCTGTGCCGTCCTGGCGTCAACGATAGCCACGGATCGTTCAGCGCAGCAAATACAGGGATCGATAGCGGCAAAAATCAATGGGACATCGGCAATAAAGCCATTTTTAAGCATTTTAATGGTGGCAGCGTAATTAGCCAGCGTAGGAGCTCTGACCTTTAGTCTTTCTGGCTTGTCGCTGCCATTGCTTTTAATATAGTGAATATTTTCTCCTCGCGGCGCTTCATAGCGGCTGATAACCTCATTGGGCTTAGCCCGGCGCGGCGCCCGAACAGAGATAGGTCCAGTCGGCAGGTTTTTCAATAGAAATTCGATGATATTATAGCTCTGCAGAAGTTCTTTGATTCTGACCACCGTCCGACCAAGTACGTCACAGGAATCGGCTGTGCAGACCTCAAAGGGGACCTCATCATAAACAGCATAGGGATCATCTTTTCTCACATCCATCGGTACGCCGGAAGCCCGGAGAGTGGGGCCAACAGCACAGAGCTCGATAGCATCTTCTCTGGAGAGATAACCGACGCCCGCTAATCTGGCTACAAAGCTCGGTTCGGTCGTTCCCAGCTTCTGATAATAGGTGCTTCGCTGCCGCAGGACTTCCAGGGAGTCCAGAATATGTTTGATCTGAAGCTCATCCAGATCCCGACGCACTCCACCGATGGCATTAATGGCGTAATGGACACGATTACCGGAAATGGTTTCCAGGATATCCATAACGATTTCGCGGTCGCGCCAGACATACATAAAAAAGCTGTCAAAACCGGCTTCGTGCCCGGCTACTCCCAGCCAGAGCAGATGACTGTGAACCCTTTCCAGCTCGGAGACCAGAATCCGAATGTACAGCCCGCGTTTGGGCGGCTCAATCTCCATTAATTTCTCCACGCCCTGAACATAGCAGGTGGCATGGGAGTGAGAACAAATCCCGCAGATTCTTTCCATTAAATAAATATTCTGCGTCCAGGTCTTTTGTTCAGCCAGTTTTTCTACTCCACGATGGTTGTAGCCCAGCCGCAGATCTGCCTCGCGAATTATTTCACCATCCACTGTTACCCTGACGCCTATCGGCTCTTTCAAGGCCGGATGCTGCGGGCCTATAGGTATTTGAAAACTCATGATTTGCCTCCTGGGATAACTTCTGGCGGCCGCTCATATTGCCAGTCCTTGCGCAGTGGATAATTTCCGGCCGGCCAATCATCTGGTAAAAGCAGCGGACGGCCGTCAGGAATATTCTGAACATTTATCCCGAACATGTCCTGCAATTCTCTCTCATATAGAATTGCTCCAGGAATAATTTCACAGATAGAAGGTAAGACAGGTTGCTCACGTGGAATCTCCGTGCGCAGGGTTAAAGCGCAACAATTATTAGCAAAATGGTAGAGAAGTTCGAATGATTGCCCCAGGTCCAGCCCGCTTATGGTGGACAGATGAGTAATCCCCAGCTCGTGTTTTAGCCAGCCGACCACCGTCAGCAGGTTGTCGGCAGTCACCTTCAGGAAGAGCCGCCGTGGAGCCGGGTTGGTGATGGACACAACTTTATCTTTTAATCCTTCGTTGATTTTATCGATTAACACCTGGTCGTTCATCTCGGCCTCATTTTGTTCCTTTTTTGATTTTATCTAAGAGCTTCACCACGCCCTCAATCAGTGCATCCGGTCTGATCGGACAGCCCGGGACATAAACATCGACAGGAATCAGCTGATCAATACCGCCAATGATATTATAAGCCCCGCGGTAGACACAGCCTGACATGGCACAGGCCCCAACCGCCATCACAAACTTCGGATCAGGTGTCTGTTCATAAACCCTGATCAATCGATCTTTCATCTGCCTGGTAGCCGGTCCGGTGCAGATAATCACATCGGCATGCCTGGGCGTTCCTTCGAGCAGAATCCCAAAGCGCTCGACGTCAAAACGCGGGGTCAGCGCTGCTACCACTTCGATATCACAGGCATTGCAGGCACCGGTATTGAGATGGAGTATCCAGGGCGATTTCAAGCGCGACCATTGAGTCAATTTTTGCAGCATGTCAACTCCTTGAAATGAGAGCCAGAATGGCCAGAAAAATAAAAGCCAGATAAATAACGGCTAACAGCGCTATTTTACCAGTTGGAATGGTGGCTACCACCAGCACCGCTACGTGCATGATGGTAAAAAACAGAGCAAAAACATAAAACAACCTGAAGCCAAACTGGACTTTCACCCCGGGCAGATCTTCACCGCAGGCGTAGGTGGTGAGCTTACCCCCGGTTGGATTGAGCTTAGGAGCCATGGC
>JAKPCG010000056.1 GCA_029553365.1 Acidobacteriota bacterium | reverse complement strand
TGGAAGAATCTTGCTCCAGCCTCTTTTCTGGGGACTTATTTATCTCTTCTCTTCTGGATTGGCGGAATTAAGTATGCTTTTGCCTCAATTACCGCCGCCTTGAGCCAGCTGAGTATGATTTTTGTTTTTGTACTGGCCGCCATCTTCCTGAAAGAAAAAGTGACCAGGACCAGAATTCTTGCCGTTATTATGGCCTTCCTGGGTGCCTTTCTGGCTATCTACTGATGATAATATCTCACAGGTGGGCCGCCCCCTACCGCTCTTCTTCCCCCACCCTACCTTGCTAAGGTTGTTTCGTTAATTTATAATCTCAAAGAAATAGAGCTTGAAGATTTGAACCTTGACTTTAATCAGCCGGGTGCTAATCTATCTAACAAAAATTTGAGGCTGGCAAGCCGGACAGTAAAAAGGAGAAGAAACCATGGCCAATTTGAAAAATAAAAAGGGAGTTATCGGCATCCTTACCGGAGGTGGCGACGTCCCGGGCTTGAATCCGGCCATCAGGGCGATTACCATCAGAGCCATTAAAGAAGGTTATCGGGTGATTGGCATCCGCCGCGGCTGGGCCGGTTTGATCGAAATGACCCGCGATAAAGAGGCCGATAACCAGGAATATTATACCGAGCTAACTGAAGAAATAGTTGATCGGGTTGGCCGAACCGGTGGAACTTTCCTTCATACCTCGCGCACCAGACCCAGCAGTGTCCCCGATGTCAATGTGCCCGTCCATCTGCGCGACAAGTACAATCAGAAGGTCAACGACCTGACCGAAGAAGTTTTGAAGAATCTTGATTTTCTGGGTATAGAATATCTGATTCCAATCGGGGGCGACGATACCTTAAGTTATGCTGTTTATCTCCATCAGCTCGGGGTGAAAATCCTGGCCATCCCCAAAACAATGGATAATGACGTCCCGGGAACTGATTACTGTATTGGTTATTCGACCTGTATCACCAGAACGATCAGCCTGACTCATGCTCTACGGACGACAGCCGGCTCGCATGAGCGCTTTCTGGTCATCGAGGTTTTTGGACGCTATGCTGGCTATACAGCTCTGTTACCAACCATGGCCGGTGCTGCTGACCGCTGTGTCATTCCCGAATATAAATTTAATGTTGAACGGCTGTGCGAACTGCTGAGCGAAGATCGCCGCTCTAACCCCAGCCGTTACTCAGTAGTTCTGGTTTCGGAAGGAGCCGCCTTTGAAGGCGAAGATATGATCTTTGAAAGCCAGGAAACCGATATGTATGGCCATAAGAAACTTGGCGGCATTGGCGATCGAGTGTCTTCCATGCTGAGAGAATTATCTCCAAGATACAACAATGGCCGGCGGATAAATGTCATCAATCAGAAACTCGGTTATCTCGTCCGCTGCGGTGATCCTGACGCAATTGATTCCATTGTGCCTATGGCTTATGGCAATCTGGCTCTGGATCTGGTCATGGAAAATAAGATGGGCAGGATGGTTTGCCTGCGCAACGGCGAATATGATCATATACCGCTGGAGATCGTAACCAGCTATAAGAAGCGAATTGACCTTGATAAATATTATGATCGGGAGCGGCTGCGGCCACTCTACAAAAATTTCTATCAGAAGCCATTCCTGATATTAACTGCTGATTGAATAGAGGCTGGAGGAACAACATCTCCTTAAAAATTAGTAGTAAAAAATTCTGATTTATGTTTATGTAATAGAGGAGGTGGCTATGGAACAAAGCCAGAAGGAAAATAAGCCAATAAACCGGGCCCGTGAAAGACGCCTGTTCTGGGGCCTGCTTTTGATTATTGTCGGAATCCTCTTTTTACTGGAAGAGGTGGAAGTTATTAACTTTGGCCAGTCGCTGGTTAATTACTGGCCAGCTATTTTTATCCTTATTGGCCTCTTGATTTATATAGCCCGTAGATTCAGAAAATCAGCCTCAGCCCTATTCCTGATTCTACTCGGTATTTTCATGATCTTGATCAAAACAGAAAGAATCGAACGCTATATCTGGCCGTCTCTCTTTATCCTCATCGGGTTCTGGTTAATTTTTAAGCCTGACTCGAAACAGAAAGCTGAGACTACAGATGAAAGAAGAAACGAAAAACAGCAGCCATCATAAGAAATCAGGCCTTTTCTGGTTTCTGGCCATTCTCCTGACCATTGGTCTGGCTGTTTATCAACGGCTGACCGGTCCCACCTACCCGGTTAAAGGCCAGGTAAGTTTTTTGGGCGAAAAGGTCAGCTATAAATTGCCCAGAAGTGCTGAAAATAAGGCTGATTGTCCGGTGGTGGTTAATTTGCCGGGCAGCCTGATCGGGCAGGTTCAGGGATATCTGCGATTCAGGCGGCCTGGTGGCGATAAGCCCTGGAATATCCTGGCCATGCAGGCTGATGGCCAGCAGCTCAAGGGTTTTCTGCCCAAACAACCTCCAGCCGGCAGGATAGAATATTTTGTTCATCTGGTCAGCGACAGCCAGGAAGTATCCCTAACCGGTGATAGACCGGTCGTCATCAGGTTTAAGGGCCAGGTCTCCATGCCGGTTCTTCTGGCTCATATTCTGGTCATGTTCCTGGGCATGCTATTTTCGATGAGAGCCGGTCTGGCTGCCCTTAATCCGGCCGAAAAAACAGGTCGCTATGCTAAGTGGGCCGCAGCGATGATTTTCCTCGGTGGTTTCATTTTCGGGCCAATCATCCAGAAAATGGCCTTTGGCTACTTCTGGACTGGCTTCCCGCTGGGCAAAGACCTGACCGACACCAAAACTCTGATTATTATGATTGGCTGGCTGGCTGCCCTGCTCAGCGGACGAAAAACAGAACCAAAAAGGAGCTGGGTCCTGGCTGCTTCTCTGCTGACTCTGGTGCTTTATTTGATTCCCCATTCGCTGTTGGGTTCTTAACTCTGACATCCCGGCTGCCGGAAAACAGGGCCGGATGGAATCTAAATCCCCTGGGACCTCAAATTTTTGCTTTTTTATCCCTCCTCTCTTTTAAATGAATTATGGCAATAAATTATTCGTAAATCCTCATGGCACCTGTGGAATTTTATTTGGAAAGCTCCAGGCAATATGTTTTTCTTCCGGGCTTTTATTTTCTGGGGCCTACACTAGTGTATAAGATAGTTTGCAAATTGCGTTAAAGGAGTGAGCCATCGTAGAATCTCCTTTTAAAGAAGTTAATCTCAAGAAAGGAGGAGTTTACATACTATGGCTCGAAGAGATTATAAGGCATTACTGGAAGGATTGTTAATAGGATTTTTAACCGGGCATAGTCCAGTGAAGGCGAGGCTGGAGCGATTATTAACGGAGCTGATGAAGATAGAGGCCGGGGCCAGGGTAGGAACACCGCGAGGAAAGCACAGATTTTTGTTCTGAATCTCAGTACCCACCTCTCTAAAAAGCTTCTAACCAGCAAGTAAGACTTTTTTATTTTCTATCAATGCTTAAGGACACCACCTGGCCCGCTTTTCCCTTTCCAATCGGTTGTTTAGAGCAAAACTCCAGGTGCGGGGAACTCTACTTAAAGCTCATAGATAAAAAAGGCTGGCTGGTGAGGAGCCAAGGTTTCAAAGGAAAAGGAAGCGGGGCTAAGGAGGATCCCTCTCCAGCCAGCAACTCGATTATAATCAATAAATTTTGAGGCTGTCAATACGGCCAACAGGCTTATCTAAAATCAGGGGTAAAAATGCGTCTCCGATCCACCAGTCAACTCCAGGGCCAGAAATTCGCTGGTTTTTCTCCAGCCTTTCATCCCTGAGCTTCTTCAACTATCCTCCTTAGAACCGTTAATAGCTCTTCGCCCTGGCTGACCCTGAAATCAGCCAGCACCTGCTGGTTAAATTGATGTTCAAACAGAATAAAGACGACCTTCTTG
>JAKPCG010000014.1 GCA_029553365.1 Acidobacteriota bacterium | reverse complement strand
GAGCCTGTCCTCTGACCTTTATGCCCTTAGTGCCCACGTCCTGGTGGATAAAGATGATATTGACTCGATAAACCGGATAGTTTCCGAGATAAATGATCTGGTGAAATCTAAATACAATATAAGTCACAGCGTCATTCAATCTGAATGTGAGATTTGCGCCGATGACAACTATGAGCAACTGCATTAATCCGGCGATGGGAGCTTAATATGAATCAAAAAGAAAAAAAAGGGCTGACCGCTGAAGAGGCCAGGCAAAGACTCCAGCAATTTGGTCCAAACCAGATTTTTCAGCCGTCAAGAATCAGTTTTTTTGGCATAGCCAAGCACGAAGTAACCGAACCGATGATTCTTCTCTTGCTGGTGGTCGGTGTTGTTTATAGCCTGTGGGGCAAACTGGCTGATGCTATTACCATCTTTGCCGTCATTTTCTTACTGGTTCTGGCTGAAGTTTACAATGAGTACCGGGCCAAAAAAGCCATCTCTTCTCTGGAAAAGATTGCTGCCCCCAAAACCAGAGTTCTCAGGGACGGAGTGATAACAGAAATCGAGTCGGAGGCGGTGGTTCCTGGCGATCTTCTGATCTTAACTCCAGGCACCAGGATAGCGGCTGACGGCCGGGTTGAGGAGAGCATCAGTTTGCAGGTTGATGAATCGGCTCTGACCGGCGAATCTTTCCCTCAAGACAAAAATAATAATGATGAGATTTATGCCGGAACGGTAGTTGTTTCCGGGGAGGGGCAGGCCGAGGTCACAGCTACCGGCCGCCGGACTAAACTGGGCGAAATTGCCGCTACTTTAAAGGAAGTCAAGCCACCGAAGACAGCTTTGCAGCTGGCCATGAAATCTTTAGCCGGCAAACTGGTTTATTTAGCTGTTTTCTTTTCCATTCTAATTCCGGTGGTGGGCATCATCCGCGGCCAGGATTTCAGAACGATGGTTTTAACCGGACTGTCTTTAGCTTTTGCCACCATTCCGGAAGAATTGCCGATCGTTATTACCATGGTCTTAGGGCTAGGGGCTTATACCCTCTCTAAGAATAATTTTCTGGTAAAAAGAATTAAGGCGGCGGAAATCCTGGGAAATGCTACGGTCATCGTGACTGATAAAACCGGCACCATTACTGAGAACAAGATGAGAATCGTTTCGCTTTATCCGGGGAGTCAGGAAGAAATCATCAAGAAAGCACTGGGAGCAATTTCCCCTTATTCTCTATCGCCGATGGAGCAGGAAATTAAAAATAAAGCGGCTGAGTTGAAGATAGGAGAGGCGGCCTCAGAGATTGTTCGCCAGCGAAACCTGGGCAACGGCCGGAAGACTAAATCAATTATCAGAAAAAGTGGCAATGACTATGAATTATTCGTGAGCGGTGCACCGGAAGAAATCCTGGCTATATGTCAGAACATCAGCGATGAGATTAAAAACAAACTGGCTGAAGAAACAGCCAGGGGCCGGAGAGTAATTGCTGCCGCCTTTAAAAAGTTAAGCCCCGGTGAAGAGCAGCTTGATTTTAGCCAGCTTGAAAAGAACTTAAATTTTGCCGGGCTGATTAGCTTTGAAGATCCGCCGAGAAGCGGAGTTAAAGAAACCATCGCCCGGGTGGCCAGGGCCGGTGTCCGGACCATCATGGTCACCGGCGATCATCCGTTAACCGCCCGTTATATCGCTAAGGAAGTTGGCATTATCAGGGAAGACGAGCAGGTTTTAACCGGTGAAGAACTGGATCAGCTGAGCGATGAAGACTTGCGACAAGTGGTTAAAACGGTTTCGGTTTTTGCCCGAACCACTCCCCAGCATAAATACCGGATTGTTCAGGCTCTCCAGAAAAACGGAGAAGTGGTGGCCGTCACCGGCGACGGTCTGAACGATGCCTTAGCTCTCAAAGGTGCAGATATTGGCATTGCCATGGGCATCCGGGGAACGGATGTAGCTAAAGAGGCAGCTGAGGTGGTGCTGGCTGATGATAATTACATCACCATTACTCAGGGAATTTTTGAAGGCCGAAAGTTTTTTGACAATCTCCAGAAAGGAATTAAATATTATCTTTCGGTCAAAGCAGCTTTGATTTTGATCTTTTTGCTGCCAGCTCTGGCCGGTATTCCGATGCCCTTAGCTCCGATTCAGATTATTGTTCTGGAGCTGTTTATGGATCTGGCTGCCTCGGCCGGTTTTGTGGCTGAACCAAAGGAAAAGGATATCTATACCAGGCCGCCTCGAAATCCCCGGGAGAATATCATCAACCGCCGGGTGGTCAGAGACATATTAATCAAAGGAGCTGTCCTGTTTGCCGGGGTAACGGCGGTTTATTTCTATGCGAGGGGCAGGAATCTAACTGTGACCGAGTCCCAGACCTTTGCTTTTGCCGCCTGGATCTTTGGCCATATTATTCTGGCCTTCATCTCCCGGTCCGATAAAGAATCGGTCCTGGCCCAGGGTCCCTTTACCAATAAAGTCATGAATATCTGGGCGGCGGGGGCGATCGGTTTTCTGGTGGCGGCTATTTATATCCCTGGTTTGCGGGAGCGGTTTAACCTGGCTTATATCAGCCCGGCTCAACTGGTCTCAATTGCTGTGGTGATGATGATTATTGTTGGGCTACTGGAGTTAAGGAAAATAGCCGGTTCAGGGAAGAATAAAAAATTAGCAACGGAAATAGCCGGACGCAGTTAGATTGTAGCCAGTCTGGCGGGGCTTATTATTTGCCGGCCTGGCGCTCGAGCCTGAATTCCCATTGATAAATCAGGTCTTTGGCCTCACGGGCTTTTTGATCCTCTGGAGCCAGGGTGAGAAAAATTTTCATCTGTTCAACGGCCTGGTTATATTGTTTGAGATGGGCTAAGAGCACGGCCTGATTATAGTAGAGAACAGGACAAAACGGAGCCAACCCCAGCGCCTGATTAAATTCCTCAACTGCTCCCGACAGGTCTTGTTCTTTGATTAGAACCTCAGCCCGGAGAGAATACTTGCGGGCTTCCTCGGGAAGTTCAGCTAGTTCCGGGTGACTTTTGAAGAGAGTACTAACCGTGGAGAGAAGTTCCTGCCTTCCCGCCTGGTTACTAATTCTAAAGGCGGCAGCATATTCATTCAGGGCTTCACTCCAGCGTGACCCCGAAACTAAGAAAGCTGCTTTATCAAGATGAGCCTGGCGGACAGGTTTAAGCAGGTCAAGCGCCAGGCTGGCGTTCCGGATGACAAGAGCATTAGTTGAGGAGGCCACGTTTCTGCTGATCGAGCTAAAAGCTGATTCAGCCCCGGCCAGGTCGCCTTTTCTGGCTACAGCCACAACCTTAAGAACGGCCGCCACCATATTCCCCGGGTCTTTAACGGCTGACACCTCGTTCAGAGCCAGGTCATTATCTCCGCCATCTAAAGCGACAGCCGCCCGGGCGATGTGTGCCCAATCCTGAGCCTGATCGATGGCAGCTGCTTTATCAGCATCGGCGGCGGCTTCAGTCAGAAGACCTTTTTCGCGGTAAAGAAAACTTCTGAGTCCGAGCACTTCTGCGCTGTCTTTTGGCTGAAGCTTGGCGAGCAGGGTGCTGGCCGCGGAGATGGCCTCGTCGTATTTTCCGGCTCGAGCAGCGACGTTCATCACACTCCTTAGAGGCGAAAGCTCATCCGGGGCTAACTCGGAAGCAGTGCGAAAATGGCTGATGGCTTCGTCATAGTTCCCTAAGTTGAAATAAATATTTCCCAGCCGCATCTCGACCCAGGGATTTTTAGGATTGAGAGAAACAGCTTTGTTAAGGGAATTAATCGCTCCGGGGTAATCCCCAGTGGCAGCTAAGGTATCGGCCAAAGCCTGAAAAGCCTCAGCATTGTCAGGAGCCAGCTTAAGAGCTGCTTCGGCTGCGGCCCGGGCCTCGTCATATTTTTTTATGGCCAGATCAGAAAAGGCCAGCCAGACATAGTTCTGGGGTTCCTGAGGCTCGGACTGAATCTGGGCTCTGAAAGCCGCGGCTGCCTTCTCGTACTGACCGAAGGAGTAATAGGCCTGCCCGGCACGTTTCCGGATTAGCATTACTCCCTGACTTAATTTCTGATCAAGGTTAGTTCCAAGACTGCGTGACCATTCGGCCCAGGTCTTCATCCCCTGGATGGCCTGATCGACGTCAGCTCCCTTGCTGATTAAAAGGTCAACTATATCGCTGTGGCCTTCGGCGGCTGCACAGCCGAGAGCTGTCCAGCCGTTCTGCCCGATCATATTAAGATCAGCCCCGCGCTCGATAAGAAGCTTAGCTATCTGCAGCTGGCCGGAGGAGGCAGCCATGATTAAAGGCGTGCCAAAATTCCATTCATTAATTTTAGCCCCTTTATCTAAAAGCTCAGTAACTTTCTTGATATCGCCCTTCTGAATGGCTTTCTGAAGGGGTGTCAGCCCGGCGGCCAGAGCTGATATAGCCAAAAGGGTGAACAGAGCGACAAAAATACTTACCGGCCTTGACCATTTCATCCGATCCTCCTTGAAGGACAAATAGCTTTAGAGCTTAGCTGGCTGAATTTTAAATCTCGGCCTCAGCTCTGTCAAATTCACGTCTGCCGGCCAAGCTCCACCTAAATGACCTTTATTCTGGAAGCAATGTCGAGAAAAAAGTTCTTTGACCAGACGGCTAAGGAAGCTGGATCTTTGACGAATGGTTCCACTTCCTGCTTGATTTGCTCGATATTTACCTTCTCGATTCGTTGCACCAGCAGGTGGTGTAAATCATCTTCTGTTAAAGCTGCCGGTCCTGTCCAGTGACCTGTCTGGCGCATTCTCTGCTCGAGATGAGCTAACCTCAACTCAGGGTGGTAAGCCGCAAACCAGACCAGATCATACCAGTCTCTTCCTTTCATTCGACTTTTCCAGCCCCGAGCTAAGACAGCGTGCATTTTCCCGGCAAACATATCGGGCAGGGTGAAGGCCCGGACAGCAAACGGAATTGGCCGCAACAAGTACCGCATCTCGGTCAAAAAGCCAGGCGGTGGATTTATGTCCACTTCCAGCTTTATTTTCAATACCTGATTACGGGGAACCTGCCTGATAAGGCTCTGGTCAAACTCGACGGTTATCATCTGGGCCCGGGTGTCAGCTTTGATAAAAGCAGATTGAACAGCTGCTTCTGGCGTCCTGACTTTGGGCTCAACTCTGACTTTAAATCCGAAGGACTCCAGCTCTTTCCTTAAAGCCCGGCTGTAGTCAGACAAATTGAATTCCTGCTGCGCAGCCAGGAGGGAAAAATCCAGATCTTCTGAGAACCGGTCCAGCCCGTAAAGTACCCGGAGGGCTGTCCCCCCATAAAAGGCTGCCTTCTCAAAGAATTTTCCCCGCCACAGGCCGAGCAGAGCAATTTCCTGCATTATTTCCCGGAGAGCGCGCAGGGAGTCCTCCAATGACTTAACTTCGTAGGCGGAAAGCATCTGACGAATAGCTTCATTCATGGTTTATCTCCCTTGCTTTCTGTAATTGCCTGACGAGTTGACTCAGATATCTTAACTTTCGGGAATGATAACGCCGGGCAAAGTCGTCTATTCTTGCTGCGGGCAAGGTCTTTAGAAAATCAAGCTCAATTCTCAGGTCTTCCTCAAGGAAGCGCTGCATTTCCGCCGCAGAAGTGATGGCCAAACCTCTTAGTGAAACAATTTTGTCAGCCAGAGCCTTTTCGGGTGTGGCTATCAGAAAGGCTTGCTCATGGTCTGCCTCAATCCTGACCTGGCCAGTTTCATAGGCTGCGGGTGGAATTTGCCGGTAAATAAAAAGTCCGACCGGGGTGTTAAACCGGCGAGAGCGATTGGGAGTAACCGAGGTCACGGCCTTGACTCTCTCGGGGATGACCCCGTAGTAAGCCAGAGCGTAATCTAAGGATAGGTAGGAAGGCCCGTGGATGAGGTTAGCCAGAAGCTCTTTTGAATATGGATGCGTCCTGTACTTCGGAGCGAATACATACAATCCTTTTTTGACCCTGATGATGATTTCCTGCCGGAGAAGATCGGTAATCTTATCTCGTGGCGAAGACAGATCCTTCAGGGTATCGATCAGGGTTTGATAATCAAAAATCTCGGTCTTGATTTGAGCCCGAATGTCTATGGCTTCCATATTTTAACCTGGTATGTCGACTTTTTATCGACATACTATGCTTAAATATTAGCTTTGTCAAGTCTCTGAATTGCCTGCTCTAAATTCCGAACCAATCAAAATTAAGTTGATTCGTTGCTTCACAAGAGAATCTACATGAAATTAATCTGTCTTCGGGCTGACATTGTGCGGCTAAATTAGAAGGTGAGATTACTACACAAAATTATAATACTTCTTGACCTTTTAACTTGAGCGAAAAAAACTTGACAGAACATTATTTTAAAAATAGAGGATTAGGGCCTGGGAAATAAAACATTCCTGAGCCTTGCCAGGTTGGCCTGCAGGCCGTCCTGGCTTCAGACGGGCTCAAAATAATCGCGATCAAGATGCCTGACCTGCTTGATTTTTTTCTGCTGCAGCAGTTTTTGGATTTCCAGGCTTAATTCTTCTCTGGTCTGGCCGAGTGAGTTTTCCAGATCTTCGAGACTGACCGGCCTCCGACGCACCATAGCCAGAATAGCTTCGGCAATATCAACCGCTGCTTTTTCCTGCTCTTTTTTTCTGAAGCTGGCTACAACCTCGGCTTTCTCTCCAAAAAATTCTTTTATTTTATTCATTTCCTCAGGTGTCAGAGGCTTAGCCGTCTTTTCGGCGGGAGGTCTCACCACTGTATTGAGCTGGATTTTATCCGGATTGATTCTCGCGGCTGCTTCCTTTAATTTTTTAATCTCAGCTGGCGAATCATTTACTCCCTTGACCAGCATAATCTCGAGCCAGATCTGGCCATTAAATTCTTTTCTGAATTTGACCAGTCCTTCTATTATCTTTTCAATCTTGAGTGAAGGGTGCGGGCGATTGATCTTTTCGAAAATTCGCTGGGTGGCGGCATCAAGGGAAGGAACGACCACATCGGCCGCGGCCAGCTCTTTTCTGACCTCGGCTCGAGACAGCAGGGTGCTGTTGGTCAAAACCGCTACCGGAATATTAGTGAACTTTTTTATTTCTCTTATCAGCCAGCCGATGGATTTATTAAGGGTTGGCTCTCCAGAGCCGGAAAAAGTGATGAAGTCCACCCTGGCTCCGGTTTTAAGGAATTCTTTTATCTCTTCCAGTATCTTTTTTTCAGAATAAGGATTTATCCTTCTGATGGTTTTTTTCGGGCTGTTGCCCAGCTGACAGTAAATACAGCTCAGGCTGCAGGTCTTAAAGGGTAGAAGGTCAACACCCAGAGAATAACCCAGCCGTCTGGAAGGCACCGGGCCGTAGAGATGCGGGAAGTTCTTCTCTTTCCTCATATGAATTCCTTTTATCTATCTTGCCTATATTAACATTACCGTCTTTTACCTTACTGTTTAACTGCCTGAAAAATCAAGCCCGCGAATTGCCTCAAAAAACTCCAGCTTGAAGTTTGATTAAGAAAGTTGGCCAAGGATCAGATTTATGTTTGTCTCTTAGTTCTGGCGGCGGGCCCACTTGTTGAACTGAATCAACCGCCGGTATAGATATTTGCTATTCCTGTTTGACTGGTAACTAATTTCAGCTTCGATTTCTTCATCGAGCTTGGCCGGCGGAGTCTGGTTGATGATGTCGAGCAGGTTTTTTATAGAAAGGCTGGCGTAGGACCTTTCTATTTTTCTCCAGGTCTCAAGGGCCTTTTCCTTCTCTCCTTTTTCCCAGAGGGCAAGCCCGATGGCGTATAAAGCCCTGGCTCTGGTCTGCCCCCCTTTTCCGGTTAAATCCTCATAGATTTTGAGCTCTCCTTCTTCGTATTTCTCCAGTGCTTCATCCAGTGAGGAAAAGCCTTTCCGGCTGAGGTTTTCCTTGAGGTCCTCATAAACCTGCTTCAAAACAAAAGCTTTAGGCAGCGAGTTAAAAACATAATCGAGCGAGGCCTTCTTGAGATAAATGTCCTTCGCTTGAGGATAAACCCTGGCCAGGTTTTTGATGACTCTTCTTTCCATATCTAAAGAAGAGGCCAGGCAGAATAGAAGCTCATCTCTAACGGTCGAGGGAGGATGACTCTCGATCAGAACGGTCATCCTCTCAAAGATCGGCTTCTTGTAGAAAAGTTCCTCCAGAGCATCGAAGGCGGCGGTAAATTCATCTTCAATAAAGATGACGCCATTCAGGTTAGAATTAATAAAATTTCTGGTAAAAGCGGCCAGGTCGGGATTGTCCCAATCGTATTTGTTAAGATAATCCTTTTCAAAAATAGAAAACTGCACTTCCTCCGGATAGGCCATCAGGCCATCCAGAATTTCAGACCACTTATGTGCGGCCAGATCAAAATGGACTGGCTCCCTTTTCTTCTGACCTGTTTCCTCTGCTTTTTGCTCCTGAAATTCTGCTTCTCCGTAATAGAAGACGCGCAAGGGTCCCTGCGGGAAAAGTTGCTCGGCCTGGCCAGAAGCTTGTTCCAGTGTTTCCTTAGCCTGTTCATCTTCAGCCGGTGGGAAGATAAAGGTCGGGAAGCCCTTAATAATAGAAAAGTTCAAGGCCCCTTTAGCCAGAATCTGCTCATAAGGACAGGAGCGAAAATAATACTGGGCTGGCACCTCCATCATTCGATCTCCAACCTTGAGATCAATGATGCGTCCGACTCCATAACCGGGCGGATTTTTTAAGGCTCCAGCCTTTTCCAGCCTCTCCAGTTCTCTTACCTCTTCCTGCCCGAGTATATAGAGTTCAGATCTCCCGCTGCCTGAAGGTGAAGGACTTAAGAAAACTCTCTCGCCCGAGTGGATTTCGAAGCTTTCTTCTTTGCTTCCTGGCTGTCTTTCTTTTTGCCCGGCTTTTTCTGCGACTGAAACTCCTCCGCCCTGCTTGATAAAGTTTTCGAGAAGGTTCTTATAGACTTCAACTTTTTCCTTCTCCGTCATCCGGTCATCCATAATCAAAATGTTTTGAGCCACTGCCGGCAGTTTCTTTTCTTCAAGCTCTTCCATCAATCTGGCCAGCTGCTCGTCGAGCCCTATTTCTTTGTTGAGCTCCTCAACGGCGCGGGCCAGGAGTTTAAAATCGCTGTCGACTGCAGGCTGGCTACCTGAAGACCCCGGGTATGAATAATAAGAAACCGCGGTGACCGACAGGCCAAGACCAATAATCATGTGTAGAATGCCAGAGAGAAAAAGTGCGCCGCTAAAACCACCAGCGACCTGCTTTAGAGCCAGCCAGGCCTTCATCATTTCTGGCTTGAGGTTAAATGATTTCTTCTTCTCCGGCTCTTCTTCCGGAAAAAGAGTTATCTGACGCATAACCTGCTGCTTTGACCCCTTATGTTTTGTGGAACGCTATGATTATAAATTTAGATCAGCTTCTTTTCAAATTAATGTTAGCTGGCAAATTTTAACTTTACTTTGAATATTTCTGAGCTCTGCCGTGGGCAAGACAAAAGGATAAAGAAAAATAGCGGGTAGCTCTTGCCTGTCTATATCATCTCTGTTAGCATAAAAAAGATAAAAACGAATAAGGTTAAAATGGAAAAGAAAACCGCGGTCAGAATTGTTCTTACTGCCATGACCTTCGAGGCCTGGAGAAACGTGATGATAATGCGTATCTACGCCCCGAGAGGTTGGCCAGCGGTGTGAAGTCTACCCTGGAAACAGCGAAGGGCGTTCTCAGTTGAGAACGCCCTTTTTTTATATAGGGAAAAAATCCAGAGCAAGATCCGCCAGCCAATCAAGGTCTGAAGTTCGGGGCAAAAATTATGATCTAAAGATTCGCCAGGAGCTGGCCATGACCATTTCCGGTCGGACGGCTCCAGGGTTAAGTGGAGATCAGATTAATCAGAAAAAGGACAATCAAAATAGAATGAAAAAAATAATCGTTGTTAAATTTGGCGGCTCGAGCCTCAAGAATAAGGATGATCTGTCAAAAATTTTGAGTGTGGTCAAAATGTACGACCAGCCTCTGGTCGTCGTCGTCTCGGCTGTTTCGGGCGTGACCGATAGATTGATGGTGGCTCTGGATGATATCAGAAACCTCGATGTTAATGGCTTTCTGGCGAGCCTTAGCTCCATTTACCAGGGCTTTCTCGAGGCCAGAAATCCAGAGCTAAAGGCCCGCGTCTATGAGATAAAAGATTTATTGCAGGGGGCCAGACTTATCGGTCAGGTCCCGGATTTTGTCTATGATCGGGTGCTAAGCCACGGGGAAAGATGTTCCTCTTTGCTTTTAACCCAGTATTTTAACCAGCATGGCTTTGACTGTGAGGAAGCTCTACCCGAGCAGTTTGGTTTGACCACTGATGGGCGATTTAAAGAGGCGACGGTTGATCTGGAAGTCTCTGCAGAGAATCTAAAAAAATTTTTTAAAGCCGATAAAAATTATGTGGTGCCGGGTTTTTATGGCCTTTCAGGCGGCGAGGTCAACCTTCTGGGCCGCGGCGGGAGTGACTATTCAGCCACTTCCATCGGCTCCTGCCTGGAGGCCGAAAGAGTTGATCTTTACAAGGATGTTTCCGGTTTTATGACCTGTGATCCGAAGCGGGTCAGAACTGTTAAGCCCGTTAAAAAGCTCAACTACGATGAGGCGGCTGAGTTATCTTACTTTGGAGCCAGAATCCTCCACCAGACGGCCGTTGATCCGGTACGCCAGAAAAATATTCCCCTTTATATCTTCAATCTGAATTCCTTTACCTCTATTGACCAACCCGATACGATTATTTCCTCTAACGGGGCGGTGGCAGAGACGGTGGTCAAGAGCCTGTCCTTTACTGATGA
>JAKPCG010000010.1 GCA_029553365.1 Acidobacteriota bacterium | reverse complement strand
GTTCTGATGGGCGTTGAACGGAAGAGCATGATTATCAGCGAAGAGGATAAGCGCAATACAGCCTTTCATGAGGCCGGTCACGCTCTGGTCGCCGCCCTTTTGCCTGAAGCTGATCCGATACATAAAGTTACCATCATACCGCGTGGACTGGCTCTTGGTTTAACTCAGCAGCTGCCCCTTTCCGACCGCTACACCTATACCCAGGACTATCTGGAAGCCCAGCTAACCGTCCTCTTAGCAGGTCGGGCAACTGAAGAGCTAATCCTGAGTAAAATCACCACCGGTGCTTCCAACGACCTGGAGAAAGCCACAGAGATTGCGAGGAAAATGGTCTGCCAGTGGGGTATGTCCGACCTGGGACCGCTGTCCTTCGGTGAGCGGGATGATTTAATCTTCCTCGGGCGTGAACTGGCCGCTCACAAGAATTTCAGTGAACATACAGCCGAGCTTATTGACGGTGAAGTCAAAAAAATAGTCGGGAAGGCTTATGATCGAGCCAGGGATCTCATTGAGGCCAATCGCGATAAATTATTCAAAATAGCCGAGGCTCTACTCGAAAAAGAAATCCTGACCTCTGATGAAATTACAGCTCTAATTGGGGGCAAACCAAGGGAGCAAAAGGTTGAACCGGTCCCGGCACAGGCCGCCGCTGTTCAACAGCCAGCTGAGCAACAAGTTGCCCAGCCCGAGTCAGCAGGTGGTGAGCTGAAGCTGGATAAGCAACCAGAGTCTTGAAAATTTTAGTTTAAATTAAGGACATGAACCGGGATAGATGCAGGCCGAAGTCAAAATTTGTCCCGGGCGTTACTCACTATTTAAGAATAAGGGGGAAAAAGCTCGCCCTTGGACCTGAGCCCTGGCTGATGGGCATCCTGAATGTTACTCCCGATTCATTTTCAGATGGTGGAAAATTCCTGGCTGCAGAAGCGGCCGTGGAGCGAGCTCTGGAACTGGTCGAACAGGGAGCAGAGATAATTGATATCGGTGGGGAGAGTACCAGGCCAGGCTCACAAAGTATTCCTCTTGAAGAGGAATTGAAACGGATCATTCCGGTTGTCAGGAAAGTCAGAAGACAAACCTCTGCTTATATTTCGATAGATACCAGAAAAAGTCGGGTAGCCCGAGCCGCCCTGGATGAAGGTGCTGATTTAATCAACGACATCAGCGCTCTGAGGCATGATCCTGAAATGGCCCGGGTGGTGGCCAGCTACCAGGTGCCGGTGGTTTTAATGCATATGCTGGGCGAGCCTGAAAACATGCAGGCGTCACCTCACTATAATAACCTGCTTTTCGACCTCAAATACTTTTTTTTGACCAGAATAAGAGAAGCCAGCCAGGCAGGTATTGCGGAAGACTGTCTTATTCTTGATCCGGGAATTGGATTCGGCAAAACAGTTGAAGACAACCTCAAAATAATCAATAATCTAGATTACTACCGGGGGCTGAAAAGGCCGATTCTGATTGGCCCTTCCAGAAAATCATTCCTGGGCAAGATTCTGGGCACGGGGCCTGAAAACAGGCTGGAAGGGACGATAGCTGCCGTGATATTAAGTTATCTGCGGGGCGCAATTATCTTCCGGGTTCATGACGTGAAGGAAGTAAAAAGGGCTTTACAGGTTGCCGAATCTATAGTAAAGGAAATAAAAGTGGCAGGCCAAGATGCTTGAAAATATCTGGATTATTTTAAGGCACATGCAGTTTTCTGATGTTCTGGATATCCTTCTGGTCGCTTTTATTCTCTATTCAATTATGGTGCTGATTAAAGACACCAAGGCCTATCAGCTGGCTACCGGTATCATTCTGGTCATCTTCTTTTTCCTGTTTACCCAGTGGGCTCATCTTTATGTTTCCAACCGAATTATCCGTTCATTCATCAATTATTTGATTATAGCCATTATTGTCCTGTTTCAATCAGAGCTGAGGCGGTTTTTTACCGGGATTGGCTCTCATACTTTCAGGCGGCCGCTCAAGCTTCGACCGCTAAAAGAGAAACTGGAAGATATTTCCCTGGCAGTTGATTACATGTCCCAGAAAAAAATAGGGGCACTGATTGCTATTGAAAGGGATATTGATCTTTCACCTTATGCCCAGCATGGCACAATTCTTGATGCAGACCTGTCAAAGGACCTGCTGGTTAGCATTTTCTTCCCGAAATCACCCCTTCATGACGGAGCAGTGCTCATCCGGGGCAATAAAATTCTGGCCGCTGGCTGCCTACTGCCCCTGGCTCACACCCATACCCTTGGAGAAAATTTTGCCACCAGAACGCGACATCTGGCCGCCCTCGGTCTGGCTCAGGAAACGGATGCGGTAGTAATTGTTGTCTCGGAACAGACCGGAGAAGTATCGCTGGCCAGCCGGGGGAAAATAGAAAAGCTTTCTAAAAAGGATTCTGTCCAGGAGAAGCTGGCAGAGTATTTGAGGATAAAATAGTAAGATGCTAAAAGATTTCCTGAAGAAAAACTGGGAGCTAAAGCTTCTCTCGCTGCTGCTGGCCATCATTCTGTGGATTGTCCTGATTCCGGAAGAAAAGACTTTTGCTGAGAAGACTGTGAGCATTAACCTGGAACTGATCAACCTGCCTCAGGACATGGAAGTTGTGGAAAAATCTGACACGACCATCAACTTGAAAGTAAGGGCTCGCAAGCGGGTGATCAATGAATTGACCCCGGCTGATTTTTCGGCCGATCTGGATATGAGCAAGGCCAGTATCTATCAGGAAGAATATCCGATTGATGCCAGTATGATTAAAGTCCCGCCAGGTGTGGAAATTGTAAGCTTCTCGCCAGTTTACATTCACGTCAAGCTGGAGAAAACCAAAAAAGTAGAAATGGAAGTCGTCCCGACGATTATCGGACGGCTGCCTGAGAACCTGCGGTTGGTCAAGGTGGAGGTCACCCCGCCTAAAGTGACGGTAAGCGGTCCGGAGAGTAAGATTCGACCGCGGGATAAAGTTATCACCAGTCCAATAGATGTCTCGACGCTGACTGATAGTGCTGTGCTGGAGGTGGATCTGATTTTGCCCCGGCCGGAGCTCCGACTGCTGGCTCTTTACCCGCGGGCCAGGGTTAATATTGTGCTGGAAAAGAAAGATACCACCAATACCAATCAGGAAGTCAAAAAGACTGGAAGCAAAAAGGGCTAGCCAGATAAAAAAGGATGACAGGGATTTTATATTTATTTTAAAATTCTGATTAAGATAAACACAAACCAGAGAGGAGTCGGAAAAGCTAATCATGGGCAAATTATTTGGAACAGACGGTTTAAGAGCCAGGGCAGGAGAATTTCCCCTGGAGGCCAGGGCTGTTTACCGGCTCGGACAGGCCCTGGCTTCGTTGTTACAGGAAAAGGGCCGGGAGCCCAGGATTGTCATCGGGCGTGACACCAGGGAATCGAGTCAGTGGTTAGAAGAATATTTTTGTTCAGGCTTTTTTCAGGCTGGCGGCCAGGCAGTCTCGGCCGGAGTCATCACCACTCCCGGGGTTTCCTTTTTGACCAGACGGGGCGGCTTCAGTGCCGGTGTGGTTATTTCTGCCTCCCATAATCCTTATGAGGATAATGGCATCAAAATATTTTCTCCAGGTGGGACCAAAATTCCAGAAGACTGGGAGGAGAGGCTGGAAGAGGCCCTGATCAAAGACAGACTGGAAGAAAGTAAAATCAAGATAGAAAAAGTTGAAGTTGACCATTCTCTGCGGTCTGCTTATCTGGATTCACTGCAGGCCAGCTGGTCGGCCAGTAAAAAAGATAAGCTAAAGCTGGTGGTGGATTGCGCCAACGGAGCCAGCTCGGAACTGGCCCCCCAGCTGTTCAGAGCTCTCCATTTCGAGGTGGTGACGATCAATAATTTACCTGATGGCCGGAATATCAATGCCCGCTGCGGTTCTCTCCATCCAGAGAACCTGGCCAGGGCCGTGGTCGAGCAAGGAGCTGACCTGGGCATTGCCTACGATGGGGATGCCGACCGGGCCATCTGGTCCGATGAGCAAGGACATATCCTTAATGGCGATCATACTCTGTATCTTCTGGCTTTATATTTCAAAGAAAAGGCTCGCCTGAAGAACAATCTGGTGGTGGCTACAACTATGAGTAACCTGGGGCTGGAGCAAAGTCTGGCTGAAAATGGCATCAAGCTTCTTCGGACCAGGGTCGGCGATAAATATGTCCTGGAAGAAATGGTCAGACGTGAGGCCAATCTGGGTGGCGAGCAATCAGGCCATACAATTTTACTCGATTACGCAGCGACCGGTGACGGGCTTCTTACCTCCTTAAAATTGCTGGAGATAATGGTGGAAAGGGGACAAAGTCTATCCGAACTGGTCAAAGGGTTCCGACTTTACCCTCAGATTTTGATTAATCTTCGGGTCAGAGAAAAGGTCCCTTTAAAAGAAATACCGGGCTATGAAGATTTGATTGAAGACGTCAAAAAAGAGCTTGGACCGCAGGGTCGACTGGAAGTTCGGTATTCAGGCACAGAACCCCTGGCCCGCATTATGATGGAAGGCCCGGACGAGAATAAGCTGCAGCCACTGGCCAGGAGAATCGTCAATCTGATTGACAGTTTTTGCGGCCAAAAATAAACTGATAAAAGACGGGAAACTGAGAAGTTAGCCTTCTCCTATTAGAGAAGGCAATAGAGAAACAAAAATCATTTAATGGCTGGAGGCAAGAATGAAGCTGGCAGTTAACATCGATCATATCGCCACTCTAAGACAGGCCAGAGCAGCCCGGGAGCCAGAACCAATTCTGGCTGCTTTGCTGGCTGAGCAAGCCGGGGCTTCTGGTATTGTCTGCCACCTGAGAGGAGACAGACGCCATATCCAGGAAAGAGATTTGAAATTGCTGCGACAGGTTATTGTGACCAAACTCAACCTGGAAATGGCGGCTACCGAAGAGATGTTAAAGGTGGCCAGGGAAGTTAAACCCGATACAGTTTCGCTTGTCCCGGAGAGCCCTGAGGAGATAACCACTCAGGGTGGACTGGAAGTCATCAACCAAAAAGATCATCTTACCTCTTATCTCCAGGAATTGAAAAAGGCCGGAATAAAGGTCAGTATTTTTGTTGATCCTCTGGAAAACCAGCTCGAAGCCTGTCAGACAGTCGGCGCTGACCTGGTTGAAATCAATACGGGTAAATATGCCGATGCCAGGAATGAACAAGAGCGGCAGACCAACCTGGAAGAGGTCAGGCAAGCGGCTGCTTTCGCCAGCCACCTCGGCCTTGAAGTCCACGCCGGTCATGGGCTTGACTATCATAATGTCCAGCCCATTGTGGACATAAAGGAGATTTCCGAGTTAAGCATCGGCTTTGCCATTGTGGCCAGAGCGGCCATAGTCGGATTGACTCAAGCTGTAAAAGAAATGCTGGAGCTTCTCCAAAAATGACTGAACTAAAAATTAATTTTGAGCGACTCTGGCAGGAGCTGGAAGAGCTGGCCAGAATTGGTCAGGATCCAAGAGGGGGAATATCTCGACCGTCTTTCAGCCTGGCTGATTTAGAAGCCAGGAAATGGCTGAAGGAGAAGATCGAGGCGGCCGGTCTGACTTATCGTCAGGATAGCGCTGGTAATATTTTTGGCCGGCTGGCCGGCAAAACTCCTCAGGTCGTTATGGCCGGTTCTCATCTTGATACAGTCGTCAACGGTGGTCGGTTTGATGGCTCGGTTGGAGTTCTTTCAGCTCTCGAATGTTTGAGAAGAATCAAAGAAGAAAACCTCGAGCTTTACCGGACACTGGAACTGGCTTCATTTACCGACGAAGAGGGCAATCTTGTCGGTGATTTTCTGGGAAGCAGGGCTTTTACCGGCCAGCTAAAGGAAGAACAGCTTAAAAATGCCAGAACCCAGTTCGGACCGCCGCTGGCCGAAATCGTGGAGAAAGCCGGGCTGAAGGTTGAAAACATACCCCTGGCAGCCAGAGAGAGGCCTGAAATTCTGGCCTTTCTTGAACTGCACATCGAACAGGGACCGATTCTTGAGGAAGAAGAAATACCCATCGGCCTGGTCACCACTATAGCCGGTAAGCGTTACTTTCAGGCGACTTTTGTTGGCCGCTCAGGACATGCGGGGACAATACCCATGGAACTCAGGCAGGACGCTTTTATTTCTCTGGCTGATTTTGCCCTAAGAGCCAATCAACTGGTTCTCAGAAAGTATGAGGACAACACGCTGACCATCGGCCGGGTAGTGCTCAAGCCAGGTTCTTTTTCTATCATTCCTGGTGAAGCTGATTTTACCCTTGACCTGAGAAGCCAGAACCGCCAGGAATTAGAAGAACTGGAAAAAGAAATCCTGAAGCTGGCCCGAGAAGTTGCTGCCACTCGCGGTCTGTCCTTTTATCAGCAGCTGGTCGATAGCACAGAGCCCATCGTTGTCCCTGGATCTATACTGAATAGACTGAAAGCTTTAAGCGAAAGACTCGGTTATGATTACCGGCTTATTTCGAGCGGAGCGGGACATGATTCACAGATTCTGGCTGCCATCTGCCCCGTGGGCTTGATTTTTATACCATCTCCAGAAGGCTTGAGTCATGTGCCAGACGAAAAGATTAATCCTTCTGATCTGGAAAAAGGCGCTAACCTGCTGCTTCAGGCCCTGCTGGAACTGGCTTCGGTCTGAGTCGTGGTCGGTTCAAGAGAAATAAATCTTTCAGACTTTAATCAACCAGGAATCAGTCAGTATCGTCAGGTTTAAGGAATATGCGCCGCATTTCTTTTAATAAAGCCCGGCGTTTTTTATCAGCCAGCATTTTTTCCCTGGCTCTTTTTGATCTTTTTCTTTTCTGACGTCTAATTTTTTCTATCTTTTGCTTTTCCCGACTTTCTTCGCCCCGGAGCTTTTCTTCCAGCTTTTCGACCAGAATCCGCCTGGCCAGGAAACGATTCAAAGCCTGGGACCTTTCCCTCTGACATTTGACCTCGATACCGGTCGGCAGATGCTTCAGATAAACACAGGTAGCTGATTTGTTGACCTTTTGCCCACCTTTTCCCTGAGAGTGAACAAATTTTTCTTCCAGGTCAGAATCCTTGATACCCAGTCGGGACATCCTCTCCAGGAGGTCTTTTTCTTTCTCGGGTCGAACAGGAAATAACCCCATTTTTGTCTCACTGTTTTATATTATATTCGAAGTAGAGGGAAGCTGCCAGCCAGCCGCTCCAGTTCGAGCCAAACAGGTTCAACCAGTCTGTTCTGAGATTTTAAATTATTTATTATTGTTGATAAGAAAATCGGGACGTGATACGATTTTTTCTAAATTGCTTTCGGCGCCTGATCCTCTTCTAATCGAAGAGGGCAGGTCAGATTGAGGCGGGTTTTAGTCGCCTGACCCGGCTAATATAAACCCAAAAATCACAGCAGGAAAGGAACGTAGTTTTAGACATGGAAAAGAAAAAATTAATAAAATCGGTTTTAATCAACTTCTTTCTCCTCTTTTTAGTTATCTCGATCGGTTTTACAGCCGACGCCGGGAAAAAGCCAGCACCCCGGAGGACAGGAGCTGCCTGGTCTGAAGCCTTAGACCAGCCGCAGGCGGCAGGCCAATCTAAACTATCTTCGCCGTCGTCAGCTCTGCCTCCAAACGCCCCTTTGACCGTGGCTGAAAGCAGCCAGTATACAGCCACTTCCCTCCATGCCGAGGTTTTAGCTTTTATTAAGGAATTGCAGAAACTGAGCCCCAACCTGGTGGTTGAAAATATCGCCACAACGACCGAGGGACGAACGGTCCCCATGTTGATCATCAGTAACCCGCCTGTTCATTCACCCCTCTATGCCCGCAATTTGAATAAAACTGTCGTTTATATTCAGGCCAACATTCATGCTGGTGAGGTCGAAGGAAAAGAGGCCTCATTAATGCTGGCCAGAGAACTGGTGTTGAATCCTTCCCATCCTTATCTCAAGAACCTGGTGATTCTGATTGTCCCGAACCTCAATCCGGATGGAAATGATAAAATCAGTCCTAAAAATCGCGTCCAGCAGCCAGGCCCGGAAAAAGGCGTGGGGGTCAGGCCCAATGGCCAGAATCTTGACCTCAATCGCGATGCTATCAAACTGGAAAGCCCGGAAATGACAGCCGTAGTAGGAAAAATTATTAACCACTGGGATCCAGCGCTGGCGATTGATCTACATACAACGGATGGCGCTTACCATGAAGAGACGGTCACCTACTCCTGGCCGGTCAATCCCAATATTGATCCTGAACTTCTTACCTATCAGCGCGATATCATGCTACCGGCCATTGTTAAGACTCTGAAGGACAAATACGGTACTTTAGCCGCTCCCTATGGAATGTTTCGCGACTGGCGTGATCCTTCCAAAGGCTGGGAAACCTTTGAACCTCAACCCAGATATTTCACGAATTATGTCGGAGTGAGAAATCGGCTGTCCATTCTGGATGAAAACTATGTCCATGCTGATTATAAGACCAGAGTCATCAGCTGCTTTAATTTTCTAAAAGCTATTCTTGATTATACGGCCAGCAAAACGGCTGAAATTCAAAAACTTATCGAAGAGGCTGACCGCCGGACTATCGCTGCCGGCCTTAATCCTGGAGGAAAGACTTTTGCCGTTGAATTTGATCTCCAGCCATTGCCAAAACCCGTGACGATTCAGGCTTATGAACTTGAGGTGAGCGAGAGACCAGGCGGTGGTTTCCCTCAGATTAAACCTACCAATCGGAAAAAACCGGTCACTGTTCCTTACTATGCCAGCTACCAGCCAAAAAGGACAGTCAATCTGCCTTATGGTTATCTCATCAGCCAGCCCGATCCGGATCTGGTCGCCATTCTCCTCAAGCATGGTCTGCTGGTCGAATCTCTGACTTCGGAATTGACACTCCCGGTAGAGGTATTTTTGCCGACCGAAATCAAAGCAGCCGACCGACCTTTCCAGGGGCACCGGCTGGATCAAATTAAAGGCGAATATAAAAAGGAAAACAGAACTTTTCCGGCCGGGTCGCTATTTGTCCCCACCGGTCAGCCACTTGGCGCTCTGGCTGCTTACCTGCTGGAGCCTGAAAGCGACGATGGATTAGCTGTCTGGAACTTTTTTGACCGCTATATTTACCGTGAATGGCAGAGAGGTTACGCTGAGCTTCCAGTTTATCGCCTGCTTGAACCGGTTAACTTCCCGGCAATCAGGCTGAAAAATTAGCAGAGAAGAAACGGAATTTGATTTAAAGATTTAAAAGGTTAAAGCGCTCTGACAGAAAGTGGCGATCTTTAATGTTTTCTGCTTTTTTCGGCTTTACTCTGACCAGCAGAAACTTTTTTGCTCGGCCTGACTTTGACCGCCGGGCCGGTAGTTTTTTTCGGACGTTCTACTTTTTCTTTCTCTTTTTCTCTCTCGGCCTTTTCCTTCGTCACCACCTTCTCTTTTTTCCCCGGTGAGACCAGATATTTGCCACAATTTTCACAGATATAGATATCATTGCTTTCTTCAATGGCTGAGGCCATCTGAGTGGAAACACTCATGTTACAACTCTGGCAAACGCCATCTATTACTTCCGAAACAGCATAACCATAACGGTCCATCAACAGGTCAAAGCGAGCTAAAAGCGACTGGTCCAGTTCCTCTCGAATAAGTGCTCGATGCTTCTGCAGTTCTTCCTGCCTGGCTTCCGGTGCCCGTCTTATTTTGAGTTCAATTTCTTGCAGTTTTCTGAGCAAGCTGGCCCGGTTAACTATTCTATCTTCATAGGGAAAGGCCAGTGGGATTTGAGCCAGGACATTGTAAAGTTCATTTTTATCCCGGGCGTTGAACAGCCGATCACGATTATCGGGTTTGATCAGAAAACTGGCCAGACCGGCGAACAGGTGATTAAAAAGACCGGGGATGGTAGGATTCCAGACAACCAGAATTATAAGATGAACCGGCCGGCCATCAGGAGCTGAAAAATCTATCCCTTCGGCTGAACGCCCGACCGCCACCGCCATCTGACCTTCAGTGTCAACCCGGGCGTGAGGAACAGCTATACCATGCCCGAGAGCGGTTGACTCCAGATTTTCCCGGTCAATAATTCTGGTCAGAGTAAGATTTTTACTGCTGATTAACTTTTGTTTGACCAGGCTGTCGAGAAGCTCTTCGATCGCTTCTACTTTTTCATGACTCTTCAAATCGAAAATAACCTGGGATGGCTTGAGAAACTCACCAAAAGAAGCTTCTTTTAGATTCATGGTCGATTATATTGTTGATTTTATCATAAAATTTCTTTTTTGCAACCAGGCAATTTGACCGAAGCTTTTGTCCTGTTCCGCCTGGCTGGCCAATCGGCTAATCAGTCAGATCTTTCTGGCCGCCAGCGACTTCCGGCCTTTGAAAAGGGCTGTTGGCCTTAAAAGCCGGCAGAGAAGGATTTTTTCCCAGTAATTCAACCACTTCCCTGGCCCAGCGAATAATCTGGACTGCTCCGCTTAAATTCCAGTCTGGCTGAACTTCATCTGTTACCTGATGGTAATATTTTTTCTGGTATTCTTCTGACTTTCTGACGATGAGGTCTTTATCCCCTCCCCGTGAAACCACGCCTTCATGCAGCCAGACAGCCGGAATTCCATGGCGGGCAAAGCTCAGCTGATCCGAGCGATAGAAAAAACCGTAGTTCCCTCCCCGTTCCGGTATATAGCGATAGAGCAGGTTCTCGGCTGCCTGCCGGCAAATGTCATCCAGGTCAGAATATTTAGCGCCGATGGCATAAAGATCTTCAGTTTCTCCCCAGACATTGGTTGTCTCAAAATTAATATTGGCCAGAACCGAGGAATTAGGAACCGGCAGATGAGAAGCAAAGTAATCCGAACCGAGCAAGCCCTGCTCTTCGGCTGTTACTCCGGCAAAAACCAGGTTGGCCGGCAACCGACCCTTAAACTGGGAATAATAGCCAGCCAGAGCGAGCAGGCAAGCACTGGCCGAACAGTTGTCAATCGCTCCATTATAAATTTGATCCCCCTGAAGATTGGGATCACGGCCCAGATGATCATAATGAGCAGAAAAGATAATATATTTATTCCCGGCCTGGGGTTCTGATGAAGGCAGCCAGCCAACCACGTTGCAGGCTTCAACCTGGCGGAAAGCAGGCTGTTGTCTGACTTTGATTTTAAGGCCGAGCGGTTGTGGTTTAAAATCGGCAGTTTCAGCCCTGGCTCGCAGTTCTTTTAAATCAAGACCGGCAGCCTCCACCATCCTGGTTCCCAGAGCTTCTGTTACCCAGCCCTGAAAATAGAGATTTCTGACTTTTTCTGGCAGGAAAAATGATTCTTTAGCCCAGGAATTTCTGACCACACTCCAGCCATAAGTCGCCCCTTTATCATTATGAATAATCAGGACACCGGCAGCCCCGAGTTCAGTTGCTTTTTCAAATTTATAGGTCCAGCGGCCATAGTAAGTCAGATCCTCGCCGTCAAATATACCACCGGGATAATTGCCTGGCTCATTGATTTCGACCAGCAAAGCCTTTCCCTTTAAGTCCATTCCTTTGATATCATCCCAGTTTTGTTCTGGGGCCTGAATCAGATAGCCGGCATAGACCAGCTCGGCCTCAACCTCCGGCGGACAATCTTTCCTTTCTGATTTAATTACAAAATCTTCCAGCAAAACTGGAGGCGGCAGCTCAAGCTGCTGGCCCTTCTTGACCGGCGTTACCAGCTCTATGGCTGCCTTTAGATCAGGCTCCAGACCGATCAAAGTAAAGTTCTGGCGGTAACTTGAGCCAAAAAAAGGCTTGAGACCAAACTGCTTGAAGTAATCCTCATGATAACGGGCCGCCAGTTCAATTCCCGGAGTGCCCAGCCCGCGTCCTTCATAGGTGTCATCGGATAAAAGCTTGATATGATTCAGAATCTCTTCGGCTGTTACTTCAGATATGCGGCCCCCAGGCTGACAACCAGAAAATAAAACACTTATTATTAAAAGTAAAATCCCTGATTCTAAAATCGGGCGGGAAAATAATTTTATCCTGGCCAAGATTCTACCTCCCCTCCTCGAGATTAAGCCCGACCGGAACAGGTGGCTGGAAGATAGCTTCAGTTTTTCGAGATTTAATTCTCGCCACCTTCAGCTACAATCCCAGCCTGCCCGACCAGGCTTTCTATCTCCTGATTTATTTTTACTTAATCAGAGAAAAAGCCACGGTGAGGCCTGCTACCACGATAGAGACCATGCTCATCAACTTGATCAGAATATTAAGGCTTGGACCAGAGGTATCTTTAAAGGGATCACCAACCGTGTCGCCTACGACCGCGGCTTTATGAGCTGGAGAGCCTTTGCCGCCGAGATTACCATCTTCAATAAACTTTTTGGCGTTATCCCAGGCACCACCGGCATCAGCCATGAATACAGCCAGAACAAAACCGGTAGAGGTGGCCCCGATCAGCAAGCCCATCACTCCGGCCACGCCCAGCAAAATCCCGGTAGCAATGGGAACAATAATGGCCAGAAGCGAGGGGACCATCATGGCCTTCTGAGCTCCTTTGGTCGAAATAGCCACACAACGAGCATAATCAGGCTCAGCTGTTCCATCCCAGACACCAGGAATTTCCCTGAATTGCCGCCTGACTTCATCCACCATACTGCCGGCTGCCTTTCCGACAGCCATCATGGTCAGGCCACAGAAGACAAAAGCCATCATTGCTCCGATGAACATCCCGACCAGAACAATCGGATTCATCAAATTGACCCGAAAATATTGCATGAAATCGAGAAATCCAGCCTTAGCTGTTTCAATAACGGTCCCATCCATCATCTGAAGAGTGGTCTGACCGATACGAATCAGTCCAATTTTTATTTCTTCTACATATGAAGCCAGCAAAGCCAGAGCGGTCAGAGCAGCCGAGCCAATGGCAAATCCTTTGCCGGTAGCCGCGGTCGTATTGCCGAGGGCATCCAGAGCATCGGTCCTTTGCCTGACTTCAGCTTCAAGATTGGACATCTGAGCGTTGCCGCCAGCATTGTCAGCTATGGGTCCATAAGCGTCGGTGGAAAGAGTAATACCAAGAGTGGACAGCATACCCACGGCCGCTATACCGATTCCATAAAGCCCATGACCTACATCCAGAAAATTAAAATTGGCTGCAAAAAGATAGGCCAGGACAGTTCCGGATGCGATTGAAATGATGGGCAGCCAGGTTGACAGCATGGCCGTACCGATACCGGTGATAATGACAGTCGCTGCTCCAGTTTGAGCACTTTCAGCTATGCGCCTGGTCGGCTTATAAGAATGAGAGGTATAATATTCGGTCGATTTACCGATAATAATACCCGACAGCAACCCGGCTACCACGGCCAGCCAGTTACCTACTGACATCCCCAGGGAGCGAATTATCAGGTAGGAAAAGATAAAAATCAGAATGGCACTGGTATTAATCCCACGACTCAGAGCTTTCAGCAAATCTTTTTGACTGGTTCTCTCTCCTGTTCTGACCATAAAAATACCAAGAATAGAAAGAATTGCCCCGATGCCAGCAATGGCCATGGGAGCAATGACCGCTTTGAGCTGCATATCTCCCTGTCCGAGGAAAGCTGAAGCACCAAGAGCAGCGGTGGCCAGAATTGAGCCGGCATAAGATTCATAAAGGTCAGCTCCCATTCCCGCCACGTCGCCAACATTATCACCGACGTTATCAGCAATAACGGCCGGATTTCTGGGATCATCTTCCGGAATATTCGACTCGACTTTTCCCACCAGGTCGGCCCCAACGTCGGCTCCTTTGGTAAAAATGCCGCCACCGACTCTGGCGAAGAGGGCCTGAGTAGAAGCGCCCATACCAAAGGTCAGCATGGTAGTGGTGATAATGATAAGGTTATTCTCATTGGAGATAGGATAAAAATGCTTCAGGATAAAAAACCACAAGGATATATCAAGAAGAGCCAGCCCGACCACGGTCAGGCCCATGACTGCCCCGCTTCTAAAAGCAATGGTCAGAGCACCATTGAGCGAACTACGGGCCGCATTAGCTGTCCGGCTGGAGGCATAAGTGGCAGTTTTCATGCCGAGATAGCCCGAGAGAGCCGAGAAAAATCCGCCGGTCAGGAAAGCTACCGGGACCCACTTATTTTGAACATTAAGGACAAAAGCCAAAAAGCCCAGCAGAACTACCAGACAGGCAAAAACAATAGCTACCACCGTGTATTGCTGCTTTAAGTAAGCCATGGCTCCCTTCCTGACATAGGAAGCAATTTGAGCCATTCTTTCTGTGCCCTCGCTTTTTTTCTTCATCTGATGATAGAAAAGCCAGGCAAAAAACAGGGCTGAAACCGAGCCCAAGGGAGCTAACCAAAACATTGGGTGCATCCTTCTCCTCCTGCCTGAACATCTTTTAAATCCAGCTTAAATCCTGTTCTCTGGCTTCAATTTGAGCCGGATTTAAGTCAAAAAATTTATCATAAATGGGTCAGACTGTCAAAAGTGAATCAGGGGCAAAACCGGCAAACCTGAAAGCTATCCACCCTGCCTGTCTCTGCCAGATTTTTAATTTGATTTACAGGTCCGGTATGAATAGATTATTAATGAGGGAAGATGAAATTCTGGATTGGGACTTCAGGCTGGAGTTACCCGGATTGGGCGGGTAATTTTTATCCCTCGGGATTAAAATCCGCTGAGTGGCTCGAGTTTTATTCCAGGCAATTTGATACGGTCGAAATCAATATGACCTTTTATCGCTCACCGCGGATCGAAATGATCCATAACTGGGTAGAAAAAACGCCTGAGACTTTCCGTTTCAGTTTAAAAGCCAGCCGTCAGATAACCCACCTCAAGAAGCTGCAAAAAGTTGAACTTGACCTGGAACATCTGGCCTTTCTGGCCAAACAGTTTAGAGGGAAAATTGGCTGCCTGCTTTACCAGCTACCGCCATCTCTTACCAAAGATATTGAGCTGCTGACTTCTTTTCTGGAAGCCCTGCCTGCTGGCTTCCGCCATGTGATTGAATTCAGAGACCAGAGCTGGTATTCAATTGATGTTTATGACCTGCTTTCCCGCTATCAGGTGACGCTGTGTATTGTTTCCTCCGGACGCCTCCAGCCAGAAATCGTGGTAACTTCTAATCTGGCCTACTTCCGTTTCCATGGGTTGACCGGTGGTTATCGCTATCGCTATTCAGATGATGAGCTGAAAAGATGGGCTGAAATTATTACCCCGTTGAAAGTTGAAGAGGCTTATATTTATTTTAATAATGACTACCGGGCCCAGGCTGTCTTTAATGCCAGGAAATTAAGAGAATTGCTGGCTGCCTCACCAGAGGAAGAATCGCCTTCTCTTTAGGTCACCAGAAAATCACCGCCCTAAAGTGGATAGCCAGGATTCACTGAGTCTCGACCAGTCTGGTGGACGGACGGTTCGTTGATTTTATTCTCTGGAAAATCTAAACTAAAGGTAAGCAATCAGGACTGATTGCCTGACTAGATCAGATCGGAACGACAGGAGATTAAAAGATGAAAAAAGTTTCTGCTTTGATAGTTCTCTCTTTGATTTTATTCTTACCGGCTTCTTTTCTTCTGGCTCAGTCCGGGCCACTGGCCCAGCCACCTGTTCTTCTCACCTCCTGCGGTCAGAGTCCCGGCCCGGCTATGATCAAGGTATTCTTACAAAAATTAAACATTGAATTTGAACTCAATCCCCTGGCCACGGCTGCCAGTTTGCAGCAAAAGAAGGCTGCCGGCCAGCCTTATGGCTCGGTCATCATTGTCATGGGAGCCAGCCTGAAAGGTATGGGAGCCGCCGGCATTTCTATCGATGATGAAATCAAAAGAATAACCCAGCTAATCGAAGAAGCCAGAAAAGAAGGTCTAACCGTCATCGGCGCTCATATCGAAGGCATGAAAAGACGGTCTCAAGGGGCATCGGCTGGCGATACGACTGATGAACAGAGTATTGATGCGGTTGCTCCCAACTGCCATCTTCTTCTGATTAATAAAGACGGCAACAGCGATGGACGCTTTACGGCCATAGCCAGAGCGAAAAACATCCAGATGATTGAAATTGAAAAAAATCTCGACCTGATGACCGAGCTGGCCAGAATTTACGGCCGCTAAAGCGTCTGATCGGTTTTTTCTGGCTCAAACCACAACTGGCTATTTTTTCTTCAACTCAACCATTCCGGCTTTTTCCAGCGCCTGAAAATATTTTTCCACATCGAGCAGAGGCAGCGGCTCGTATTCGGCTGAAGCTGCATTTCTGATATCAAGAATCGAGCGCCGGCCATTTATGAAATTTCTCAATTCAAACTCAGCCTGAAAAATAAAAGGAGAAACCTGAATATTCATTTCACGGAGCTTCATTAACACTGACCAGGGTTCAGCTCCAGCCGGCAGCGGTTTTCTGACCGGAACAATTCGGCTTAACCTCAGCTCGTCGGCAGTGAGTTCCAGCTTTTCAGGTTTAACCTTCTGGCCGGCACAGGCGGCCAGATAGACCGCTTCCAGTTCTTTTTGCCAGGATTCCTGCATCTGGTTGAGAGTCGATAATTTAGCTTTGAGGAGAGTCAAAAATTGCTGGTCATCCTGACCGAAGAATTTTACTGATTGAAGAGCTTCTTCCTCTCGCTCAAAGGCCTTAGTCAGAATATTGACGGCTTCTTTTCTGGCAGTGGCGAGATTTTTACCGGCTGATACAATCATAGCTTCCGCCCGCCCCTTTTCCTGACCAAGACGCTCCTGGCCTCTGGTAGCTACTTCATTCAGAATAAGAACGGCTTCCTTCGGGCCAGCGTTAGATAGAAAGATAGCCGAAGCCACAGTCAGGGTGACCACTCTTTTCAGCTGAGTTGAGTCGGATTTATCGGGCAAATCACCGCTGGTGTGGTACCACATATCCGGCCAGCAGATGAACATGACGGCCGGGACGCGGACAGAACCGTCAACAAAAACGATATGATCACTTCCACCTGAAAAGCGGTCAATGGTGTAATAAAAAGGATCACGGCTACCAGCCGGCGACAGGACCTCATAGTACTCCCAGCCAGAATCCTGAGCAATCCGCTGGCTGGCACCCATCCACTCGACAAATGAAGCCACTACATCATTGAGATAAGTCGGCAGTGAATAAGGAGTGGTTTCCAGGCGAAAGGCACTGAGATTTTTAATCAGAGCTTCGCCCACCATGTCCTCATTCAGGTTAGCATAAAATTTTTGGGCGATGTCGGGATATTTTTTTATATAAGCCATCGTGCCTGAAATTTCGGGAACAAAAAGAAACCGAATAGAGCGTTTGAGCGGGGGAATTTTACCATCAGCAACTAACTGTTTGATCACCCGGCCAGCTTCCAGAATAGCCACGCAGCCAGAAGCATCATCGTTGGCCCCTTGCTTGGCGAAGCCTTCAAACAGATGACCGGTTAACACCAGTTCCTGGTCTGCTTTCTCTGTACCTTTCAGGTAGCCCATGGCCATCTCTTCCCGATAGGGCACCATCTGGCTTTTAACCACCGCTCTGACTTTCACCTTGATTTTTCTTTCCAGCATCTGCTTTAAATCATAATAGGTTCTTTCCGAAACCATAAAGGCAAAGGTTGGTTTATCTTTTTCGCCTATCCGGATCGAGTTCCAGCCCAGCTGATCCCGGTCAAATTCAGAATGGCTGGAAGTGCAGGCAATAATACCTTTAGCTCCAAATTTTTCCACGGCTAACTGTCTGGCCCTTTCAGGAGAACCATAAACCAGCACAATTTTATCTTTAACCTCTTTTCCCTGATAAAAAGTCTCGCTGTAGCCAGGTCCAACATCAACCAGTTCGGCTGTCGTATCAGTGGAAACACTGCCAGCACAGAGCGTGGTCGGCACATCTTTTAGATCGTAGAGTTTCTTTTTCATCGGCTCGACCAGCCAGAGTTGAGCCTCTTCGGCGTCCCAGGTTTTAGGACTGGAGGTAGGGAGTTCGATAATGGCCGCTTCATCGAAATTGTACTCTTTTAATCTGTCCAGGATAAATCTGGTCTCAAAATACCCGTTCTGATATTCTTCCGGCCGCCGATTGCGATTGACACCGGTCAGATAGATTTCATTCTGAAGGGCCAGTTCACCTGATGATTCATTTATAATATCCTGAAGAACAGAAAGAGGAAGTAAGGTTCGTGGCAACTTTTCCTGAGGCTGAGCCAGGAGAGAAGAGGTCAGCCCGAGAACCAGCAGCAGTAAAACAAGCTTCTTTTTCATTTGAGTACTCCTCGGTTAAATTGAAAAGATGATTTTAGCTCTATCGCCTTTCTAAGGCAAAGATAAACTTAAATTTGTTTTCGACTTTTTCTTTTTGTTAGAATATAACTCGATCTAAGAAGCCAGGATTTCAGGAGAAAAAATGGTCGCCACATCAACGGTAAAAACTATTGTCACGATCCTTCTGGCCATTGATGTCATCTGGTTGATTTATATTCTGTTCAAAGGCTATACAGAAAGCCTGGTCAGAACGATTGTGGCCGGCCTCGTTCTTGGGGTTATTCTTTATTATCTTCAAACAACCAGTCTGCAGTATTTAACCTTCAAAGCCGTGAAAAATGATATTTTCCCGCCAAACGTTCCCCAATATTCTTATGTAAAAACCGAAGAGGATAACCAGTATTCCCACCGTGTGATCTACACGTTTATGTTGACTCCATCGGAGAGTGCGCTGGAAAGGACCTCCGAGGTTCCTCCGCCACCTGAGCTTAAGCTGGAGATGGACCCCGGTGGACAAACCTTCACCTTGAAGGACCCTGAATCGCTGAATCTTGTCCTTGAACAGCTTAACCTACCGCCGGTCAATAGAGGTGTACCTGAACTTTCGACTATAACCGGTAACCGCCTCGACCAGGGGATTTATCGCTTCGATGACTATCCTCTGGGAACGTTGACTGTGGAAAGAGCTATTTTCCAGAACAAAAAAGTCGCCCTGAGTTATCATTGCATCTCGAGAATTATCATTGACAGCAGAAAATATTAAAGAATCAGCGGAGAATCGGGAGAACTAATTATGTCATCAACGGTGAGTGCTTTACTTATTTTACTGGTGATGGTTGCTGCTTATATTGCCGCCCAGTTGTTTAAACTCTCGACTGAACTGTCTATTTTTGTTGCCGCCCTGGCTGGAGCTCTGGCTGGCGGGGAGTGGCTGCCAGTCAGGCATCTGGCCGAAGGAGCGATTACTTATCTTGATATCTGCCTGATTTTTTTAACAGCCACTCTTTTCATGAATCTGGTGCGGGAAGCAGGTGGAGTAGCTTTTGCCGTTAGATCAATTCTCAGAAGATTTCACCGGCAGAAAGTTGTTCTTTTTCTCCTGCTGGTTATTTTACTCCTTATCCCCGGAGCGTTGACCGGAGCGGGCAGTGTAACAGTTCTTATTACCGGCTCACTGGTGGCCATTGTGCTGAAATATATGGGGCTACCGGAAACGAAAGTAGCAGCTATCATTTTTTTGATCGCCGGGTTGAGTGCCGCCGCTCCGCCGGTCAGCCTCTGGGCCATGATGACTGCTGCCGGTATTAATATGCCGTATGTTGGTTTTTTTCTGCCTCTTCTCATTCCCTGTCTGCTGGGAGCAATAGCAGTGATTTTTATCCTGGGCTGGAAGGCCAAGCCGGTTGATCTGGAAAAAGCCCTCGAAGAAATCCCCCGGCCACCGGAGAAAATGAACTGGTGGCGGATAGGCCTGCCTTTTCTGGTCTTTCTACTTCTGGTCCTGGCTGGCCGAATTTTCCCTTTCAGTTTTCCCGTTCTGGGTTTGCCATTGATTTTTGCCCTGACCGCTTTGACCGCTGCCTTACTTTCGCCAGTCAAGCTAAATATCTGGAAGATTTCCCTTGAGACCACCAGACAGCTTCTGCCCCTGATCGGCACCCTGACCTGCGTCGGAATCCTGGTTCAAATTATGACTCTGACTGGAGTCAGGGGATTAATTGCAGTTTCTGTTGTGACCTTGCCAGTGGCTCTGGTCATCGCTTCACTTTTTATAACTCTTCCGATTTCCGAAGCAGTTTTGATGTGGGGAGCAGCACCGGTTCTGGGCGTACCGCTTGTCCTTTTTTTTAATACCAGGGGCCTTAACCCGGTAGTGGCTTTAGCCGCGATGAGTATTATCTGGCCCCTGGGTGATGCTCTTCCACCGACCGCCATCATTGGTCGGCTGACCATGAACGTGGTTGGGGTGAAGGAGCCTTATTCAAAATTTTTAAAGCAATGCCTGATCCCGGGAATAATTATTACCGTTCTGGGCATGTTGATGGTAATTTTCAGTAAACACCTCGGCTTTCTGGCGGTTTTTTAATTAGAGGTTAACCATGGCGACGCTAATAACGATTCTTTATTACCTTATGGTGGCCTTTTTCTCAATCTGTTTTCTTTACAATTTCATCAAAAGCAAGAAGTGGGCAGAAGAGCTGCTTTATCTCATTGTTCTTTTGCCCTTTTTATTAAGACTTTTCCGTATGAAATGAGGTCGAGATGAACTCTACAGATAAACAGAGAAAATGGCTATTTGGTATGATTTTTCTGGTCATTTTTATACTGGCAGGAATTAGTTTTTATCGCAGCCGCCACCTGCCCGAGCCGGTTGTTCTGGGCGAGGGAGTTACCGAAGTAAAGAAACTGAGCGACTATTTTCCTGGAATAAAAGGCAGTATTAATGACGCCACAATTTATATCCTCGGCCAGGAAGGCGAAGGAGGCTCGGTTTTAATTCTGGGCGGCTCACACCCCGAAGAACCAGCCGGGCGGCTGGCAGCCTGGATTATCATCGAAAACGTCAGGGTGAAAACTGGCCGAATATTCGTTATCCCAACGGCTAATCCAAGCGCTTCCACCTCGACCCGGCCCGGCGGAGCTTATCCGCCGGATTATTCAATTAAAACCTCCTGGGGAGAACAGAAGTTCAGACAGGGAGACCGGTGGTCCAACCCGCTCGACCAGTGGCCTGATCCAGAAGTTTATATCCATTATCCTTCGAAGCAACAGCTGGCTTATATGGACATCAGAAATCAAAACCGTACCTGGCCCGGGCGGCCGGATGGTCTGATGACTGAAAAAACCTGTTACGGTATGACCCAGCTAATCCGCCAGGAAAAAATTGATCTGGTCATTGACCTCCACGAAGCTGAGCTGCAGTATCCGGTCATCAGCACGATTGTTGTCCATCCTAAGGGCCAGGATTTAGCCGCGCTGGCTTCCATGACGATCAGTGCCGAGGAGGGCTTTGATATCGGTGTGGAGTATTCGCCTGAGGCTCTCCGCGGGCTATCCCACCGGGAAATCGGCGACTGGACAGATGCTATTCCCCTCCTGATGGAAACACCAGAGCCCTTCCTTGATGCCACCCGGGGCAAAACCGATCGGAATCTTCTTCTTACCGGTCGGGATGAATTTGTCATGAAAGCTGGAAAGCACGGGCTGCTGTTTGAAAAACTCGACGAAAGAGGCTGGCCTATTGATGTCAGAGTGGGTCGCCATCTATCCTCCATAGCTGTCATTTTAAAGACCTGGTCAGAGCTTCGTCCTGACCGCCTGATTGAGGCTGAGGAAATTCCTCGCTATTCAGAAATTGTGGAAAAGACCACGGGCTTTTATCTTAAAAACCCGGCCGAGGCTCCAGCTAATCGTCTTTCCTTTGAGTAGGACGGTTAAAAATAACAATAATCGCTGCGCAGACCAGAAGATAAACAGCAACCAGCAACCACGTCTTCTGCGCGGCCGCATCCTCCGCTTTAAGGCTTAAATTCTCACCGGGCTGAGGCAAGGGCTGCGGATCCCAGGGTAAATTATAACGGGCAGCCAGACCCTTGATATTCAGAAGGTGAATGATTGGAACACCTTCGCTGGCCATCCGGTGAATCAGCCCGCAGCGGTCAGCAGGTGGTATTTTCTTGACCCGGGTCAGACCGGGGCGAAGCTCCAGGATAGACGAATCACGGCCCAGATTGACCAGACTGCCGCCGATATTGATAAATGCCCGGATAGGCTGACCACCAGCCGCTTCTTTAAACAGGCGGAAATGCGTTTCAACCATGGTTTTAAGCCCGGCTGGCTGCAGAAACGTCAGGCCCAGGGTTTGGGCTTCCTGCCTCAACTTGATTTTTAAATCTTCCGGATACTCGCTCCCCGAATCATCCTCACCTCCCCAGCTGACGGCCAGCAAACGATGCTGATCAAAGCCCGCCTGGCGCAAGCAGTTTTCCATGGCCAGCCAGCTGAATTCCGGTTGGTTAGCTCCCCATTGAGATGAGCCAATAGAAATGATAATAAGAAGGTCAACCCCCATAGCCCGGGTGGCACAATAGGTCGCTACAATGAGGGCCGGGAAAGAACTTGAGGCCCCGGCTGCCACC
Source organism: Acidobacteriota bacterium (assembly GCA_029553365.1). GTDB lineage: Bacteria > Acidobacteriota > Aminicenantia > Aminicenantales > Saccharicenantaceae > Saccharicenans. The sequence goes on along the minus strand of JAKPCG010000010.1, from coordinate 1,755 downwards.
ACCTGACCCTTTTCTACCCCGACCTGGCGAAGAAGACGAACGAGGAGAGCGGCCAGAGCGGGATTGGTGGTGGTGCGCTTGGCTTCCAGCTGCCCGAGAGTGGTGGTCAGAGGACTGGATTCAAGACCTATTAAGCCCGTTCTCATCGGATCATAGGGATTTTTTTCGGGCGACAGACCGAGCTCTTGCTGGCAGCTATATATCTCCTTTTCTGCCTCCTGCATTAACCGGGCAGCCTCCAGTTCATCGGGAGCTAGTTTCTCTCCGGAAGATTCAAGCCAGAAAAAGAAGATAAGATAAAAGATAAGGCTAACCGCCGCTAAATATAAAATTGTTTTATAGCTTAATTTGGCCGGGCGCATCTTTTAAAAAAATACCTGACTGAGGAAAAAAGTTAAAACCGAAACAAAAACCAGAGAGGAAAGGACAGGCACAATTTTTTGCCGCTCGAGACAGGAAGCCAGAATACCAGGCACCACCCAGCCAATCACCCTGAGGCCAACCGGCTCAGCCAGTAGATGAGGTAGAGCCAGGCTCCAGGCCTGCCCGAGGCAGGCACCGACTAAAATCATCAGCACAAATCGCCGGCGGCCAAAAAGAATAAAATAGCGGGCGAGAAGCCGGTAGATAAGCAGGGTCAGAAAAGCAACGGCCAGCGTGCTGAGCGGACGCCAGGGCTGGTTAAGATAGAGAGCAAAGTAACCGGGCACAATCAGCCCACCGGGAGAAATACCGGTCACTTCAACATAGATAAGAGCCAGCACCAGACCCAGGAAAAAAGAGCTATAACTCGACGGCATTAGCCTTCCTCTCGAGATAATCTATCATTTCCTGTCCAAAACCGACAATATTACCCAGCCCAAAAACCAGGGGGCCAGGTTGAGGTAAAAAGTCCTTCTCGCCAGAAATTGAGGAAAAATGGGTTAAAATATCCTGCAGAACAGCTTCCGGGCTTGAACTCTGGACGATAAAAAGCGGCGGTCCGCATGGCTGATCTTTTAGTTTTTTCTTCAAGTAGCGACCGGCGGCAGTAGCTCCTGGACCTTCTAAGGCCAGACCGGCTAGCTCAAGACGCCCCTGAGCGTCGCTTCGCTGATTGGCCAAAATACCTTCCCGCCATTTTTCAACCAGAAAATCAACCCACTGTCTGGTGCGGTCGCCACGATCCCGACGAAAACAAAGGAGTCCATAAACAGTCCGCCATCTCCAGCCCGTCCTGTCCATAATTTTCAACATGGCCTCGAGCGAGGATTGAGGGTCGTTGGCAGCAAAAAGACTGACCAGATAGACTTTTTTCCCCAGGTCATCAAAACTCTTTTCCCACATCCTGGGGCAACCGCTGTCTGGTTTGACCTTTTTTAGACCCTGGGCAATGACCTCATCATTCAGGCCACAGGCCCGAAGGATAGTGAGGGCCAGGCGAATATTAGGTTCAAATTCTGGATAGGGGAGCTCGTCAATTAGCTGTTCACTGGATACTTCTTTTCTGGCAGGCCTGATTTCTACTCTCTTCCTTTCTGCTCCTTCTTTTAGCACTGGAAAAAGCTCCTCTTCAGGAATATAGACAGTTATCTTCCTCCGAAAAGCAGCGGTCAAGGCCAGGGCAATGTCCTCTTTACTCTCACCGAGTGTCTCAAGGTGGTCAGGCCTGATATTGCTGACTGCCAGTAATTCAGGTTGTAAAAGATAACGGCTTTCCGCCTGCAGGCACTCGGGCTGAATGCTCATCATTTCCGAGACCAGATAATCTACCTT
>JAKPCG010000235.1 GCA_029553365.1 Acidobacteriota bacterium | reverse complement strand
ACAGGTCCTCACGCGTCAAGAAGATTTTGCCCGATGACCAGCCAAATCAGGAATGTCCTATCCAGTATAGGCTGATGAGTTACCACAGCCTTGTCGGCCTGCGGCCGGGGCATGACGGGCACGGTGCTGATGCTTTTTTCGAGCTGCCGGTCAGCCACCGGTCGCTGGAGGACAAATAGATCAGAACATGGCCCTTGCGGTCATGGAAGCGCACGACCGGCAGATAAGCGCTTCCAGACCGGCTTCGCTGGCGTCTGTGGGTCTCATAGTGTTTTCTCCAGATCTTCTGAGCGGCCTTGCAGGAGAAACGCGATCAAGCGAACGATGGTGTCTTTCTCCCGGGGCGCGCTTTCTGCAACAAGCAGCGTTAAGGCAACCAATGCCTCTTCGGACATCCGCGGGGTTCCGTCCGACCGATAGAGCAAGCCGTTCTTCTCGAAGAACCGCAGAAACAGCGCCGCGCCGATGCGTTTGTTGCCGTCCACGAACGGATGATCCTTGACCAGGAAGTACAAGAGATGTGCCGCCTTTTCTTCGATCGTCGGGTACACCTCCCGACCATCGGCGGTTTGAAAGATCGCCGCCAAGGCGCCGGCCAGTCTATCGCCCTGTTCCTGTCCGAAGAGGGCGCTAACGCCATACTGCGTTCTCATGGCGGAGATCATCCGTCGCGCTTCTTCCAGCGAAATCGGCACAGCCGCCTGCGGTATGTCGGGGGGACGAGGCAGACGGCCGTGGTCGTAGGCGTCGAGCACTTCGAGCGCAAAGGTATAATCGCGCACCACGCGCAGGAGCGCCGTCGCCTCGTCGCTGCTCAGGGAACGCCGATCCGCCAGTGTCGAAACCAGTTTTATCGTTTGCTTCAGCTCTTCGAGCCGGCGCGCATTGACGGTGTATCCTTTGAGGATATGATCTCGCAATACTTGCGTTGCCCAGATACGGAACTGCGTGCCGCGCTTCGAGTTGACGCGGTAGCCCACGGAGATGACGACGTCGAGGTCGTAGAAGGCGACGGGTTTATCTGAGCCGGGAATGTGCATTTTTTGCACATTGCTTTTTTCCTCCAGTTCCCCGCTCTGAAAGATGTTTCGCAAGTGCTTGGTGATCACGCTCCGTTCCGTATCGAATAGCAACGCCATCTGCTTTTGATTCAGCCAGATCGTCTCCCGCTCGAGCCGCACATCGAGTTGCACGGTACCGTCCGGCGCCTGGTAGAGCACCACCTCGCCGCCGGGTCCGCCATAGACGGCCGCCGGTTCGCGGAGCGTTTCCTTGCGTGAAGATGATTTACGCTTCGGCATCGGGCGCTTCCTCGTCTTTGGCCTCTTCTGGTTCATCGTTTGCGACTTCCCCGTAGAGGCTTTCAGGCTCTTCTTCCGGTGTCTCCGGCTCCTCCGGCAACTGCGCCGCCACCTCGCGCACGTCCACTTTGCCGGCGACCACATCGGCGATCAGCCGCTCGCGGTATTCGTGCAACAGCTCAATTTCGCGCCGGGCAGCGGAAATGACGGCGTCGATCTTGGCGGTTTGGGCATCGAGGTATTCGACGATGGCGGTTTGCTCAGGGTGGGGAGGAATGGGCAGCTCAAATGAGGCCAATCGACTCTCTGCTATAGCTGGATAGGCTATGCCGACTGACTCTGCTGTGACTCGATTTGTGAACGCGTCGCTCTGGGGCAAATAGCTGGCGAATTTCGGGTTAGTGTGGTCTTTCGGCGTCAAGCGGAACGTGTCAATGAGAATGAGACACCTCCGGCGATAATTTAGTGTAGCTATGGAAACTATATCATCTTTAGGATTTTGAGTGTAAAAGACAGGTCCTCACGCGTCAAGAAGATTTTGCCCGATGACCAGCCAAATCAG
>JAKPCG010000191.1 GCA_029553365.1 Acidobacteriota bacterium | reverse complement strand
CTTTTCAAGGAAAAAGGTGAACTCGCTCAAAAATGGGATAAATTATTTACAGACCACACGCTGATTAATTTCACTTATAAGAATCAACCGCTCTCAGGATTTGGGCTTCTAGGAATTAATTCTAAAGGGGATTATTTCTTGTTCAGTCCAGTAGAGAAAAAAATTATGCAATTTGATAAGACCGGAAATTTCATCAGATTCATTGGCTCCATCGGTCAGGGCCCTGGCGAGTATCAGGGAATTACAAATTCGTTTTTCGATGGGGCAGATAATTTATATCTTTATGATGCCCCAATCCTAGCAATCAGTATCTTTACCTATCCTGATTATCAATTTTCGAAACAAATACATTTAAAGTCGACAGCAAACAAGATCTTTATAAATGATGAAGGCCATTTCATCACTTTTTCAATTTTCAATGTTTCCAACCTTTTAAAAAAGTATGATCAGTCTGGCAGGATTCTAGGTGAAACTTTTAAACCCGAAGATGAAAGGCTATCGCTGGCTATGGCACGATTTAACCGGGGAGGGTTGGCCAATATTCCAGGCACCGGTTTTCTATTTGTTTATCCTGATAAATATTATATTTATCTTTATGATTATAACCTAACCTTAAAAAAAATCTTTAAGCCAAGTCATTTCTCTAAGTTTTATCCAAAAGCAGAAAGCTTTCCTCAGGATCTTGCTCCTAACGAATTCTCATTTGAACATACTAAATGGTGGGATAAATTTCTTCATCCTGGTGATATATTTTTCTTTAAAGATGGATTCTTTCTTGTTACTGTATGTGAATCAAAAGGGAGATTTGGAAAAAACTATATAAACCTGCATGATTTGAATGGTGTAACATACGCAAGGGGATTAGAAATTCCACATGAGGGAGAAATTAATTGCATCCAGGGTGATTATGTATATATCCTTGAGCAAGAAAGATTCATCGGACAGGATGAATTTGTTCCAACCAGGTTACACAGATATAGATTTTCTTTACCTGAAAGGTAGAAGCGATAGCGGTAATAAAAGGAAAATAAATCGCACACAGGTCATTTTGTGCTTTCCTGCTGATGAACAGCTGGGGTTCCAGCCGGTGCGAAATAACGGCGACCGAAAGCCAGAGCCACATTGACCAGCCCCAGCATGACCGGCACTTCGATGAGCGGCCCGATGACCGCGGCCAGGGCCTGCCCGGAATTTATCCCGAAGACAGCCACCGCCACAGCAATGGCTAATTCGAAATTATTACTGGCCGCTGTGAAGGACAGGCTGGTAGCCTGAGGATAGTTGACACCGAGTTTCCAGCTCAAAAAGAATGAGACAAAAAACATCACTAAAAAATAAATAATAAGAGGTATGGCTATCCGCACCACATCGAGCGGCAGGCGGACGATATACTCTCCCTTTAAGGAGAACATGATCACAATGGTAAATAGCAAGGCTATCAAAGTCAGCGGACTGATTCTGGGCACAAATTTTTCTTCATACCACTCGCGCCCTTTCGCTGGCTCGAGGAAAAACCTGGTCAAAAAACCGGCCGTAAAAGGAATGCCCAGATAGATGAGGACGCTTTTGGCCACCTCACCCATCGTAACGTGAACCGCCATCCCCTTGAGTCCAATTAAACCCGGAAGAACGGTGATGAAGATATAAGCATAAATAGAATAGAAAATCACCTGGAAAATGGAGTTAAAGGCCACTAAAGCCGCCGCATAATCAGTATCGCCCCGGGCCAGGCTATTCCAGACAATGACCATGGCAATACAGCGGGCTAAGCCGATAAGAATAAGTCCTGCCATATATTCGGGATAATTACGGAGGAAAATAACAGCCAGGAGAAACATCAGAATCGGTCCGATGACCCAGTTCTGCACTAAGGATAAAGTCAGGACCTTTCTGTTTTGAAAGACGCGTCCCAGCTGGCGGTAATTGACCTTGGCCAGAGGCGGATACATCATGATGATTAAACCGATAGCAATCGGAATAGAGGTAGTGCCAACCGATAGCCGGTTTAAAAGGCGGGACAGGCCAGGAAAAACATAGCCCAGGAAGACTCCCAGCCCGATGGCCAGCAGGATCCACAGGGTTAAGAACCTGTCGAGAAAAGACAGCCGGCGGTTGGTAGGAGCTGAAGCTTCCATCGGGGCATTTATCTCCTTTATCCTGATATCCTGAATCTATTTATCTATCCCATCTTATCTTATCTTCATGGTTTTGACCGGTGGCTGATAAGTTTCTTATTCTATCTTCTTATCTTCAGATGTCAACGGACAGGGAGTGGTTGACAGCCCGGCGATTTTTTTGTATAGGATAATAAAAATGGGCAAAGTACTTGAACTCGACCGGGTTTATAAAGCTTATAAGTTCGGTTTTATACCGAAGAAAAAACAGGTTTTAAAGGGCATTTCATTCTATGTCAATGAAGGCGAGATTTTTGGTTATCTCGGGCCAAACGGCGCCGGTAAAACAACCACTATCAAGAGCATTTTGAATTTGATTTTTCCTGATGCTGGCCGCATTACCATTTTCGGGGAAGACTCACTCAAGCCCCGGGCGCGGGAGAAAGTCGGTTTTCTGCCTGAAAATCCATATTTCTACGACTACCTCACCGGGCGTGAATTTCTGGCTTTTTACGCTGATTTGCTGGGCATCCATGGCCGGCAGAAAGAAGAAAAAATAAAATATTTTCTAAACCTGGTCGGGATGGAAAAAGCCGCCGATCTCCAGTTAAGAAAATATTCCCGGGGAATGCTGCAGAGAGTTGGCCTGGCCCAGGCTCTGCTCAATGATCCGGCTCTGGTTATCCTCGACGAGCCGATGGGCGGTCTCGACCCGATTGGCCGCAAGGAGTTCCGCGATATCATCGTCAATCTAAAGAAGGAAGGGAAAACCGTCTTCCTGTCTTCGCATATTCTGCAGGATATCGAGATGATCTGCGACCGGGTAGCCATTATCCTGGCGGGTGAAATTGTCAATCAGGGCTATCTCGGCGATTTGATTTCAGAAAAAGTTCTCTATACCGAAGTGATAGTCGCTGGCCTGCCCGCCTCGGAATTCAGCCACTTAGGGGAAAGCGTTTCGACCAGC
>JAKPCG010000187.1 GCA_029553365.1 Acidobacteriota bacterium | reverse complement strand
TCTCTCGCCAGCTCTTTCCACTACTTCTTTTAGCTTGCTCTTTGATCCGAAAGTGCCAGGATTAATCCTCAGGCCATCCACCCCGGCTTCTATCGAGGCAATAGCCAGGCGAGGGTCAAAATGGATATCAGCCACCAGCGGCAGGCCAACCCTTTTCTTGATCTCCTTAATGGCCAGTGCATCAGCCATCTCCGGCACGGCCAGCCGAACGAGCTGGCAGCCAGCCTTTTCCAATCTTTTAATTTGCCTGACAGTCGGCTCAATCCGGGCAGTCCTTGTCTTGGTCATCGATTGAACAACAATCGGACGGCCTCCGCCGATTTCCACCTGGCCAATTCTGACTACCTTTGTCTTTCGCCGGGGGAAAAGAGCTTCACTCATTTCGATAGTTTACCCCTGTATTTTACCCTTTATTAAAGACACCGCTCAGGCTGCTGGCCAGTTTCTTAAAAAAGTCGCCCAGACTTTTCCAGCCAGCCGGCATGGTCTTCATTAAATCATTTAAGATGACAAAGCCCATAATAAAAATAACCAGTAAAAAGCCAATCTGCAGCCAGATTTCTCTCATCTTCGGGCTGAGATCTCTTCTGATAATGGCTTCAATCATCAAGACGAAAATCTGACCGCCATCAAAAACTGGAATTGGCAACAGGTTCAGGATGCCCAGCTGCAAACTGATAATTGCAATCCAGCTCAACATAGCCAGCAGACCCATTTTCATGGCGGCATAGGAAAAATTGGCAATTTCGAGCGGACCACCCAGCTGTTTGGCTGAAGCCTCGCCGGTAAACAAATCTTTTAGAAAATTTATGACCAGAAAAGTGTTCTTGGCATTCTCCTCGAAACTCCGAGCTATGGCCGGGAAGAAGGAATATTTCTGAGTGACAGATTTGGCGCCCTGCATGATGCCAATTTTACCCACATTACCTTCTTTCCTCGGGACAACGGTTAGATCAAGCTTTTGTCCCTGCCGGTCAACAGTGATATTAACCGGAATATCAGGACTTTTTTCTATTTTCTCCACAAAATTATATAAAAAGACCGGTTGACCATCGATGGCCAGGATGACATCTCCTGGTTTAAGGCCGGCTTTCTCCGCCGGAGAACCAGGACTGACCATCATAATCTGAGCCAGAATTTTAGCTCGAAAACCGGCATAACCCATCTCATATTTGGTGATTTTATCCGTCTTAAGCGGGACATCAAGGATTTGCCCGGCTCTCCTGATTTCCAGAGTTATCTCCCGGTCAGGCTTGGAGCCAATCGTAATTTCGACCTCATTCCAGGTTTTAACCGGACGACCATTTATCTTCAGAATTTCATCATCAATCATCAAGCCGGCTTTTTCAGCCGGTGAACCGGGGTCAATATAGCCAATAACCGGCGGCTGATCCAGATATTCAGGTACAGTCACGCCAGCCATATTAATAATGGCCACCAGTACAATGGCCAGGACAATATTCATAACTGAGCCCATAACCAGGATTAAAAACCGCTGGAATCTATTTTTGGCCATGAAATCGTCTGGAGCCAATTCCCGGTTCTTATCAAACATGCCTTCTCCCAGCAGCTTGACATAGCCACCCAGCGGAATGAGGCTAATTTGATACTCAGTTTCTCCTTTTTTAAAACCAACCAGGCGACGACCAAAGCCCAGAGAAAAAACTTCGACCCTGACCCCAACCAGCTTGGCAGTAAAAAAATGTCCAAATTCATGAATAAAAACCAGCACACCAAAAACAATGATAAAGGCTACTATTGTTCCGAGGATGGTCATCTCTGCTTTCCCTTCAAATTGACTAATTGCTTTAAAAATTGATTGGCTCTAACTCTCGTCTGGCGATCCAGGACGAAGACATCATCCAGCGAGGTAAGTTCAACTGGTTGATGCTGATGATAGCAATACTCGACGATGGCCTGGATCTGGCCGAACATAATCTTTCCCTCAAGAAAGGCGTTAACCGCTACCTCATTAGCCGCATTGAGCATAACAGGATAACTCTCTCCAGCCTGCAGGGCTTTCCTGGCCAGGAAAAATAGCGGATATCTTCGTTCATCGTCAACCGGATAAAATTCCAGGCAGGCTATTTCAGCCAGATTCAGGGCAGGTAAAAAAGAGATCTGACGCTCGGGATAGCTCAAAGCATACTGGATCGGAATTCTCATATCAGTCTGGCTCAACTGGGCCAGGACTGAACCATCCTGAAACTCAACCAGTCCATGAACAACGCTCTGAGGGTGAATCAGCACCTGCAGCTCCTCTGGCTGCAGATCAAATAGCCACCTGGCTTCAATGAGCTCCAGCCCCTTATTCATCAGGGTAGCCGAATCAATGGTTACTTTTTTCCCCATGGTCCAGCGAGGATGCTTTAGTGCTTCTTCTACCTTGCGTTCAGCCAGATCACTCACCGGTAAGCGAAGAAAAGGACCACCGGAGGCAGTTAAATAGACCCTCTTCAGATATCTTTTCTTCTGTCCCTGCAGACATTGAAAGATAGCCGAATGTTCACTATCAACCGGGATTATTCTGGCTCCGGTCCGGGCTGCTATTTTTTTCAAAAATTGTCCGGCTACTACCATTGATTCTTTGTTAGCCAGAGCCAGATTCTTACCAGCCTCCAGCGCAGCCACGGTGGGTTTTAACCCGGCAATACCGGTGATGGCCGAAACAACCAGATCAGCTTCCAGCTCAGTTACCAGCTCGAGTAATCCAGCCTCACCGGCTAAAATATCT
>JAKPCG010000174.1 GCA_029553365.1 Acidobacteriota bacterium | reverse complement strand
AGCCGGCGTCTGTTGACTTCCCGGACAACTTCTCCCCCCAGGCCAAAATCGGCAATGTTCAGAAAGTAACGACTGACCGGCTGGCCATTTTCCTCCTGGTAAGTCATTCGGCCAATGTCTATAGTCTGCTCTGGTGCCTCTGATATGAACTTGACCGCATTTTTCAGATTCCTGGGGATATTCAGGCTCCGCGTAAAATCACAACCGGTGCCAGAAGGAACCAGTCCCAGAGTAGCTTTTGGATTGATTATCTTCTGCTCTTCGAAAAAGCCGTTAGCTATCTCATTAGCGGTTCCATCGCCACCGATTCCCACCAGCAGTTCTGCTCCATCCTTAATGGCCTCTCTGGCTAAATCGGTAGCCTGACAGGGCCGCTCGGTAAAATCGTATTTGAAGTCTTTTAAAAAATATTTGAGAGTGGCTTTTATTTCCGTCCAGCGGTGTCCAGTCTGGCCGCGATTAGAAGCCGGATTGACTATCACCCGGGTTTTGAGGAAGTTGTGTTTCATCCTTTACTTCCTTTCGTGGCTCTTTTTTGAATAGAGAATATCCAATGAGTCCACCAATGGCTCCGAAAAAAGCAAAAAAGAGCGAAGAAAAAAGAACGCTGAGCAAAACAGAGGGGAGGTCAAGACCCTGATAATTGATTTGCAGCAGCTCTTCCCAACCAGGGGGCAGCTCTTTCATGAACCTGGAGATGCTGTTTATATATCTCTGGACGATTCTTATATTTATCGGGCTCAATGGGATTTCCAGGAGAGCATTGATCAGGCCGCCACAGACTCCAGCCAGAGCCCCGACCAGCAGGCCATCCGATAATTTCAAGGGGAAAGATGTTTTTTGATTCAAAAGGTAAAAGGAGAACATTGCTCCGGCCACTGCCCACAAGCAGCAGAGGCAATTAATGAAAGGGATGGCCGAAACCGCTCCCATTAAAGCCCCGCCAATTAAAGCCGGGACAAAATATTCTGGCTGTCTTTTCTCCATATCTGACCTCTAAAACTCCGCTTGAAAACCATCTAATTTTATGAATTACGCCCTATTTTTGCAAATCCAATCTTTTTTGAGGGGAGCCAGTCCCAAGCTCTTGAAGAGCTTTAAACCAGTAAAAAGGCAGAAAAGACGACCAGATGAAGCCCGTCAAACTTTTAATGAATAAAGGACTATTCCACAGGCCAAGAATATTAATTGAGAAATCGATAACCATGGGCAGGGCTGAAAAAACCATGAGCAGCGGTCTTTGTTCTAACCAGTTCTTTAATTTTTTCCAATAAAGCGGATAGAATAAGGCACACAAAAAGAAACCAGCATAGATGCCGGAACAGCGACTGCAGACGGCCAGCTGCTGACCCGCCAGGTAGAAACTTCTGCTTCTTTGCTGGTGGCACAAGGGTGCATAAAGAGCATAAATAAAAGCAGAGAGGGCTGGCCATCTGGTCGGAAGAATTGGTGCCAGAAAAATGCCAGCCAGTAGAGTCCCTGATGTCAGGCTGGTTATCAACCACCAAAAAAAACCGGAAAACTTTATCCGCATGACTGGTTAGCCAGAATAAATTTGACTTTAGCCTTAAGGATAATATAAATATAAAGCAGAAGGAATGGAAGGAGGCGTGATGAGAAAATACTATCATTGCTTTCTGGTGATAGTGTTTTTTTCTGTTTTGATTGTTCCGCTCTGTGTTCAGGGACAGTCATCAGAAGAAAGCTTAAGCAATTATGCTGATGGTGTGGTAACAATACTGGCCTGGGATAATAATAAAAACAAAGTAGGAGAGGGCTGCGGGCTGGCTCTCGTCGATAATTTGATTGCTATTCCCTATCATTTTATTTCTCAAGCTACAGAAGCTGAAGTCACGAGTAGCAATGGCAAAAAATCAAAGGTAGAAGCAGTGGTAGCTGTCGACCGTGGGCATGACCTGGCCCTGGTTCGCCTGAAGGGCAAACTGGATGTAAAACCTCTACCTCTGGGTAGGTCCGAGCAACTGGTCAGCGGAGCGCCTCTGGCTGTTCTGGCTGAAGTCAACGGTCAGATCATTATTACCTCGGGAGAAATGCGAGGCTGGCTGGAGTTGATAAAAGACAGGCTAAGGGCCATGTCCATATCTATAAGTCTTGAAAAGCCAACTTGCGGTGCACCAATTTTTAATAATAAAAACGAAGTAGTTGGGGTGGCCCTGGTGCTTGATTCTGGTATCAAATTTGGAGTGCCGATTGAACCACTTTTAGCTCTTAATCGTTCTGAACGTGGTCTTGATTTGAAAAGTGCCAGCAAAGAAGTCTACTTTGAAACCGCAGAAGGGAGTTTTCTGGCCGGTAAGGTCGCTTGCCTGTTAAATGAACCATCCACGGCCATTCGTTACCTGGAAAAATATGTGAAGTTAAAGCCAGGAGAAGTCGAACCCTATCTCTGCCTTGGCCGGTGCTATTATCAGCTGAATGATTTTGCCAATTCCTATAATAGTTATAGCCAGGCACTTCAGATAAAACCTGATGAGGCTCAGGGTCTATATGGGCTCGGTTTAAACCTTCTCCGCCAGAAAAATTTTAAAGAAGCAACCGAAATCCTGGAAAAAGCCCTGGCTCAGGGCCTGAAGACCAAGGAAGCCTTTTTTGAGCTGGCTTCCGCTTATGAAGAGCTTCAAAATTATAGTCGGGCAGCTGTTTATTATGAGAAGTATGTCCAATCCCAGCCTGAACATCCCTGGAACGGCTGGTTCAAACTGGCTCAGACCTATCAGAAGAATAACGATGTACAAAAGGCTATTGAGGCCTATCGGCAGGCACTGAAATTAAGGCCGGAAGATATTAACAGCAACTACAATCTGGCTTTGCTCCTGGCTGCCAGCCAGCAATATGCAGAAGCGGAACAGGCATATAAAAAATTGATAGAGCTCAACCCGCGCGATTCTGTCTTTTATTACAATCATATTATCCAGATGTATGATCAAGCTGGACTGTATGAAAATGCTCTGGAAGCTGTCAAAAAAATAATTGAATTAAACCCGAAAAGCGAAGTAGCCGTCTATAATCTCGGCATTATGTATTTTAAATTAAACCGGCTGGAGGAAGCGGCTAAAACGCTTAATGACTGCCTGGCTTTAAAAAATGATTATACCTCTGCCTGGTATAATCTTGGTCTGGTTTACAGCAAAATGAATCGGCATCAGGAAGCGACTGAAGCTTTTAAAAAATATACTGAGCTGGCACCAGA
>JAKPCG010000162.1 GCA_029553365.1 Acidobacteriota bacterium | reverse complement strand
TGCAGTTTTTTCAGGGTGCGCTCATTTTGAGTGCCGAAAATCTTGATTAAAGGACTTTTCCACATTTATTATTTTTTAACAGAAAGCAGCCCTAAAGTCAATGAAAGCAGCCTTTTTGGGGTAAGAATCTTACCTGAAAGTGCAAGGATGAAAAATGAAACGACAAAGAGAATAACACTCGGCATGTTTATGCTGATTTTTTCTTTTTTAAGAAAAGCGAAGGCGCTTGGCCTGTCAAATGGGTTTATCTGGATAAGGTTCTACCGCCGGCTGTGATCCTTAACCGGTCAATAAGAAGCCTCCGGTCAAAAGGAATCAGCTGAGCTGGTAGAAAATTGATTTTGGAAAGATGGTCTTCAGGTTAAAAATCTTGAGTCCTCTCTAATCTTTTTTATGGTAAGTTGATAAATAATCTCAAAAGAGTTAAAAGCAAGAGGAAGACAAAATGAAACTAAGAAATTGCCTGCTTTTAACCATGCTGCTCTCTTTTATTCTGGTCGCCGTAGCTTGCCGTCAGGAAAAGGCTACCTGGCGGGGAACGATCAGTGAGCAAAATGGAGTGACCATTATTAAAAATCCCGCCAAGCCGATGTACACAGAGCAGGTCCTGACCCTGGAAAAGGAACTAACGGTGGGGGGTGCCAGCAGCGGCGGAGATGCTGCTTTCTCTTCCCTGGAAGGCGTTGACATTGACGAGGATGAGAACATTTTCATTCTGTCGGCAAAGGATGCCGCTGTTTTTGTTTATGATCGCTCCGGGATGTTTATGAGGAAATTCGGCCGCCGCGGTCAGGGACCGGGTGAGTTGCTAACTCCTGCGGCTATATCTATTCGTGCTGACAGGGTAATGATCTCTGATCTGGCCAGGAAAATTTCATTTTTTAATCTTGACGGAAGTTTCACACACTCGTTTTCTATCGGGCAATATTCGCTGCCGGGAACGAGCCTGGATTCCAGTGGCAACATCTACGGTCTGGAAGCAGGGATGACCGGAGATATTCCGGCTGTTAAGTTGCTTAAATTTGATCAGGAAATGAAACTGAAAGGGGAACTGGCCAGATATTTAATACCTGAGCCACAAAAAGGGCTGGACCCTTTTATGGTTTTGCCGTCCTTTCAAATTGGCCCGGAAGATACTGTAATATTTTCGCATCCAGAAGACTATATGTTTGAATATTATGATGCTGATGGAAAACTTATCCGGCGAGTTAAAAAGGCCTTTAAGCCGGTCAGGATCACGGATGAAGAAAAAAATGAAATGAAACAAAAGCTTCCCAGTCATCAGGGTTCCCGGTTTACATATCATCCCGGCTGCGAAAGATTTATCTGTAGTGATGAAGGCTGGCTGCTGGTCCAAACCTTTGAAAAATCAGCGGAGGGCTATTATATTTTTGATGTTTTTGATGAGCAGGGCAGGTTTTTAACCAGAATCCCGCTTCCAGGTGAACCTAAAATCTGGAAAAAGGGCAAGCTTTACTGTCGGGAAGAAGACGAAACTGGTTTCCAGCTTCTTACCAGATATTCGCTTAAATCGAAGTTGGAATAAAATTGTTTCGCCGATCGGCCATAGTAAGATATCGGCTCAAGAAATATATTGCGAAAAGGACCGAATTCATTATAATTAAAATTAAGATAGTGATTGCCGATATCCTAGCTTTTTCACACTGAAGACAGTACCTGCTAACTTTTCATGGATTAAAACGTGTCAATTATATTTGCCTGCCACTCTGGCGGCTGAAGCCGGACCATCAGTGAAAGCACGTTGGCGGTGTTTGGCCAAAGAGCCGGGCAGAAAATACAGCCAAAGCCGATGAGCTAATCTAAGGAAAAATTTGGCCGAATCTAAGTTGAAAGGAGGAGGAGGTGAATAGAAACAAGAAAGACAGGAATCAAACTGTTGCCTATTTCTCAATGGAGATCGGGATCGACAACAATCTGCATACTTACAGTGGTGGCTTGGGTGTGCTGGCCGGTGATACTTTGAGAGCGGCAGCTGACTTGAATGTTCCGCTGGTAGGCCTAACGCTTATCCACCGTCAGGGCTATTTGAGACAGAAGCTATCTGCGGACGGCTGGCAAACTGAAGAACCTGACCCGTGGGAAATTGAACAATTTCTGCAGGCAGAGTCGCCGAGAATATCGGTAATCATCGAAGGTCGTCAGGTTCAGGTCAGAGCCTGGAGGTATGATGTCAGGGGAATCAGGGGATTTGAGGTCCCTGTTTATTTTCTGGATACCAATCTTCCGGAAAATACCGAATTTGACCGGGGTCTGACAGATTTTCTTTATGGCGGTGATGAGCATTACCGGCTCTGTCAGGAGATTATTCTGGGCGTGGGCGGAGTCAGAATGCTGCGGGCTCTTGGTTATGAGCATCTAAAAATATTTCATTTGAATGAAGGGCACTCAGCCCTGTTGATCCTTGAGCTTCTGGATGAGGAAGCGAGAAGAAATCTCAGGGAAGCAATAGCAGATTCGGATAAAGAAACAGTTCGCAATAAATGTGTGTTTACCACCCATACTCCTGTGCCTGCTGGCCATGACCAATTTCCAATTGACCTGGTCAAAAGAGTCCTGGGAGATCGAAATGATTTCTTTGCTCTGGATGGAGTCCTTTATGAGGGCAGAATTCTCAACATGACCGGGTTGGCTCTTAATTTCAGCCGCTATGTTAATGGCGTAGCCAGGAAACATGGAGAGATCTCAAGGTTAATGTATGCAGGTTATGAAATTGAGTCCATAACTAATGGAGTGCATGCTGCTACCTGGGTCTCAGAGCCTTTCCGGGAGCTCTTTGATCGTTACATGCCGATATGGCGGCAGGATAATTTCAGCCTGAGATATGCGTTAAGTATTCCAAAAAGAGAAATCTGGCTGGCTCATCTTCGAGCCAAAAGAAAGCTCCTGGCTTATGTCAGAGAAAAAACTGGAGTCGATCTGGATGAAAACACCCTGACCATAGGCTTTGCCCGAAGGGCGACAGCCTATAAAAGGGCCAATCTGTTATTCTCAGATATTGACCGGCTGAGAAAGATAAGCCAGGAATCAGGTGCTTTGCAAATCATTTATGCGGGTAAAGCTCATCCACGGGATATCCCGGGTAAGGAACTGATAAAACAAATATTTCAGGCTAAAATGAAACTGGCCGGAGACATAGAAGTAATTTATCTTGAAAATTATGACCTGCATCTCGGTGCCTTAATGACGGCGGGTGTAGATCTCTGGTTGAATACCCCCCAGCCTCCTCTGGAAGCTTCGGGAACAAGTGGAATGAAAGCCTGCCTGAATGGGGTACCAAATTTAAGTGTCCTTGATGGCTGGTGGGTAGAAGGACACCTGGAAGGGCTGACTGGCTGGGCAATTGAAGAAAACACGTCTAATCAAAAGGACGAGGTCAAACCAGGCGAGGCCGAAGTTATATATGAAAAATTAGAGACGAAGATTATCCCCATCTATTATAAAAGAAAGAGTCAGTTCATTGATATTATGGCTCACTGTATTGCTATCAATGGCTCGTTTTTCAATACACAGAGAATGATGCAGGAATATGTCCTGAATGCCTATTTCACCGACTGAATGCCAACAACTGTGCCAGTTCGGCTGACTTCTTCTGTCAACAGGTCAAAAGCTCTGGTCAACCTGTTTTATTCACCAATGATTTTAATCAGTACCCGTTTTCTTCTCTGACCATCGAATTCCCCATAAAAAATCTGTTCCCAGGGGCCGAGATCCAGTTTCCCATTTGTTATGGCTATCACCACCTCCCGACCCATGATGGTTCTTTTCAGATGAGCATCAGCATTAGTTTCGCCGCTCAAATTGTGTTGATAAGATCGGGGGGAGTAGGGTGCCAGCCTTTCCAGCCAGGCACTAAAATCATGGTGGAGGCCTTGTTCGTCGTCATTGATGAAAACGCTCGCTGTAATGTGCATGGCATTAACCAGGCATAAGCCTTCCTTGACTCCACTTTTGATGACCGCTTCTTCTACACGGTCGGTTATATTAATAAATTCCTGCCTTTTTTTGGTTTGAAACCAGAGGTAATCAGTCCAGCTTTTCATTGCTTTGGTTAGCACAGAGAAAAAAGCCGGGTTCAGTTCTGATTATTAATCTTTTCAGGCTGAAGCCCGGCCTCATTTCAATCTATTATCTTAATTTGTTGACTCTTGAACCAGAGCCGTTCATCTGGCCGGCAATCTTCCCAGCAGTTCGTCAGCCAGGGGTTTGGCATCATAGATCTTAAGCAGGGCTTCGATCAAAGCCTGGCCATCGACCATAACAGAACGTGCAACCTTCTCTTCATAAACAAATCTGGTTGGCAGCGACTGGATATTGCCATCGAAAAGGGTACCAACAAATTCACCTTTTCTATTGACGACCGGCGATCCGGAATTGCCTCCGATGGAATCAATCGTAGCGACGAAATTCAAAGGTGTATTCAGATTAAGAGCTGCTTTTTTCTTTAACCAGATTTCCGGCAGGCTGTAAGGTGGCTTAAAATTGAATCTTTGAGCTTTCTCATAGAGACCGGCAAAAGTTGTGTGGAAGGGAATTTTCTTACCGTTTTCCATATAACCCTTGACGACACCAAAACTCAGGCGCAAAGTGCCTGTAGCATCAGGTGGGATAGAAGTGCCTTTTATCTTGAAGAGAGCTCTGGCCACCAGAGTCCCATTTTTAACTTCCACTGCCCGCACTTTATTCTCATAACGTTCTCTCAAACCGCGAGCGACAGGTTCAATCATCAAAGCCAGTTTGATCATAGGATCATCTGACATGTAAATTGCCTCGGAACCACCCTCCATCAATTCTTTTCTGTATTCCGGATCTTTGAGTCTGGTTTTGGTAATTAATTCGCTGGCTACTTCTTCTGGTGACCGACAGCCAAGCAGCCATTTAGTTTCCTGCTGGTCAGGTAATTGTTCCTTCAGCTGTTTAAGAGAATCGGTCAGTTTTAAGATTTCAAAATCATCAGGAACAGGCCTTGATTCGCCCATCATCCGGCCGGCACCGGCGCCGGTGGCCCGGCCCTGAGCGTCTCTCATGCTTGCCATTCGTACCATTGATCTGGCCATATTGAAATACACAGTATTAAAGGCATTCCCTCTTTCAAAAAATTGATATTGTTTGAAAAAGGAAGCAAATTCTTTCTGGGCCTGCGCAATTTCATCCCAGGCCTGGCCATATTCTTTAGCCAGTTCTGGATTGGCTGTTACCGCCTGGCGAATCTGCTGTTCTTCGGCTAGCTTTCTGGCCATCAGGTCCTTATCCAGCAAACCGGACTGATAGCCAATGGTCGCTTTCAGGCTATTTTCAATGCCAAAAATTGTATTGCGGGCTATTCTTTCCTGCTCTGGACCACGGCTGGCATATTCGTGGAGAATGGCCTGCCTTCGCTTTAAATTGTCAATAGTAAAGGGGTAGCTAACGTCGCGCAAAAAAAGCAGCTGATCATAGGTGAGCAGTCTGCCGGTTGAACCGGGATT
>JAKPCG010000144.1 GCA_029553365.1 Acidobacteriota bacterium | reverse complement strand
GCCGGTCCTTCCTTTAATATTTCATCTACTGATTTAAACCTTTCAACCTGGCAGGGATAAACTCCCCATTTGAGATTTAAAAACCGCAGGGTTTTAAGGGAGGGGGTCAGAGCCAGTACAGGCTGAGCTGGTTGATATTTGGAAATAAGGCAGGCGGTTTTCCCGCTTTCGGTAGCAGTAATGATGACTCTGGCTCCCACTCTCTCTGCAATTTTTTTGACAGAAATAGCAATCGCCTCCGGGACCACCAGTTCATCTGGTTCCGGGCTGGTTTCAATCTGATGGACAAAAAGGTCGGAATTTTCAGTTTCCAGAACAATTTTTCTCATCATCTTGACAGCTTCCACCGGGTATTTGCCGGCCGCCGTTTCGTTGGAGAGCATCAGGGCATCGGTTCCATCAAAAACAGCATTAGCCACATCATTGACCTCAGCTCTGGTTGGCACCGGATTTTCGATCATCGAATTTAGCATCTGGGTAGCAGTAATAACCGGTTTGCCGCAATTTCTGGCCAGCGAAATGATCTTTTTTTGAATGATTGGAATTTTTTCCAGCGGCAACTCGACACCCAGATCACCCCGGGCCACCATCACCCCCTCCGCCTCGGCCATAATTTCTTCCAGGTGATGAACTGCTTCCCACTTTTCAATTTTAGCGATAACCGGAATAGTTGTCCCTACCTGCTCCATTAATGATTTGATCAGCCTCAGATCATCCCTGGTTTTAACGAAAGACAAAGCTACCAGATCAACACCATTCTCAAGGCCAAAAGACAGATCCTGCTTGTCTTTGTCAGTCATGGCCGGGATAGATAGCTGGCTTTGAGGAAAATTAATACCATTATAACTGCCTATTTCTCCACCTTCGATCACCCTGGTGATTATCTCCTGAGCTGTAACTTCTCTGACTTCTAATTTAATCAAGCCATCATTGATATACAGAACCTCCCCCGGCTTAACATCTCTTATGATTTCACCATAGCTGATGCTGGCCTGGTGGCTGTTGCCCTTTACTTCCCTCTCGGTCAGGATAAATTCGTCCCCTTCCTTTAACCAGGCCCGTCCCCCTTCAATTTCTTTCAGGCGGATTTTGGGACCCTGCAGATCTTGCAGAATAGAAACATTTTTTGCTGTCTCCTTAGACATAAGCCTTATATTTTCTATATTCTTTTTATGCTCCTGATAAGTTCCGTAGGAAAAGTTCAGGCGAAAAATATCAGTCCCAGCTTCAATTAATTCTCTGATAGTTTCTGCCGCCTGACATTTTGGCCCGATGGTGACTATGATCTTGGTTTTGACTAAGCCGGACATTTTATCTACCTCAAGAAACTTTCTTTTAAGTTATTTTTAGCATAAATCAGGCTGAATGGAAACCACTGGTAGTAGCCAGACATTCTTGACGGCTCACCAGTTAAATGTTAGAGTTTTGATGAAGTTAGCTCATGAATCAAGACTCAAAAGTCCGGGACATAAATCCAGCCATCAGCAAAAAACTTGTTTTTTCGGCAGCTGAAGTCTGCCGGCTGCTTCAAATCGACCAGGCCACCCTGCAGGCCTGGGAAAAAGAGTTTCCGGTCTTTTTTGCCGGCCAGACAGCCAGTGGTCAGGCTATCTACCGCCAGAAGGATGTTCTTATCATCTCCAGGATTAAAGAACTGCTGGGAGAAGGCACACTAACCAATGCCGGAATAAAAAGAAAAATTGAAGAAGAATTCGGTTTAAAGACAGACCGTATTCCCCCGGAAAAAGCACTGGCCACCATCAGTCAGATAAAAGAAGAATTAATTGAAATTTTGAGGGCTCTTGAAAAAAAGCAAAAAAAAGGTTAAAGTAATTTTCACTTTTTGAAATATCGGGACGTGGCGCAGCCTGGTAGCGCACATGCTTGGGGTGCATGGGGTCAGCGGTTCAAATCCGCTCGTCCCGATTTTTTTATAAGATAATCAAAACAAATGAATAAGTCTTCCAGTATATCAGCTAACAAAAAGAAACTAATTCTCCTGACCAATGATGATGGCTATAATTCTCCGGGGATAATTGCCCTGGCGGAAGAATTGAAACCTTATGCCCGGGTATATATAGTTGCGCCCGACCGGGAAAGAAGCTCCATATCACTCGCCCTGACTCTGAGACAACCTCTTCGAGCTGAAAAAGTAGGAGACAATGTTTTTACCGTTGATGGTACCCCGGCTGATTGTGTCTATATCGCTTTAAAATATGTCCTGCCTGAAAAACCAGATTTTCTTATTTCTGGCATGAACCTGGGAGCCAATCTTGGCTGTCAGGATGTTTCTTACTCCGGTACGGTAGCTGCAGCTCTTCAGGGAACTTTTATGGGCCTTCCTTCCCTGGCTGTATCTCTTTTGAGCCGCAACCACCGGCAATACGATTTTGAGCAGTCAGCTGCTCTGGTCAAAAAAATAGTAGAGGCTCTTCAGGGAAAAAAGTTTCCACCACGGGTTTATCTTAATATCAATATTCCTCCCTTTCCGGTCAAAGGGTTAAAAATCTCGAGGCTGGGCGAAAGGCGTTATGCCCCGGAGCTTATTAAAAAGAAAGATCCACGAGGGAAAACTTATTTCTGGATTGGTGTAGGTCACCCCCAGGCCGTTGGTCCAAAGAACTCAGATGTCCATCTGGTGGACGAGGGCTGGGTCTCAGTCACTCCCCTGCACATTGATCGAACAGCTAAGACGGTCCTTGATAGTGGATTTCTTTCTGAACTGCTGAATATCAGTCTGGAATAAGCGATAAGAACCGCTACCTGTTAGCTGATCAGCCTTCCGGCCTGTCAGGTTCTCCGGTTGCTGATGCTTTGCTGCCTTTCCGGCTATGAATATAGCTGATGGCTGCGGGGATCAGCGAGATGACAATGATGGCTATAATCACCAGGGAAAAATTTTCTTTAACTACCGAGATATTGCCAAAATAGTACCCGCCGAATAAAAATAGAGCAACCCACATGACACTGCCAACCAGACTGTAAATCAAAAACTTAAAATAGGTCATTTTTCCTATTCCAGCTACAAAGGGAGCAAAAGTCCGGATAAAAGGCATAAAGCGAGCGATGACTATGGTTATAGAACCGTGCTTTTCATAAAATTCATGGGTGCGGTTAAGATAATTCTTATTAAAAAGACGGCTCCTTTCTTTCTTAAAAATTTCTGGGCCAATTTTATAGCCTATCCAGTAGTTACTCAGGTTGCCCAGAAAAGCGGCCAGACTGAGTAACAGGAAAAGGTTGATAATATTCAGGTCACCGATGGCAGCAATCGCCCCAGCCGCAAACAGGAGAGAATCACCCGGGAAAAAAGGAGTTATCACCAGGCCGGTCTCGGCAAAAATGACCAAAAAGAGTACAAGGTAGGTCCAGATTCCAAATTGATCGATGAACTGGCTAATATAGCGATCAACGTGGATGAGGATATCAATAAACTTTTCTATAAAGTCTATCAATTGTTTTTTGTCCCGATTTTGTCTAACCCTGTGGCCTCAATTCTGTCCACAGTTATGATTAACTATACACATTTTGGGCAAAACTAACAAGGAGGCAGAATTATTATTCATTTTCTGAACTGATTCTCTACTGACCCGGAAGGATTGCCTCCAAACTGTGACCTCTATCCTTATTAAAGGCCTGGAATCTCTGCTATAATTTGAAATGAACACTTTAAAGGCCAGCTCAAGCTCCGGGCAGGAGCGGTGTTAACAAATACTATGAATAAAGAGTTTTTTATTGAGAGAAAACTGGCAGCAATAGAGAGGGCTCTGACCAGACTTTATCCCCGGGCTTCCAGCTGCTGCCTCTGTCCGCGCCGTTGCCAGGTTAATCGCCTCAACAGACAGACAGGTGTCTGTCAGACGGGAGATCAGGCTCGAGTTTCAACCAGTTTGCTTCATTATGGTGAAGAGCCTGTCCTTAGTGGCCAGGGTGGACAGGGCAGCGCTCCTGGCTCCGGGACCATTTTTTTTGCCGGCTGTAACCTGAAATGCCTGTTCTGCCAGAATTACCAGCTGAGCTGGCTGAATCAAGGCGAACTGGTTAGCGATGAACAGCTGGCCGGGTTTATGCTTAACCTTCAGGCTCAGGGTGCACTCAATATCAATCTGGTCTCACCAACCCACGTCATTTTGCCTGTGCTCAGGGCCCTGAGGATTGCTTATAGCCGTGGGTTGACGATTCCCATTGTTTATAATTCCAATGGCTATGACTCAATTGAGGTCATTGAGGAACTAAGAGGGATTGTTGATATCTACCTGCCTGATCTGAAATATATGTCCTCGGAATTATCAAAAAAATATTCGGCGGCACCTGATTATTTCGAGCAGGCTCATCTGGCTATTGAGGAGATGTATTGTCAGCAGCCCGAGCTCATTCTTAATAATGAAGATATTGCCACCCGGGGCTTAATCATCCGCCACCTGGTTCTGCCCGGCCATTCGGAGGATTCTCTGGAGATCGTCGATTGGATAGCTAAAAACCTGTCCACGACGATCGGGCTAAGCTTGATGAGTCAATACCATCCTTGCTTCCGAGCCCCAGCCGAGCTGCAGCGTGAAGTTAGCCGTCAGGAATACCAAAAGGTCATGTCTCGCGCTGCCAGTTATAACTTCAGTTATCTTTTTCTCCAGCCTGAACCATTCCAGTCTGAAGAGCATCTTCTACCTGATTTTGGCCAGCGGACACCTTTCCGCTGGAAATAAGCAGACCTCCTGCGAGATAGACCCCAACTATCTAGATTAAAAAACTAAGATTGGCTATCAAGCCCGATCAAACGGGAAGTTAAGCCGGCGTTCCCTGTTTTTTATTCATAGACCAGTATTTCGACTCTTCTATTCTGGGCCCGGCCTTCCCGGGTCGAATTATCAGCTACCGGTACCGAACTTCCCAGGCTGACTACCGACATGCGATAAAGCGGGATCTGATAGGTTTTATACAGATACATCATGACTGCTTCAGCTCTCTTCCGACCAAGAGCCAGATTCACCTCTTCCGGGCCAACATTATCAGTGTGACCCTGAATCTCTATATAGACTCCCCTGTTTTCCTCAATCAACTGCTGGACAAATCTGTCCAGAGCAGCTCTGGCTTCCTGGCTGAGCTCGGCACTGTTAAAGGCAAATTTAGCTTCATTGTTGCTGAGAGTGGCTTTCATCACCAGATTGCCTTTAATCATGGTTTTGACTTCTTCAATCTTGCCATCAACCTGTTTAATCTGACCATTCTGCTGGTTAATCAGCTCGCCAATGGTAGCCAGTTTTTCATCATGCTCTCTTATTCTCTTCTGCGTCTCTTCGACCTCGGTGGAGAGACTGGCTACCTTTTTATCCACCGACGAGACCTCAGTATTGACAAATTTTTTAGAAGCACAGCCCTGGACCAGCAGGAAAGCCGCCAGCACCAGGACAATTGACCAGCTAAGACTTTTTTTCATTCGATTTACTCCTTTTTTTTGATTTAAGAATAAAACCGAAGCCTGATCGCTTTGGCCTGTTCTTATTATAGTCGCCTGAGTGAAGTTTTTCAGCCCGATTCAAAAAAATTATTCTCTGCTACCTTAGTAGCCCTGACGGGTTCTGATCCGGTAATTCCCCTTGCTGGTTATAACCAGGAGTCGCCGATAACGGTCATCCTCGCGATAAGAGGTATAACCAATGATATATTGATGGCTCTGCTCCTTCTTTATGTCATAAATTGAAGCCAGTAATTCTTCCATATTATCCAGGAAAAAAGCCCGTCCACCGGTGGCAGCGGCAAATAAATCCAGAGTTTGAATTATTCCAGCCGGTGTCTGGCTGGCCGATTTTTTATGCCTGGCCAGTATTTCCTCGGCTTTTGGTATCTTATAACCTATAACATAAATTGGCACCTCCACCCGTCGGGCAATGTCCAGAGCCTCTTCAGCTGAAGCTTGACTGTCATTCTCCAGGCCATCAGTAATTAAGAGAAGTGCCCTTTTTTCATTTTTAGCTCTGATCGCATACTGAGGAGAAGCAGCCACTGCATCATTTAAAGCTGTTTTGCCATAGGCCTCTTCTTTGTCCAGAGCAGCCAGAAAAGCCGTCTTATCTGTCGAATGACCGGCCGCTACTTCCACCTGACCATCAGCAAACACCAGAAGAGCCACTTCATCCCGGGGAGACAGGACTTTCTCAGCCAGTATTTTTAAAGCTTGCCGACATTCTTCAAATTTATTATCCAGAGCCATGCTCCCGCTGACGTCCAGCAGGACGGTCAGACTCAGAGGAGCTTTCTCATCATGCTGAAAATAGCTGATAGTCTTTTTTTCGCCATTCTCATAGATGATAAAATGTTCTTCTTGCAGGTTATTAATATAACGCCCACGATTATCCTGAACTGTTACCGCCAGAGTCACTGCATTAACGGTCACTTTATAAGCTGGTTTTTCCACCCGTACCTGGTCGGTCTTTTCCTGAGTGATAGCGGTGAAAGGGGAAAAAAGAATAAAAATCAGGGCCAGCTTGGCTGGCCAGAGCAGAGAATTCCTTGATATGATCATTTTTAAGTTTTTCTCTCATCGCAATTAATACAGCAGTTTTCAGGCTGAATTATTTTAGACTTTCTGGCCGATGTTTGACCACTTCTGCTTTGACCATGTAGATGACATCCTCAGCAATGTTGGTAGCGTGATCGCAGATCCGCTCCAAATGCCTGGCCACCAGCAGGAGAGGAATAGCCCGAGGAACAGTAGTGGCGTCTTTTTTCATATAATCATTTATCAGTTCTGATTGAACCAGATTCCTTAATTCATCAGCCTCATTATCTCTCAAAATGACTGAGCGGGCCAGATCTGTATCTTTATTGACGAAGGAATTGATGACATCCCGGACCATGCCCTGAGCCAGAGTAGCCAGCTTGGGAATGTCAATTAAAGGTTTGAGCAGCGGCTGGTCAGCAAGTTCTAGCACTCGCTCGGCAATATCAACAGCCAGGTCAGCTATTCTTTCCAGATCGGTTGTTATTTTCAGCGACATGACCACAAACCGCAGGTCAGCCGCCGCCGGCTGGTAGAGCGCAATTATATTCAAGCACTTCTCCTCTATTTCCAGTTCCATATCATCTATGCGCCTATCTCCTTGAATAACTGCTTCTGCCAGTTTTCTACTCAGCTCTCTGAGGGCTCGAACCGACAGCCCGATAGAGTCTTCAACTTCCCCACTCATCTCCAGAATCTTTTTATTAAGTTCTAACAATTCCTCATCAAAATATCTGGTCATTTATTTCTCCTCAATTTTCTTTTAACACCACCTGTCTCTTCTTCAGCCAAACCTCCCGGTGATATAATCTTCAGTTCGTCTATCCCTGGGACTGGTAAAAATTTGATCGGTCTGGCCAAATTCAACCAGCTCACCCAGTAAAAAATAACCGGTATAATCAGAGACCCGGGCTGCCTGCTGCATATTATGAGTGACGATAATTATAGTATACTTTTGTTTCAGCTGATACATTAAATCTTCGATTTTAGCCGTGGCGGTAGGATCAAGAGCAGAACAGGGTTCGTCCATCAAGACCACCTCGGGTCCTAGCGCCAGAACCCTGGCGATGCATAATCGTTGCTGTTGTTCTCCAGTCAAACTCAAGGCATTGGCTTCCAGGCGGTCTTTGATTTCATCCCAGAGATTGACAGCCTGCAAGCTATGGAAAAGCCTTTCTTCCATTAAGGTTCGATCCGTCTGACCGTGAACTCTGAGTCCATAGGTGACATTATCAAAGATGCTAAGAGGAAAAGGATTAGGACGCTGAAAAACCATGCCGATTCTTCTCCTCAGTTCCAGCAAATCCGTATCTCCATCAAAAATATTTTTTCCGTCAAAAATGACCCGGCCTTCAGTTCTACTTCCTTCAATCAGGTCATTCATGCGGTTCAGTGTCCTGAGAAAAGTTGATTTGCCGCAGCCAGAGGGACCTATCAGAGCTGTAATTTTTCTGGCCTGGATATCAATATTCACGTTCTTTAACGCCTGAAACAGACCGTAAAAAACCTGAAGCGACCTGACCTCAATTATATTTTCAGAGGTAACCAGTTCAGACATTTTCTATTTCCTCCGGGTCTTCATTCTTTCCTGTGACTCTTCTCATTTTTCTAACCACTTAGCTCTATTATTTTATCTCCGTGGCATTAATCATTTTTTTGCTTTTGGTTAATTTTGGTTTAAATAATTTAAACGTTGCTGCTACCTGGTAGCAGTTAATTTTCTCCTTTCTAACTTTTAGCCGAATTTTCCCTCAATATAATTTTCCGTCCGTTTATCAGAGGGCCTGGTAAAAATAATATCCGTTTCATTCACTTCTACCAGTTCGCCCATCAGGAAAAAAGCCGTCCGATCGGCTACCCTTGCAGCCTGTTTGGTATTGTTAGTCACCAGAACAATTGTATAGTCCTTTTTGAGCAGCAGCAGTGTATCCTCAATTTTCATGGTGGAAATAGGATCAAGGCCTGAGGTCGGTTCGTCCAGCAGAATATACTCTGGTTTAAGAGCCAGGACACGAGCCAGGCACAGCCGCTGTTGCTGCCCACCGGAGAGCTTTAAAGCGCTGGTTTTCAAGCGGTCCTTAACCTCTGCCCATAAGCCAGCTTTTTCCAGACAATCCTCGACTAGGTGGTCAAGTTCCTGGCGATCAGTTTGACCCTGGAGTCTGGGGCCAAAGGCGATGTTATCGTAAATGCTCATGGGCAGCGGAACCGGCGTGGCAAAAACCATTCCCAGCCGCCGCCGCAGGGCGGCTACTTCCACCTCTGGCTGATAAATGTCAAGTCCATCAACCAGGATCTTACCCGAAACCCTGGAGCCTGGAACAAGATCATTTAATCGGTTGAGGCAGGTTAAAAAAGTTGATTTACCGCTCCTGGCTGGCCCGATAATGCCCAGTATTTCTTTCCGGTAAATGTCCAGGTTGAGATTCTTCAAACTCGGCTGCTGGCCATAGAAATGGCTGAAATTTATGACCTGGATAGCAATGTCTTTCATCTTCTACCTACCTGACTTTCCAGTTACTACTGAGCTATATTAGTTTTGTTTATTCCGACGATGACTGTCTTATATATTTGCCCATTAAATAGTAAGTCACGATATTAATCAAAAGAATCGAAATAACCAGAACTGCCGCTGTTCCATAAGCTTTGGACATAGAAATACCTTCCCTGGCCAGAATGTAAAAATGAACAGACATGGTTCTGGCTGAAGAAAAAATAGATGAGGGAAGATGGAGAGCGCTACCAGCTGTAAAGATTACCGCCGCCGTTTCTCCGATGCTCCGGCCTATACTCAAAATCACGCCGGTGACAATGCCTGGAGCTGCCGAGGGCAGGACAACCCTGGTCACGGTTTGCCACCTGGTGCTACCGAGAGAATAGCTGACCAGACGATAAGCAGCCGGGACACTCTTAATCGCCTCCTCGCTGGTCCTGATAATGGTTGGAAGGACCATAAAAGCCAGGGTCAAACCACCGCTCAAAATTGACCAGCCAAATTTTAGCTTGTTGACAAAAAGAATAAAGCCAAAAAGGCCAAAGATGATGGAAGGAATGCCGGCCAGACATTCAGCTCCAAACCTGATAATCCTGGTGATTTTCCCTTCAAAGGTATATTCGGTCAGATAAATAGCCGTGCCTACTCCCAGGGGTGTGGCGACCAGCAAAGCAATAAAAGTAAGATAAATAGTAGCGACAATGGTTGAGAAGATGCCGCCCTCTTTCCCCATATGAACAGGATTTTTGGTCAGGAATTCCAGGCTGAGTTGAGGCAAACCATTTTTCAGGATAACAACCAGAATAAACACCAGGACCAGAATGGCCAGAGAGGTCAACAAATAGAGAAAAAATTGGACAACTTTTTGTTCGGCTCTCGGTCTTAGCCTGAATTTTCTCGTCACTTTTCCCCCTATTATCTTCCAGATTGTTTTCTGGCGGCCAGATTGGCCAGGAAATTCAGGATCATTATAATAACAAAAAGAACAACTCCGGTCGCAAACAACGCCTGACGGTGCTCACCGCTGGCATAGGCCATTTCCAGAGCAATGTTTGAAGTTAGGGTTCTGACCGGAGCCAGCCAGGAGGCAGGTAGATCGGCCGCATTGCCAGCAACCATAATAACTGCCATGGTTTCGCCAATGGCCCTTCCCATGCCCAGAATAATCCCCGCTACCAGACCAGAACGGGCAGCTGGTAACACCACCATCCTGACCGTCTGCCACTTAGTCGCTCCCAGGGCGATCGAGCCTTCCCGGTAAGAGTCAGGAACAGCCCTGATGGAGTCAATGGAAATGCTGATAATTGTGGGCAAAATCATAATACCGAGAATAATTGAAGCGGCCAGAACCGATAGGCCCGGACCGCCCAGATTTTCCCGGATAAAAGGCACCAGAAACATCAGACCCAGAAAGCCATAAACAACAGAAGGAATGCCGGCCAGCAATTCAATGACTGGTTTTAAAAAACGCGAGAGCCGGCGGCTCGAAAACTCTGTCAAAAAAATAGCACTGGCCAGCCCTAAAGGAACACCGATCAACAGAGCTCCCAGGGTGACCAGAAGCGAGCCCACAATCATGGGCAGCAGACCGAAGCTTTTTTCAGATGGATACCAGTCCTGGCCAAAAAGAAAGTTTTTCAGACCATATTTCAGCATGATGGGCAAACCCTGCTCAAAAATAAAAATCGTAATGACAGCCAGAACTGTGATGGCAGTAAGAGCTACCATCAGCAGACTGAGCTTAATTAACCGGTCATCGGGTTTGGACTTGCTCATCATCTTATTCCCTTAGTCCTGGAAACTTTCTTCAGTCGCAATCGTTTTAACAGGAATAAGTCCCTCCTGCGGTAACATAGACTGTATGTCAGCTGATAACACAAAGTCTATAAATTCTTTAATAAGACCTTGTGGTTCTTCCCTGACCAAAAATAAAAACGGCCGTCGAAGATGGTAATGCCCCTGAATAATGGCTTCTTCTGATGGCTGAAGGCCGTCGAGGGCAATTGCCTTTACCCTATGATCTACCAGACCAAGAGATATGAAGCCTATTGAATTGCTGTCACGGCTAACAATTTCCCTGACCACTCCATTGGAATCTTCTACAATAGCCTTTTTAGTGATTCTCCTTGAGCCCATGACCATTTCCTGAAAAGCTCCACGTGTGCCTGATCCTTCTTCCCTGACCACTACCGTTATGGCCTTATCGTTACCATTAAGAACTTTCCAGTTGGTTATTTCCCCGGCAAAAATGCTTCTAACCTGCTCCAGGCTCAGATTATCAACAGGATTGGCAGGATGGACAATAATGGCCAGGCCGTCATAAGCTACCGTGATTTCAATCAAATCCTTTTCATCCTCTTTTAGCTCCCTCGACGACATTCCGATCTGAGCTGTTCCCTCTTTGACCGCCATGATGCCACCGCTTGAACCACCCCCTTGAACATTAATTGTCACCTTTGAATTTTTTTTCATGAAAAGCTCAGCCCATTCATCAGCGAAAGGCTGGATACTGGTTGAGCCAGCAATGACAATCTCGTTTTGCTTAGAACCGGATTTACAAGCTGAGAAGCTCATTAAGCAAAAAGTGGCCAGAATCAAAAAGAAAGCTAAATATAAAATTCCAGTTACGGTTCTACAGTTTAAGTGGAAATCAGGTCTGCCCTGGAAAAAAGATTGAAAACCCGTCTGACGATATTTCTCTCCAGACTCTTTTGACTCAGAATTCATACTCAGCTATTCCAATCCTTAAACCTTTATCTCCGCCGTTAAAAATCGGATACTTCTGGGCAGAAATTAAGATTTCTGCATAAGGGATTCTTCTTTAAGGCAATATTATACCTGAGTTAAATTAAAAGGAAAATAAGAAGTTATCTCCGCTCAGAAGAGCATCCAGCTGTTTTCAGGATGACATTTTTTCCAGTTCATCCAGCCTTCTCTCAAA
Source organism: Acidobacteriota bacterium (assembly GCA_029553365.1). GTDB lineage: Bacteria > Acidobacteriota > Aminicenantia > Aminicenantales > Saccharicenantaceae > Saccharicenans. Next base: position 30,688 of record JAKPCG010000144.1, on the reverse strand, counting down.
TATCTGTCTTTTCTCTTCATACTCCTGATAAACCTGAATATACTCCTCATAAAGTGAATCAAGGTGGTGGCGATGGAGATCAAGGTCTCGGGAGAGGCGGACTATCTCCTGACCGCTGCCCTCAACCGAAGCCTCGATTATCTTCTGAGTTAGCTGGCCGATTTTCCCTTCAGTTTCTTCAATGTTGCCTTCAAGCTCATTGACTCTTTCTTCCAGTGGTTTTAAGCTGCGCGATTTTTCGATAATGACTTCTGACCGAAGTTTTCTCAGCTCACGGGGAGAGAGCTTAAAGCGGAAAGGAGATCCCTCTATGATCAGCTCGGCCTTCATTGCTTCCCCTGAAAGCTGGCTGGCCAGGTCAGCAATTGCTGAACCATTCTGGCTGTTTCGCCGCCCGGCTTCACGGTCAGCGTCTGTTTCGACTTGTTCTTCGCTCCAGCCAACTTTTTGTAAGAAACTCTCATAGTCGCCTTCAAAAACCTCTATTTTATTGTCCTGAAAAACAACCAGCCGCTCGGCCAGAGCCCGCAGATACATCTCATTATGAGTAACCATAACCACCGCCCCCTCAAAATTATCCAGGGCAGCCAGTAAGGCATCGCTCGACTCCAGATCAAGATGGTTGGTGGGCTCATCCAGCAACAGCAAATTGACCGGTCTGGCCAGTATTTTGCCCAGAAGCAGGCGGCTCTTCTCGCCTCCCGACAGTACTTTGATTGGTTTCAAAGCCTCATCACCTTCAAACATCAAGGTAGCAGCAATCTGCCTAACACGGGCTGGTTCAAGCCGAGGATTGGCCAGAGAGATCTCTTCGAGAACTGTATTCTCATTATTCATTTCCTCTGCATATCCCTGCTCATAATAGCCAACCTCCACCGACCTGGCGTAAGTTACCTGGCCGGCCTGAGGCTTAAGAAGTCCGGCCATCACTTTAAGCAGGGTCGTCTTACCGCGTCCATTACGCCCGACGACCATAACCCGATCTCGAGCTCCAATCTGAAAACTAAGTTTCTCAATGATTGGTTTTTCGGGACGATAAGCAAAGCTCACTCCCTCCAGACTAAGAGCATATTTATGGTGAAAGGGTTTTTCCTGAAAAGCAAATTCCATATTTTTTATCTTTTCGAGTTTTTCTCTTTTACCCATTTTTTCTATGTACTTCAAGCGGGACTGGACCAGGCCGGCCAGACGGGCTTTGGCCCGGAAGCGGTTAATGAAAATCTCCATTTCCTTGCGTTTCCGCTCATCATTAACCCGTGTCTTTTCATAAACCTCTTCTTCTTGAGCAATCTGGTTATAGTACTTTTCAGTATTTCCTTCGATTTTTCTGACCTTATGACGATGAAGGCCAAGAATATGAGTGGCTATCCTGTCCATAAAACTCCGATCATGAGTGATGAGCATCAATTCTCCCGGCCAGCTGAGCAGGAACTTTTCCAGCCAGCGAATGGAAGTAATATCCAGATAATTGTTTGGTTCATCCAGAAGCAGCAGGTCATAGTCAGTCAAAAGAAGCCTGGCCAGATTTAACCTGACCTGATAACCGCCAGATAACTGAAAAGGATTCAGCTGAAATTCAGAAGATGAAAAGCCCAGGCCGCTCAGCACTTTTTCTACGCGCCACATCTGATCGGGCCCCGGGCTGGTCAGGCCGCGGCTGGCTTCCTCTAAAACTGTGGAATTTTTAAAGTCAGGTTCCTGCTGTAAATAACCAATCCGGTAATTCTTAGGAATTATGATCCGGCCCTCATCTGGCTCTTCCAGGCCAGCCAGGAGACGAAAAAGGGTTGTTTTGCCGTGACCATTTCGGCCCACTACTCCCAGCCGCTCACCACGATTGAGACGAAAACTGACTTTATCCAGCAAAATTTGCCGGCCATAACTTTTAGACAAACCTTCAACTGCCAGCATGAATATTTTAATCTCCACCTGTTTCAGGCAAGCTGAAAAATAAGCCTGGGACCCGGTTCAACCCGGGCCCCGGGCTTAAATAATAGCATCTTTTTAGCCAGATGAACGTCTTTTGGGCTGCTAAAAACCGAGCTCCTTCATGACATTGGTAGCACCGGAAAATTTTTCCGTAATAAAAAGAACATATCTGATATCAACACTGATCGATCGTTGCCATTCCGGAATAATAAAATAATCACCGATCACACTCTCATAAGTCATATCAAAGATAATCCCCACCTGCTCTCCTTTTGCATTAAGTGTGGGCGAACCGGAATTACCGCCGGTCACATTGGTGGTATTAAGAAAGCAGGCTGGAACATCCTTCAGGATCGGATCTTCATAACGGCCGAAATCACGTTGCTGGTAGAGCTGTTTTAACCTGTCAGGAACACGGAAGGGTTCGACTCCGGTCTCTTTTTCCATGACTCCCTTTAAAGTCGTAATCGGTTTATAAACAACCGCATCTCGCGGGATATAGCCTTCGACCAGGCCATAAGTAAAGCGAATAGTACTGTTGGCGTCAGGTGCGAGCTTACCACCCTTCATTTCGAGCAGGGCAGCCTCATAAGCCTTCTTCAGGTCCTGCCTTTGCTGATTCCAGGCTTTGCTTTCTTCGCGAACCACCTTTAGCTCCTTTTCCAGTTCAGCTGCGAGCAGGATAAAAGGATCATTAGTCTTAAGCAGTTCAGCTGGCTTAAGCTCAAGTAAGGCCAGTCTCTTTTCGGACGATCCAAGCTGGGTTTTTTGATAGAGATTATCGACATATTCTTCAATTGCTTTTTCCGAACCTTGAGCAATTAATGGCCGGAAAACGGCCGGAATTTTTTCAGGCGGCAGGCCCATCATTTTTTTCAGCTGATGTTTGAAGAATTCTCGGTCGGTATCAAAAACGTAACCACGTTCAGCCAGTTGAATCCGCTGCTTGATATAGGGAAGATTCCTATCCTGATAGGCAAGTTCCCGATCTTTATCGGGTTTCTGTCTCTCCAGAACAGTCCGGTAAATCGTGTAGGCTTGAGATAAAAGGGTCGAGCCAAAATAAGGGCTCATTATACTGCTTAGAAGTTCATTTTTGGCTGCATAATTTTCATAGCGTTTCATAAATTCAGCCATCTGATCCAGAACCTGGCCATATTTTTTCTGCCTGTCAGGTGAAGAATTGACCCAGTTGATAAATTCCTTTTCCTGTTCTTTCTTCCTGACGATTAAATCAATCTTCTTCATACCCTCGACTTTACCTTCCATATTTTTAAGTGAATTATAAAGACCTTTGAGCATACTGGCGTAGCGAATTTCAGTTTCTTTATTACCTTTGCTGGCTGTCTCAATGAATTTAATAATATCTTTATATTCGTCAATCCTCTTGACCATGGAATTTAAATCAGACTCAATTTCAGCGGCCGTATAATTCCGGTAAGTCCGGCCAGGATAACCCATCACAAAAGTAAAGTCGCCTTCCTTAACCCCTTCTGGCGACAGCTTTAAGAAGACTTTCGGTTGGTAGGGAACATTATCCGGGCTATAGTCAACACCTACTCCTTCCTTCGAAACATAGGCCCGCAAGAAAGAAAAATCGCAGGTATGGCGTGGCCAGATCCAGTTGTCAACTTCCCCGCCAAAATTGCCCAGATCGAGAGGCGGAACATAAACTATCCGGATATCTTTGATCCTTTTAAAGCGAAATAAAAAATACTGGTTGCCACTGTACATGGAGGCCACGCTGGCCCGGATATCAGGTCCCTGTTTTTCTGCTTCAGCTATAATTTGATTGACCGCTTTTTCTATTGCTTCGTATTTTTGGGCCGGGGTCATTTTCGGTTTGACTTTAGCTAAAACCCGGCCAGTCACTTCTTCATAGCCGAGGAGAATGTCAGCGGTATAACCCTGAGCCGGGATTTCCTCGCTTCGCTTGCGAGCCAGAAAACCATAAGTAATATAATCGTTCTCTTTGCTGGCTGCCCTCTGTACAGCCCCAAAAGCAACATGATGATTGGTAAGAATTAGCCCCTCGGGGCTGACAAACTCACCTGTTCCTCCTCCCAGGTTGACCACCGCGCTCATTAGACCTGTGCCATCCAGCCGGTAGAGGTCATCAGGATTCATTTTCAGCCCGAGCTGTTCAAGGTTAAGCATCTTCATTTGATGCGGCATCCACATCCCTTCATCGGCCAGAGCCGCCAGCGGCCAGATTACCAGTCCGATAAGCAAGACAGAAATGATAAGCCTGGTTTTAAATTTCATCCTGACCTCCTGACCTTAATCTTTTTATAATTATGTTCTTTATTGCTCTGTTCATTTATCCCTGTTAACCGGGCAGATCGCTTCTTTTTGGAGACCAGAGCCAGGTTAAAGATCTTCCTCTTTATGTCCCTGACTCAAAAAAGCCCAAACTCAGTCAGGCTTTTATCAAAATGATAATAGGCAAAATTTCTAATTTATTCAACTCCCACCTGTTCTCAAAATGACCTTAGCCTAAGAGTTTTTAACTTCCTTAGCCGAAAAAATGCTAAAATCACCAATCATGGCTGTTCATGGGGAGAATTAAGATGGAAGATAAAAAGAAAGTATTAATTCTATTTTGTGGGGGGACAATCGTCATGGAAGAAAAAGAAGACGGATCGCTGGCTGTCCCTGATAGCCAGGATTCGGCCATTAGTATTCTCCAGAATGTTGAGCCAAGACTCAGCACTATCGCTGACTATGATATTGAATTCATCGCTAATATCGACAGCACCAATATCACCCCTGCTGACTGGGACAAAATGCTTTACCAAATAAAGGCTAAATACCAGGATTATGATGGGTTTGTTATCACTCACGGGACGGATACTATGGCCTACACCGCTTCTGCCCTCAGCCTGGCGATTATTGGGCTGGGAAAGCCGGTTGTCCTCACCGGCAGTCAGATTCCCGGTGAAAAAATCGAAAGCGATGCTCGCCGCAATCTGGTCAATGCCTTCCGGGTGGCCATTATGGATATTTCAGGAGTATTTATTGTCTTCGATGAAAGAATAATTCTGGGCTCAAGGGCCAGCAAGGCTTCTGAATCGAAACTGGATGCCTTTTTGAGTGTCAACAGCGAAGATGCTGGTGAGATTGCCATAGATATTAAAATAAAAGACTGGGTTAAGAAGAGAAACAGGGAACCCCATCAAGTCGAAATCAGGCCTGGCTTTGAGCCCAACATTTTTGTTTATACCCTGAGTCCGGGCTGTGACCCCCATGGTCTGGAACTTCTTCTTGCTGATCAGAAGTTAAAGGGTTTGATCATCAGAGCTTACGGTACCGGCAATATTCCTTATGGCTTTGAGAATTTTTTCCGGAAAGCCAGAGAAAGAAATCTTCCGGTTATCGTTACCTCCCAGTGTCTTCATGGCAGGACGCTGATGCCTTTATACGAAGTTGGCCGAAAGGCTTTAGAACTGGGAGCAATTGAGGGCCACGAAGAAAGCCTGGAGTCTCTGTGTGTCAAATTGATGTGGGGTTTGCGGCATTTCCCTGATCAGATCGAAAGTCTGATCTGACCATATTATCAGGCGCTGCTTGGGTCAGATATATCCAATCTGAATGTTCTACTCTTTCTCTGAATTGACACCGCTGACAAAAGGAGCTGGGCCAGCCCGGTCTTAATTCAGAATTTGGTTCAAAACGGACCCCACTTAAACAGAACCGGCGGGATTAAAGCCAGCAGACTTAATACCGATAGAATCAGCATCAGCGGGAGGAACCATTTTGCCCATTTTTCCCAGGGTATCCTGGCTACACCCAGCACTCCCATGGTGACAGCTGATGTTGGCAGAACTGGATTGATGACTTCACACAGCTGGAAAGCCAGAACCGAGGTTTGCCGGGTGATACCTATCAGATCACTGAGTGGCGCTATGATGGGCATGGTCAGGGCAGCCTGAGCTGTGCCAGAGTGAACGAAGAAATTGATGACAGCCTGAACGAGGAATATCACCTGGGCAGTCAAAATCGAAGGGACTCCAGCAATGAGATTAGCTGCTCCCTGGAGCATGGTATCAAGGACAGCTGCTTCTCTTAAGATAATCAGGACAGCCCTCCCGCAGGCAATAATAAGCGACACATTCATCATGTCTTTGGCCCCATCCAGGAAATTTATAGCTATGGTTGAGGCCTTCATTCTGGCCAGAAAACCTGAGACGAGACCAATAGCCAGAAAAAGGGCAGCAATTTCCTCCATATACCAGCCTTTAGCCAGAATACCATAAATTAGAAAGCCAATTCCCCCGAAAAGGGTGGCGATAATCAATTTCTCAGCGGTCCCCCACTCTGATTTCTGGGTCGAATTCGCCTGCTGTAGAAGACGCTCCCGGTCAAGATCATAGACCGGGCTGAGCTCTGGATTTTTCCTGATTTTCTCAGCATAAACCATCACAAAGGCAATTCCCACCGCCGTCATGATAAACCACAGGATAAGCCGGTAAGCGAGCCCCGAGTAGAGAGGCAGTTCAGCCAGTCCCTGAGCGATACCAACCGTAAAGGGATTAAAAAAAGCGGCAGCAAAGCCAACAGCCGAGCCTAAAAAAGGAATAGCCACTCCGACAATTGAATCATAGCCAAGAGAAAGAGCAAAAGGAATAAAAATCAGGACAAAAGGAATGGACTCTTCAGCCATACCATAAACACTGCCTGCCAGGGAGAAGACTAACATTAAGACAGGTATGACCATAATTCTTAGTCTGGGGTTCCGACCAAAAAAATCGGCCAGGCGACGAATGCCCGCATCAATCGCACCGGATCTGGTTAGAATGCCAAAGGTCCCACCAAAAATAAAAATCAAAATAATAATTAAAGAAGCATCCTCAAAGCCCCGAATAGGGGCAATCAGCAGCCATTCCGGTCCCAGCCATTTCTTTTCGACCTGGTGGTAGGTCCCGGGGACCGTCATCAGCCTGGTCTGACCCTGAACGGTTTTTTCAGTCCGCTGGAACTCGCCTGATGGCAGAATTAAAGCCAGGACATAAACCAGGATGACCAACCAGTAAATTAAAACCAGCGTATGAGGCAGTTTAAAACTTCGTTTTTCCATCTGTTTCCATACCGGTCAAAAAGTTATCTCATTTTACCTGATTGAAAGCCAGAGAAGCAAAATTTTTTTTAAAATTATTGGCTTCCCCGGGCTATATCTTCTCCGTGGTTAAGAAAAAAGTTTTTGATTTTAAAAGCCCCGGGCCAGCTCTGACACAACGAAGGCCAGCGGGGAACGGTTTACCGGCTAAAGCTGGCACTGATAAACTTCAAACCATCCAGAATGCCTGTTCGCCAGTAGCTCCAGGTATGACCGCCATCCCTCATCCTGGCTTCATGAGGAATCTTACGATCGCGCATAGCCACATGAAGAGCAGCGTTGCCTTTATAAAGAAAATCATCATCACCGCAATCTAAATAAAACCTGACCTGTTTTATTTTATCAACTGGTAACATTTTAACCAGCTGAAGGGGATTGTAACTCTGGAAATGAGGGGTCAGCCGCTCCCGGCCTTTAAGTCCAGGACCATAAAGCCGGGCAAAGATTTGCTCATAAGTCTTGTCATCGGTAGCGATTATTTCTTCATCTGTCCAGACAGCTGCGCTGAAGGCAGCCGCGGCCGCGAACAGATCGGGATGGCGCAAACCGTAAATTAAGGTTCCCCACCCGCCCATTGATAAACCGGCCACTCCTCGAAACTCTCTGGCTGCTCTGGTACGATAATTAGAATCAATATAAGGTATGAGTTCCTGACAGAACATGTCTTCATAACGCACCTTGCCCTGATAATCATTGATGTACCAGCTAACTCCCCCATCCGGCATGACAATTATTATCGGCGGTAGCTCACCGGAAGCAATAGCTCTATCCACGATCAGATTTACCTGGCCAAACTGAACCCAGGCCATATCGTTATCTGTATAGCCATGAAGAAGATAGACAACGGGATAGCGTCGGTTAGAGGTGTCATAATCAGGGGGAAGATAAACGGTATATCTGACTTCCTGGCCGAGGATCTGACTCGAAAATTTCAGCCCTTCCTGCACTTTTCCGGCGGGCTGAGCCTGCCCGTTTTCAGGTAAAAGCAAACACAAAACTATCAAAGCCAGAAGTATAATTCCCTGTCCTTTTGTCCGATTTAATATTCTTTCCATGATTTTCCCTCCTGTTTCCAGGCCATTCTTGTTATTATTCGGCACTCATTTTTTCAGCATTATATTATATTTTCAGCGGTTCTTCTATAAAGTGCCAGAGAATACTAAATCCCGTTACCTCAGAGTGGGGTCAGTCTCACTTTTGCTATTAGCCGGTAGCACCTGAAGCTGGTTAAATTTATCTTGAATTTTTAAATGGATAAATTTATATTCTGGCTGTAACTTCCAGAAGGGTAAAACGTTTTAATCTTAAGGAGGGAATGGAAAGATGCAAAAAGAAATTTCCGGTGTCATTATAGAGTGTGTTAAGGGCAATATTGCCAACCAGCCAGATGTTATGGCCGTTGTTAACCCGGCTAATGCTCATTTGCAGCCCGGCGGTGGGGCAGCTGGAGCTATCCATGAAGCCGCCGGCCCTGGTCTGGAAGAAGAATGCCGACCATTAGCCCCGATTGAACCAGGCGAGGCGGTTATTACCGGCGGACATAACCTCCCCAATAAATATGTCATCCATTGCCTTGGCCCTGTTTATGGAGTCGATGAACCGGCCAATGAACTTCTGGCCAGCTGTTATCGCCGTGCTCTGGAGCTGGCTGAAGAACACCAGATTGAATCTATCGCCTTTCCGGCTATATCCACCGGTTTCTTCCGTTTCCCTCTGGAAAAAGCTACCAGCATTGCTCTGAAAACTGTGCTGGAGATGGTGCCCCGGCTTAAATGGGTCAAAAGAATCCGCTTCGTTCTATATACAGACTCAGATCTGGACGTCTATGAGGCAACTCTATTACGTTTAACTGCCAGTTAATTCTTTAGTGGACGTTGCCCGTCGAAGAAAAATCAACAATAGAGAGGAACTTCCCTGTTGGGCCCCTACAATTATAATTTAGCCCCACTGACCAGCTCACAGGGTGACAGCTGCCGAAATCAACGCTCTTTAATCTCAACCAGTTGATAATCCTGTGAACCAAGTCCTATTTTTTCCCCGTGGGCCAGCTGAATTGACCAGTCAAGGTTATAACCCTGACGGAAAGCATCTTTACCAGCAGCCTGATTGACCAGGTCAATAGAAGCCCGATCTAAAGCTACTGGATCCAATGAACCGGCTATCCCGATATCGCGAACCACTCCGGCCTGGTTCCTGGCCATACAATCACAATCCTTGGTAACCTGGAGGATAAAATTGATAAAAGATATTTTGTCCCCGAAATGACTTTTGACCGCCAGTGCATATTCAGCCATTTTTTCTTGCAGACGCCGGGAATCCTCATCCCATTTCATCTTGATGGCTCCAAAGCGGCAGACAACCAGGCACTCGCCGCAGCCAATGCATTTTTCATCATCAATGATAGCCTGATCTCTTGTTTGCCTGATGGCTTCAGCCGGACAATAATCAAGACAGACTCCACAATTCCGGCACTGTCTGGCACTAACCCGGGGGTGGACAACCGAATGCTGATCCAGTTTGCCGGCTCTCGAAGCACAGCCCATCCCGAGATTTTTAATGGCCGCCCCCACCCCGGTTTGAACATGCCCGGTAACATGAGATAAGCAAATCATGACCTGTGAACTGAGAAAAGCACTGGCAATCCGTGAGCTTTGAACCCGGCTCCCATCGACTTTAAGTTCTACTTTTTCCCGGCCAACCAGACCATCAGCAATAATTACCGGAATTTTGACTATTTCCTGTCGGAAGCCGTGTTCCCAGGCCAGCCGAAGGTGATCAACCGAATTTGACCGACGACCAACATAAAGAGTGTTGCTGTCGGACAAAAACGCCCGCTCACTCTTCTTCAAAACATCATTAATAATCCCGGTCAGCCATTGAGGTTTAATATGACCGGTATTATTTTTTTCACCAAAATGAATTTTTAAAGCGACGAAATCTTCCGCTTCTATTCTTTCGTTAAAACCGAGGGCGCGATAAATCGCCAGAGCTTTCCTGGCAATAACTTCTGGTCCCTCTTCCCGGCTGGCTTCTATAAAATACACTTCTTTTTTCATCTGTTGCCTCTTTACATTAGATTTGGACTGAGTCTGAGCAGATAAAGAATCCTAAATCACGGCAGTTTATTTTATCAGAAGAGATCTGACTGTTTCCACACCATCCCCCAGAGAAACCTCCCCGCCCAGGGCCAGCAACGTTTTCTCCAGAGCATCGAAGGCAAAAATAATATCTGCCCTGGTTAAATTACCCATATGACCCAGCCGGAAAACCTGTCCAGCAGTTGGCCCGAGTCCACCGGCCACCACCACTCCAAATTCATCCAGCTTCTGTCTGAAACTCTGATCTTCTATTCCTTCCGGATAACTCACTACAGATAGGGTCGAGGCCAGGCAGGTTTCGTCCGTGTAGATTGAAAACCCAAGCGATCTGAGGCCGCTTCTGATGGCCGAGGCATAACGTTCGTGCCTTTCGAAACGCTTTTCCAGTCCTTCTTCCAGGACAAGATGGGTAGCTTCATAAAACGCTCTGATTTCATTGACGGCCGGGGTGGAAAAATATTTTTTCGGATTTTCCATCACCGGCAGCCAGCGCAGGATATCAGCATAATAAGCCTTAACCTTCGGCAGTTTCTTCCTCTTTTCCAGCGCCCTTGTTGAGAAAACATCTATGGCCAGTCCTGGAGGAGCACCCAGACATTTCTGAGCGGCGGTTAAAATAACATCAATCCCCCAGCTGTCAAGATTCTCTTCAATTCCTCCCGTGGCGCAAACCCCATCCACCACCAGCAGGGCGTCAGGCGCCTCCTCTCTTATAACCTCAGCATAGAGCTCAACCGGGGCACAGCTACCGGTGGCTGTGTCAACATGGGTACAAACCACCACCTCATATTTGTGTTTTTTGAGTTCACTCCTCAGCTCATCGGCACCAACCACCTTCCCCCAGGGACTCTGGAGTAAGCGATATTTCAGATCAAACGCCTCCGCAATTTCTGCCATTCGCTGACCGAAGAATCCCTGAGATAGAATCAGCAGGTGATCAGAGTCAGCGGTGATGTTCAATAAAGCTATCTCCATAGCCAGTGTTCCAGCCCCGGCCAGGATAAAGGGTTGACCATCCTTAGTCCTGACGATTTTCTTCATATTCTCTACCGCCCCGCTCAACGCTCCTACTGTTTCCGGACTGAGATGAGAGACAGTGGGCCTGGATAAAACTTCCAGAATCCGGCTATCAACCGGCGTTGGCCCCGGGATTAAAAGAAGTTTACTTTCTTTCATTTTTATCTTCCTTCTGAAAATTTGATCCTGTTTGCCTTTTATTTTTCTCCAACTGCCCGCGAAAATCAATAGCTAACCGGACAATTGATTGCAATAATAAACATCGGTAGTATAATTGAGGCAGTTTTCAAAAGGAGAAATATAATGACCTCAAAGAGGGTTTTAAAAGGGCTGTTACTGCCTGCTCTGCTAATTAGCATTCTGACTCTGGCCAGTCTAACCTGCCGGCCGGCCCCGTCTGGAAAAGCTGACCTGATAATAACCGGGAAAATTTTCACCGGCCGTAATTCACAACCTTTCGTCGAGGCCCTGGCTGTCGGCGGTGACAAAATTCTGGCTATAGGCAGCCGGGAAGAAATTAACCGCTATGCTGAGCCCGAGACCAGGATAATTGAGCTGGCAGGAGGAGTGGCTATTCCGGGTTTAATCGATGCCCATACCCACTTCTCTTCTGGCGGCCAATCACTCATCGAGCTGAGTTTCCGAGGCGTTGATTCGGTTGAAAAAGTTCAGCAAATGATAGCAGCCAGAATTAAAGAACTGCCACCAGGAACACCGATTTTTGGTCGCGACTACGATCACACCCTGTTTCCAGGCCAGAAATGGCCTGATCGGTCAGAGCTCGATAAAGTCTCTCCTGACAATCCGGTCATCATCCGTCGCGTCGATGGGCATTCAGCCTGGCTTAACACCCTGGCCCTGAAGTTATCGGGCATTGATAGCCGCACACCGGACCCCTTTGGAGGAGAAATCGTCAGAGATAAGGCCAGTGGCGAGCCAACTGGCATTTTAAAAGAATCAGCGATGAATCTGATCAAGATCGAGCCGTCGATCAAATCTTCCCCGGAAGAAGACATCCTGAGGGCGCTGGATCATGCCCGCCGGCTGGGCTTGACCGGGGTTCACGCTTCAACTGATCTTAAAGAACTGGAAATTTATAAAAAGCTTAAAGAAGAAGGCCGGCTAACCCTTAGAATCTATGCCTGGTTGCCTGTTGAAGAAATAGACCAATGTCTGAAACTGGGCCTCAGGCCGGGACAGGGCGATGAGTTTTTAAAAATAGGTTTTCTCAAAGCCTTTATTGATGGAACCCTTGGTTCGGGTACAGCCTTGATGTTTGAACCTTATGCCGATGCTCCAGAGCAATCAGGACTGGCGCAGTATTCAGAGCAAGAATTTGATGAATTGATAGATCGGGCTTATGCCAATGGCTTTCAGGTCGGCACTCACGCTATCGGAGACAAGGGAGTTAACTGGGTCCTCAAGGCGATAGAAAAGGCGGAGAAAAAGTATGGTCAGAAAAACCTGCGTTATCGGATAGAACATGCTCAAATCATTAAGCCTGAAGACATTAAGAAATTTAAGGAACTCGGGGTAATTGCCTCCATGCAACCAACTCACTGCACGACCGACATGCGTTTCTGCGAGCAGAGAATAGGCCAGGAGAGATCAAAGTATGCTTATGCCTGGAAATCTCTTCTGGAGAGCGGAGCCAGACTGGCCTTTGGCTCTGATTGGCCAGTAGAGCCCCTTGATCCGCGCCGCGGGCTGTATTCAGCTGTGACCCGTAAGAATATTGAACATGACTTCCCGGAGGGCGGTTGGTTTCCAGAGCAAACACTCACTCTGGCCGAAGCCATCGAATGTTTCACCTCTGGCTCAGCCTACGCCTCGTTTGAGGAAAATTTAAAAGGGACACTCGAGCCCGGTAAACTGGCCGACCTGACTGTTTTTGGTCTGGATATTTTCAGCCTTGAGCCAAAAGCTATTTTAACTGTACCTGTCATTTATACGATAGTCGGTGGAAATATCGTCTATCAGGCTGAAAATAATTGAGTTACCGCAGGGAGATTTTACTGGCTATCATTTTATATTCTGGCCTGTGGTCATCTTTCTTCAAGATAAGGCTTTATTTCTTCATAGGAAGAAACAAAGGTTGCCCCATCCAGATTAGGCGGTGTCATAGGACCCTTTAGAATAAAAACTCTGGCCAGACCGGCTTCCCTGGCTGCCTGTAAGTCATAATGAGTATCGCCAACAGCCACAGTTTCATCTGGTTTGACCTTAAGCTGCTCCATAACTCTGAGAAATGGAGCCGCACCGGGCTTATAGAGCCCGCTTTCCCTGGTCAAAGTGAGATCAAAGGTCAACTGGAAACGCTCCAGCAGGCGCCTGGTATTTTCCAGATTATTATTGGTAACAAGAGCCGTCTTGATCCCGCGACTGGTCAGCCACTCAAGGAAGGCTTCAGTCCCCGGCCTGAGCCTGGCCAGTTCTGTCTGCCGATGTTCATGAGCTTCGAGGATAGCATATTTTTGAGATCTGTCTGGTTCAGGTAAGCTATCAAGATAAGCCAGAATTGATCCGCTGTTCAAGCCCAGTTCTTGTCTGATAGCAGCCCAATCGTAATTATTTTCAACCAGGGTTCCATCCAGGTCAAAAATAACCAATTTAGTCTTCATTTTTTCTTTCTACCACTGGATTTATATTAATTAGCAAGCGGCCAGATTGCAATCGTCAGTCTGAAACTTCGGGAGAGAGGTCAGAAGACTAATACTTGCCGTCAATCAAACTCAGTAGCTCATGTCCATATTGATTATTATTCTGACCAGACAGTTCAAGAAAATAGTAGAATATAAAATCTGTTGATTAGTATTAGAATACTTGATAAAATTTAGAGCGAAAGTACAAGCCAATGTTTAAGAGAAGGGAGGAACTACATGGGTAAGTATCTTGCCATCTTTTTCGGCATAGTGGCCATGGTGGCTGGTCTCTATCTGGTAATTTTTGTCTGGTGGCGTGAATTCTGCCAGCTGGTTTTTGGCTTCATTCCGCCCATTCTATTTTTCGGCGGCTTGATAGCTATAGTAGCTGGAGTCTCGAGCATTAAAGATTCTATCAGGCAGAAAAAGCTGGAAGCTGAAACGAGCGCCTTGCAGGAAGAACAAAAACAGGAAGAACAAAAAACAGAAGAAAAGGCTCAATAGGCTATAAAAATCTTTATCAGGCCTCACTCCCAGCGCGACATAGATATAGTTAATATCAAAAAAGCCAGGAAAAAGTGAGTTATGTTCTGACCGGTGTTGTAAGTTTTATTCTGGCTGTTCTATCCCAGTTCACGGTGACACTGGACAGGTGCTTTTTGCAGAATAATCCTGCCTTGCTACCTGTTTTGATTTCCTCGGATTCACCAACGCTGATTACTTTACCGGAACCAATCCAGATTTCTGATTGCTTTTCTCCTGCTCAAAGTTTGCTCCTGCTGACAGGCGTCCTGGACAGAACCTCAACTGTCGAATTTATCCTTGACCCGACCAATCAAATTGTGCCCGATCGCCGGGGAATGATTATTCAGGCCCGCTGGTCTTTTATTGATAAAGCTACCGGGCGCAAATATCTTTTCTGGCTTTATTTTTATCTGACACCGGTCAACGAGCAACCGGGAAACCAGGCTACCAAATTTATCATAAAAGAAATTAGGGCGGAGAGGCGTTAAATGAGCCGCCGGTCAAGCTTACGGTTCTGGCCTGAAGCCTTAAAAGGCCATGAACAGCGCCTGCTGCGCCTGACAATTATTTTAGTTATTTTGTCCATCATCCTGGCTTTAATTTCTGCTTTCTTGGTTAACCGGCCGGGCTCTATTTCTGAAAAAGCTACCCTTTCTAATTTAAGCCGGGCCAGAGAGGGCATTCAGCATGATTTTTCCCGCCTTCTTGATCGCCTGGAAAAAAGGCAGGCCCAATTTGCAGCTCAGGCTTTGCCCTCTGATCCGGGAGCAAGATTTGAATTTTTCAGGGATAAAAAGCTTAATCCAGCCCTGGAAGGAGTCGCCAGCTTTGATGAGAAGCTGAATCCTGAGGTCTGGTATGGAAGCGTGGCTAATTTAAAAGCTTTGTTGGTAAATCAGGAGAAATTTTTAGCGGATCTTCTGGCCGGGAGCTTTGTTATTAAGGATAAAGCTTCCACTTATCTGGTTAGTTTAAATACTGCTGGCAAAAATAGCTATCTGGCCATTTTTGAGTTGCTGGCTTTTCAACCCCAGTTCGAATCATCCTATTTACGTCCATATGTCAGGTTAAAATCGCTCAAAAAGACCGGGGCTGATATTGATTTCTGGGAATATTATCATGAAACAGAAGCCCTCGACCGCCTGTTTGAACGAAATCAGGATACTTATCTGAGTCAACAAAGAGAAGAAAGGGAAAGCCGGACACTTTACTTCCCGCTGAGAAACGAAAAAGACAAAATTGTGGCCACCGTAACCTTAAATTCTTACCGGTTAGAGGGCCAGAGGTTAAACCCAGACCAGTTAATCAAAATCCTGGCTATCATTCTGGCTATATTAGCCTTGATTTTCTTTTTATCCTGGCTTGGCCAGGACCGGACCCGCTCTTTCTGGACTGCGAAACCAGTCGACTGGCTATTAGCCATAACTGGGCTTATCGTTATAAGATATCTGCTGTTGCTTTTGACAGCGCTCAAGCCGTTTATATATTGGCCCATTTTTTCTCCACAGGAAGTTGGTTTTAAAACTCTTGGCAATCTAACCAGTTCTCCTGGTGATATTATTTTGACCAGCCTTTTGATTTTCTTTTTGGGAGTCACCAGCCTTAAAAACCTTAAAAACCTGGCAAGGCTTAATTCCTGGCAAAAACGCCTGACCTTAGCCAGAAACAGAAATAAAGTCCTGACTGTCATAGCCGGGACTGTTCTTTTAGTCCTGGGCTTTCAGGCCTTTATCTGGAGTCTGAAAAAAATAGTGGCCAGCGCCAGTTTCAATTTGATCCAGTATAATTTTGGTTTGGCACCCCTTTTGATCTATCTTAGCCTGTTCCTGGCTGGATTGAGTTTTATTTTCTTTCCCCTTCTTATTTTAAGAAGGATCTTTTCGACCGGCTGGCCGGGGACAACTTTCCGGGCAGTCGGTTTGGCCTCAGTTTTATTGTTCGGGTGGCTGGCAGAGCTGGTTATTCGACCGGCAGGATGGGGATCGCTTCAGGCAGTATTGTTCTTGCTGATGCTTTACTGTCTGGCGGTTTTAGTCAGGAAACCAGCAACCTATCTGGTACTGGGTTTGTTTCTTATTGCTCTTATTCAGTTCACTTTCGCTCGAAACTTTACCGCTAAAAGAACCAAGCAGCTTACTCAGGATATTCTTGTCCATCTGGTTTCTTCCCAGAAAACCTGGGCAGAAATGGCCCTGAAACAGTCGCTTCTGGAGCTACAAAGAGAGAGCAGGGATATAGATTCTTTTTTCCGTTATCCAGCTGACCGGGATTTCGCCCGTTCACTCTGGAACAAAACATATCTGGCCAGACTCAACTGGAATTCCTGTCTTTATCTGCAGTCCAATGATCGAAAGGTATTATCATCATTCGCCCTGAATATGCCCATTTTTGCTGACCAGACTGACGATCTGGAAGTGTCAGTCGAGCCTGTTTACACCGAGCAATATCTGGAAATTCTCGGCCAGGAGCGTCATTTTTTAATCGGCTACCAGGATTTCGCCGTTGAGACTGAAATATCTGGACGCCTGGTTATCTGGGTCAGTCTGGACCCAACCCTCTTGCCCTTTATAAATACTGCCAATCCTTATTTTGAGCTTTTGCGATTGAATACCCTTCCTTCCCTTCAGCATTTTCCTGTTTCTCTGGCCATTTTTGATGCAGAAGGTCAGCCTCTCTTTCATCAATCGCAGCCAGTTTTCTCTCTTACTCCTGAGCTCAGACAAAAGATAAAAGGGCAAGGGGCTGGTCTATGGACTCTTCTCAACATTAACGGCAGAAATTATCACGCTTATTGTCTGACTCTCGACGATGACCATTTTTATGCTTTCTATCAACCATCAGAATCAAGTCGGCAGCTGGTTACTGGTTTTCTTAAGCTTTTCTTTCTCTTTATGATTTTTTCTTTTTTGCTTTTCATCCCGATTGCCGCCAGAAAAAAAGAATGGAGGCCTGATTTCCATTCTTTTTCAGCCAGGGCATATGTAGCCTTTTTTACCGTAGCCATTGTCCCTCTCTTTTTCTTTATCTTTTTTACCCAGGCGATGGTCGAAAGAATATTCGCCGATCGTTTTGTCAACGAAGCTACCAGCCGAGCCTACTTTGCTCGCAGTATCCTGTATGATTTTACCAGTCTGCCCGAGTCAGCCGAACAGCAACCGGCCGAATTGCCCGAGGATCTGGTTTTCTGGATCAGTTCAACCATCAACAATGATGTCAACCTTTATCGGAAGGGAGTATTTGTCTCCTCCAGTCGCCGGGAGTTTTTTGAGACTGGTATTTTATCAGACCTGATTGACGGTGAAGTTTACCATCAGATTATTATCAGCAATCAGCCTCTGGCCATCAGCCGAAAATCATTCGGGCAGTTTTCTTACCAGACCCTCACCATCCCCTATAAATATCAGCAGGATATTTATCTTTTGAGCCTCCCCTTCCCCTTTGAAAGACAGGAAATATCGCAGGCCACAGGCGAACTGCTGGAGTTTTTTATCTTTTCTTCCATATTCTTTATTGGTCTTATTGCCTTTTTTGCCACGACTATCAAAAGGATGATTATCATTCCGATTAATAAATTAATTCGGGCTACCCAGGAGGTTAGCCTGGGCAATCTTGACATCAAAGTTGATCATCAAGCTCAGGACGAATTGAAAAGCCTGATTGATGGTTTTAACAGCATGGTGGAAAACCTGCAAGCACATGAGAAAGAACTGGCTGAACTAAGTCAGAAAGTAGCCTGGGCTGAAATGGCCAGGCGGGTAGCTCATGAAATTAAAAATCCACTGACCCCTATCCAGCTGTCAGCTGAACACATCCTCAAGGTTCATGAAGATCAGCATCCGGAATTTGATCGTATCCTTAAAGAATCGATTTCATACATAATTTCAGAAGTGGAAAATCTGCGGAGAATAGCCCAGGAATTCATGACGATCGCCAGGGAATCAGATTCACATTGTGAAAAGTTTGATCTGGCCGAGCTGGTGGTGGAATTGCTTGAGCCTTACCGAAGCACTCTGGAAGGGCGGATCAGCATCATTCTTAAGAAGTCTGGAGAAGATTTCAGGCTGAATGCCGACCGGGAAAAAATCAAGGTAGCTATTCGCAACTTATTAATTAACTCGATTGAAGCTATTAAAGGCAAAGGACAGATCGAATTTACGCTGGAAGCAGAACCAGAGGTCATCAGACTGGAAATTAAAGACAACGGGAACGGAATTCCAGCCGATATCCTCGAGCGCGTTTTCGATCCCTATTTCTCAACCAAGGAAAAAGGCACCGGACTTGGGCTGGCCATCTGCAAGAGAATCGTGGAAGAGAATGGAGGAGCAATTAAAATTGAAAGCCAGCCAGGGCTGGGGACAAAGGTCAGGCTAACTTTCCCGCGAGTAGCTGATCATCAGCCTGGTTGATGATCGTCCGGTATCAACTGGCTTTTTCCGGCCTTCAAATTATTATAATCGGGCACCGGTTAAATAAAAATTTATGACTAATCAGACAAAATGGTATAATTTGAAATTCGGTCAGTATGGAGATATTAAATGAAAAGCTTGGTCATCTACTTCAGCCAGACCGGCAATACCAAAAAGGTAGCCGAAGCCATCTATGAGGCTTTACCCCAGCCCAAGGAATTAAAAAAACTGGATGAAATAAAAGAAGCAAAATCCGTTGCAGATTATGACCTGGTTTTTATTGGTTTTCCGGTTCATTCTCATAGTGTTCCTTATCGGGTAGAAAATTTTCTTCGGCAGCTACCCCCCGGCCAGAAAATTGCTATTTTTATGACTCATGGCTCTATTCCAGGGACCAGATTATCACGCGAGGCACTGGAAGAGGCTTTAATACTGGCTGGAAAAGCCAGGGTACTGGGGACTTTTACCTCCCGCGGCCAGGTTTCACCGGAAGCGATGGAAATATTCAGCCGCTCTCCCGAACACGAGCTGTGGACAGAAATGGCGGTCACTGCCCGGCACCATCCCGACCAGAATGACCTGGATGATGCCCGGTCTTTTGCTCGCTGGATATTTAGTCTGGCTGCTCAGTCAGAGTGAAGCCAGGTATCAGCCGACTTCAAAGTCAAAACAGATAAGGTTCAGAATTCAGAGATGTTTAATTCTCTCAAAACCGGAAATGCCGGTTACCTTCAGTTCCTCATTTGCTTCTCTTTCAATCTGATCCAGGAGCAGGTTAAGACCAAGGGTATCAGAAGCCATGTGCCCGGCGATAATTACATTAAGTCTGGCTGACCTGCATTTGTCCAGTGCTTCTTCACTGAAATGCATCCCGACCAAGGTGCTGACACCGGCTGCTACCTGTTGACTGAAAATGTCCTTTGGTCCTTCTGTTCCACCGGTCATATCGACATAAATTTTTCCTGCTCGGCTATTCTCTGAACCATGAAGAAGCCGTGGCGGGACAGCCTGGCGGCTGGATTTTTTATATTCTGGAATTTCCTTTAAGATGGTCAGGACATCTTTGAGCCTGGCCGGCTGTTTCTGCTCAAAAAGATCAGTAAGATATCTGGCCACACAATTATCGGCGACAGTATGAAGGCAGATCATAGGTAGCTGGAGGAGGCGGGCCACATCTACAGTCCGCTGGTGGTTGAGCGGTAAGAACCTTCTCTCAACCTCAGCTCTTCGTTTCTCCATCAACTGCTCGGCCAGACTGGGTGTGACGCCAGCCTGAATGTAAAGGTCAACCTGAAGTTCCATCACCTGGTAAAGTTGGGCCAGGGCTCGACCCTCTGGATGGTGGGCCAGAATCAGATCGAATTTATCCGGTCGTTCTTTATTAAGGACGTGGGCCAGCAGCACTTCCCCCACCTCCATATCAATTCCAGCCAGCAGATGTTTGACTTCGAGTTCGGGATCGCCAGTCAGTATCCGGCTGTCAGCATAAGGATTAAAAAGTGCATCAACATCAAATTCTTCTTTTTCTTCCTCGCTTAACTTCTGGTATTTTTCCTTTTCAGTCTCAAGTAGTCTGGTAATCTCCTGAGGGGGCCGTAAATCATTCTTGATGCCTGTGGCTACTGCCCTTTCATAAAAATCTCTCAGTTTCATTTTTTTCTCCTTAGACTAAATTGCCATTAATAGCTAAAACCCGGCCTGACAGTGAGCGGCTGGCTATCTTCAGATTCCAACCGCCTGCTTTTCTTACCAGTTCTCTGGTCTTTCCCTGGCCTGGTCGAACTGGAAAGTTATAGCAGACGACCAATTTTACCTGGCCAGGGCCATGCTCAAGATCAGGACAGCTGGCCTTAAATCTGACTGCAGGCAGGTAGCTCATAGGTTTTTACCACTATACAAACTATTGACCCTTATAGCAAGTTATTCAAAATCAGTCAGATTCGACTCTTATTTGACAGAACTCAGTCAATCAGATAAATTTGAAGAATGCTTGGCCGTATCATCCTGATAAGCATTCTTTTTTATATCATTTACCGAATAGTCAGGTTTTTTCAAAGACTGGGAGAAACAAGCCCACAGAAATACCAGAAGCGTACTCAGCCCGGCAGTAAAGTCATGGTCAAAGACGAGATGTGCAATACTTACATACCGGAAGACGAAGCCTTAAAGGAAGTTAAAGACGGGCGTACTTATTATTTTTGCTCATCAGCCTGCCGTCAAAAATTTATTCAGGAAAGAAAAAAGAAATAATAAAAATCGACGGTCAATAACCTGAGAATTCAACTGAAAACTCAGAAAACTCTCCCCTGTATTCTTCCCAGAAAACCTCTACCTTTTCTATCCTGGCCATTCTTGGCCCCTTCCTTAATTCGGCCAGGAATTGTTCCAGCTGTTCACGTTCACCTTCTGCCACGACTTCCACCCGGCCATCATACAGGTTTCGTACCCAGCCAGTTAACCCCAGCATCCTGGCCACATGCTGAGCCAAAAAACGGAACCCAACTCCCTGGACCCGACCGGAAATATAAGCATGCAACCTGGCTTTCATGACAAGATTTTAACATACTACAACCATAAAAAATAAGAGCTGAAAGATGTTAGAGTGCTTCCTCTATTTACTAATTATGATTTACGGCTAAAAACAGTTCGAAGATTTATATACCTAAGTTTTCCTGGTCCGGTTGATTTTTGGAACCAATCTGGTCAGGCTTTCTTTAACCTCATCTGTGGCCCCGTCAGAAAAGCAGAGCTGGTGATAAAGGCTATTAAGGTAAAGAGAAACCTGGTCATTATAATGAGGACTTAGAAAATGACCATTTTCGCCTGAGGTTAAAACCGAGAGAGAACGGTCAAAATTGCCTAAATCAAAAACCAGCCGGCTGGAGACTCCAGCCACCGTTTTATAGTCAAGCCCACTATGACTGGCCCTGACTGTCTGGCCATCACCAATCATCGGATAACGGCCAATGTTTAAAAAGCTTAAATACCATTTTTGTCCCAGAACATGTTTATAACTCAGGCTATGAAGTCTGGCCCAGTCCCACTTTTCCTTATTTTTACCAAATATTCTGGTCAAATCCTTTAAAGTTTCCAGCATGGCTTTTTCCATTATTTCATCTCTGGTTTCTTTGGCCGGTGTTTCACTTCGATCAAACCAGGTGGAGTCTGGTTGGTCAAGGATTCTTTCCAGCCCGGCCTGCCGACTCTCCAGGTATCTGATAAGATCCTGATAATAGAAGCTGAAATCATCGCTAAAAGTCAGTTCTTCCAGTTTTTTCCAATAAACTTCATAGATAGCCGAAGCCAGCCCCTCTTTTACCTCACCCGACCACTGGAGCAGGATTTGCCTGGCTTCTTCTGCCGCCAAATCACTCATTTTAATCTCGCTCAGGACCCTTTTTAGCCTGGTTGCCCGCCTGGAGAAGACATCATTTTGAATGATCGTCATATCCTGGAGTGAGTTCTGGCTCTTAGCCTGAAGCAATTCTTCGATTCTATTTTTTCGATCAGGTGATATCCAGTCAAAACCCAGATAATGAGAATAATTTTCAGGCATAATATTGTTATTAGCAGTCACAATCAGGCCCGATGGTGGATTATAAATATTCGGCTTATCTTCAGGCCTTAAATAACCGGTCCAGTTACTGGCCTCCCGCCAGCCAGGATAAGGATAAACCGCACTTTCTTTAGATCTGATTGGAATCTTCCCGGACAGATAATAGCCAATATTCCCGGCTGTATCAGCATAAACAAAATTTTGAGAAGGATTATCAAAAAGTTCTGCCCCCCGGGAAAAATCGGACCAATCGCTGGCTGTATTAATCAAATACAAGCCCTCGGCTGTCCGATCACCTTCATATAGAGTCCAGCGCAGAGAAATAGGTAGTTCGCAATTCAAGAGAAAAGGATTAAGAATCGGCCCTTCTTCTGTCCAGCTAACGGTTATTATCTTTGGATCCTTTTCCCCTCTGATTTTAATGATTTCATCTCTTTCAGTTAGAGATCTCCATTCATTCAGCCGAAGGTAGGACTTTTTCTCCCAGTTAATGTTTTCAATATAGAGGTCCTGGACATCAACATAAGAATTAGTTATACCCCAGGCCAGATGCTGGTTATGACCGATAATCACCAACGGGACGCCAGGGATAGTCAGACCACTGACTTTAAATTCCTGGCATTCCAGCTCCATTTCCAGCCAGATCGGCGGCACATTGATCATAAGATGAGGGTCATTAGCCAGAAAAGGCTGGCCGGTAGCAGTGCGATTGCCAGCGATGACCCAGTTATTGGAACCGGCCCCAGGTTGATCTATAAGTTCCGCCAGACCGAAATTAAGAACGTCCAGTTTGACTTCTGGATCGGGTAGAAAATCCAGTCCAGGTTCAAGCAGTTCAACCGCCTTCGGCCCGGCCTTTCTGATCAGGTTTATTCTGGCCAGCTCTGAGGTATAATCCGCTGCCAGGTACATAGCCAGAAGATGTTTTATAGACAGGCTGTCTTTAACCGTCCAGGGCTCCGGCCTGAAGCGGAGCAAAATAAACTCAGGTGGCCAATCCCATTTTTTCTGGCGGATATAAGCATTGACTCCCCTGGCATAAGCTGAAAAAACCATCTTCATCTTTTCGGGCAGTTTTTCCAGGTCGCGATCAATAGCCAGTGGCAGCCCCAGGACCCGGCTCCGCAGGTCATAATTCAGGCCCGCCTCCCCCACGATTTCTGACAGACGGCCCTCAGCCAGACGCCTGAACAGCTCCATCTGCCACAGCCGTTCTCTGGCCTGGATATAGCCGGCAGCCAGAAAGAGGTCTTCCTCACTTTGAGCTTTAAGGTGAGGCCCGCCCCACCGATCCCAGGTAACCGACACTTCGGCCTGGAGCCCCTCAATGACCAGGCTGTCTCGAGTTTTGGGCCGGGAAGAAGATAGTATAAAATAAAGTCCGGCCGCCAGACCCAGAACCAGAAACAAAAACGAGAGAAAGACCTGTCCTATAATTCTTTTTATTTTCATTCTGCACTTCCTATTCCCGCCAGGGATGGAATCTCTCGCCTGGGCTGGGTTAATACGAGACGATCGGCTCTTTTAATAATTTTTTCGGGAAATTTTATCCCCTGTTTTTGAGCAGCCTCTTCATTGATAAAGAATCTCACCCGATCAATATACTGGAATGGAATGCGGGCCGGACTTTCACCTTCCTTAATCCTGATAACCAGTTCGGCTGTCTTTATCCCGATATCGCTGAAATCAAAACCCATGGAGGCGCAGGCCCCGAATTCAGCTCCAGTCGAAAAGGCAGCAAAAAGCGGAATTCTATTGGCCTCAGCCAGTTCACCTATTAAATCAAAATTAGCATTAATCGTATTATCCGAAACAGGAAATAAAACTTCCACCCGCTGTCTGACCAGGGTCTGGACAGCCTGAACCAGGTCCTGGGCAGCAGAAATTGGTTGAACCATCACTTCCAGACCATATTCGGCCGCGGCTTCTTCCATTAATTCCAGATAATATTCAGAGTTTATCTCAGAAGGTGTCCAGATGGTGCCAATCTTT
The DNA here is from genome assembly GCA_029553365.1 of Acidobacteriota bacterium. Lineage (GTDB taxonomy): Bacteria > Acidobacteriota > Aminicenantia > Aminicenantales > Saccharicenantaceae > Saccharicenans. The sequence goes on along the minus strand of JAKPCG010000144.1, from coordinate 6,407 downwards.
CTGACCTCCGGCTTTACCTGGTGGATAAGTTCGATGACCTGCTTGATAGGAGCGGTGGAACAAACCCCGGTAATCCGTGGGTCATGGTCAACAGCTGTTCTTCCTGCCTTGATAATATAAGGATTAGCTACCGAGGAAAAAACAATTGGTATATTCCTGGTTTCAATCATCGCTGCTTGCAGAGCTGGAGTGGAGATAGCCACAATTAAATCAACCTGCGGGGCCAGCTTTCTGGCTTGATCAGGTAAAATGGAGACATCGCCATGAGCCTCTTTCAATTCCATACTGATTATTTCCTGTCTTCCTTGCTGATATTCAAGAAGCTTTCTGTTCATTGACTGAAAGACTTCCCTGGCTGACGGTGAATCATAGGCGAGAAGAACACCCAGGCGGTAGCTGACCAGGGATTGTCCTTCTTTTAACTGTTCTTTCTGACAACCGGTCATAGTCAGAAACAAGCAGATCAGCACCAGGATAATTTTCATAGAAGAATGACGCTCAGGATTAAGATTTTTTCTCATCAGATACCTATTTATCTGAAACATTTTTTATTCAGTTATTTTTCAGATAAGGGCTTATTCGCACCGACCAACTCCTGCCAGCGAGAAAGCTGGATATTTCCACCCGATACCAGGCCAACAACCCTTTTACCGGTAAAGAGTTCAGGATAGGCCAGCAGGGCAGCCAGAGACAAAGCTCCGGCTCCTTCCACTACTTCTTGATGATGCTCATAAAGAATTTTCATTGCCTGCACAATATGTTCTTCTAAAACTGTCAGCCAGCCATCAACATAATGCCTGACGAGATCGAAGGTCATAGAACCTGGCTCCAGACCGCCGGCCACAGCCTCGGCGATAGTCGGTTTTTCCGGAAAATCATTACTCAGGTAACCCAGGCTCAAGGAGTGCTTTATAAAGGCTGAGTTTTCAGGCTCAACGCCAGTTATCTTTATAGCGGGTTTACTCTCTTTTAAATAAACGGCCAGGCCCGCAATAAGGCCGCCTCCCCCCACGGGCACAACTACCTCTTCCACCTCTGGCCAGTCCTCAAATATTTCCAGGCCACAGGTGCCCTGTCCGGCAATGACCAGTTCGTCATTGTAAGGAGAAACAAAGACCTGATGATTAACTTCTGCTGTCTGACGGGCTTCCAACTCGGCCTGCTCACAGGGACCATCAACTAAAATTAGCTTCGCTCCAGTTCTCTCGAGTTTCTGGCGCTTAAAGGGAGCAATAGTGGCCGGGACAAAAAGAGTCAGTTCCAGCCCTTCCTCCTGGCAAATATAGGCAGTGGCCGCCCCATGATTGCCGGTCGAGGCGGCTACCACACCCCACCGGCGGCAGTCTTCAAGGTTAGCCAGAATCTTAGAAGCCGCACCCCTGATTTTAAAAGAACCAGTTGGCTGATGGTTTTCCCACTTAAAATAAAGCTGGCAGCCCAGTTCAGACCAGAGACGGGGAGAAAAAGTCAGATCTGTATGGACCACGTAAGGTCTGAGGCGCTGGCTGGCTTCTTCAATCAAGGATTTATCTATTTTTTTCATCTATTCTCCACTTATTTTTTTGATCAGATCCAGTTTTGGCTTTCCTCACTTTAGCCATTTTATTCAGACCGGATTCTCAGGCCTGGCAAAAATTTCCAGCCAGCTTCTTGAACGCTGCTCTCGACGCTTATCTTTTACTTATAACATACGATTAAAATTTGACTCAAGCCTAATCTTTGCCTATAGTTTAACTCTATACCACGCCTATCTGCCAGATAAGGATAAAAAGCCATGACTAACCAAAAGCAAAACAGCTCAAAAGAAAAGCCAGACGAGTTTAAAGGCCTGGTTGAAGTTTATACGGGAGATGGTAAGGGCAAGACAACGGCTGCCCTGGGTCTGGCTTTCAGGGCAGCTGGCCATGGCTTCAGGAGTTATATCGGTCAATTTTTGAAGGGGCAGCCGAGCGGGGAACTGCAGGCAGCCAGAAAACTTCAGCCACTGGTCACCATTGAACAATTCGGCCGAAAGAAATTTATCAAGGTGACTGAGAATTTTGAGGAAGAAGATTATCGGCTGGCAGCAGAGGGCCTCAAAAAATGCCTGAAAGCAATGCTCGGCGGGGAGTATCAAATTGTCATCCTCGACGAAATAAACGTGGCCCTGAATCTGGGGTTAATCAAAGAAGAAGAAATACAGAAGTTTCTTGACCGGAAACCGGAAGGTGTCGAAATCGTTCTGACCGGAAGATATGCTCCTCAGTCAGTTATAGACCGGGCTGATCTGGTGACAGAAATGGTTTGCCGGAAGCACTATTATGATAAGGGAGTTAGAGCCAGGAAGGGTATTGAGAAATAACGGCCTTCTTCTTAACCAGATAGTTAATGAGATGGTGCAAAGGCCTGCTAGCCATAAGCTCACCACTACCTTTTCAACCAGATGGAATCAGTATCCGGTGTTTTCAACCTTCGCCTTGGCTATTCGGCCAGGTAGCCCTTTAATTGACATGGCAATAAGGAGTATCCAGCCAGGGAAGTCTCCCTTATCACTGATCAGGTGATGGAGTTCCATTGTTTTATGCCTGATGGAAACGAGTGCTTGGGAAGGGAGTGCGACTTTTCAACCTGCGTTCAATCAAAATTTTTGCGGCGGCTGGTAATTGCCATTTAATTTTTTGCATTTATAATAGTTTAGTTAATAGTTTAGTGGTCAAAAGAAAGTGACGTGATGAAGCTCACCAGAGATAGATTTCAGCAACTTGTCCAGGAAGCGATGAAAGCTATACCCAGAAAGTATCTTAAGCAGATAAAAAATGTGGCCATTCTGGTTGAGGATTATCCCCCACCGGGGCAGAATCTGCTGGGGCTCTACCACGGTGTTCCGCTGAATCACCGCGGTTCTTATTATGGCAATGTACCGCCCGATGTTATAGTATTGTATAAGGTTCCTATTGAAAGTCTCGGTGCCAGTGAAGACGCAGTCAGAGAAAAGATCGAAGAAGTGCTCCTGCATGAAATCGGGCATTACTTTGGCCTGGGAGAAGAAACATTAAGAGAAATTGAAGCGAGAAGATTGAAAATGATCGCTAAAAAGTCTGAAAAGGAGAATTAACCATGGGTAATATTTCAAAAGGTGTTTACGCTGCACTCACCACGCCTTATGTTAATGGCAAGGTTTCGACGGAAATATTCAGGGAAAATATTGAAAAGTTTAATAAAACTGGTCTGACGGGCTATGTTATCCTCGGCTCAACCGGCGAAGCAGCTTTTCTTGATGATGAAGAATCGGAAGCACTGGTAAGCGAAGCAAAAAAATCTGCAGCTAGCGGGAAAGTTATTATTGCCGGGACAGCCAGGGAATCGGCTGAGTGGACGATAAAATTCACCAATCGCCTGGCGGAAGTCGGGGCGGAGGCCGCTCTGGTCAGGCCGCCTTCTTATTACAAGGCAAAAATGAATTATGAAGCCCTCCGGGATTTTTATCTCAGGGTAGCTGACGGTGTTAAGATTCCGGTCATTCTCTATAATATTCCCCAGAACACACAGATTTCCCTGCCGCTCGAACTGGTGGTGGAGCTTTCCAGCCATCAAAATATCATTGGCCTTAAAGAAAGCGGGGGCAACATTGCTTTTCTGGGGGAGGTCATCAAGAAAGTCCCGGCTGAGTTCTTTTATTTTACGGGCTCAGGCAGTGTTTTTTATTCAGCTCTGGAGCTGGGCGCTTCGGGTGCTATTCTGGCTTTAGCCAACGTTGCACCGGAATTATGTGTCAAACTCTACGAGCTGTTTCGAGCTGGTCGGAAAGATGAAGCGCGTGAGCTTCAATACCGGCTTATTCCGCTTAACCGGGCGGTGACTGAAACCTATGGTATACCGTCTGTTAAATACGCATTAGACCGGCGTGGCTTTTTTGGCGGCCCCTGCCGTTCTCCCCTGCTGCCACTGGAAGAGAAAGCTAAAAAAATAATCGACTCTCTTCTGCAGGAACTGGGATTAATCAGCTGAATTTATTTTAGATGAGCAGACAGGCCTGATATAAAATACGGCCTGCAAGTTAAGGGCCGATGACAGTTGTAATTGCTATATGCCTTCTACTGCTTATTGCTTATCTTTTTGAGTTTTACTCAGAAAAGATAAATGTACCGACAGTTATGATCTTACTTCTGGTCGGTTTTCTTCTGAGAGAAATAATTACTTATTTCAAAATCCCCTTCCCGGATATATTTTTCTTATTGCCAGCCCTTGGCAATCTTGGCTTGCTGTTGATTGTTCTGGAAGCTACCCTGAGCATTAAATTAAACAGAGAGCATGGGAAACTGCTTTTCCAGACTCTGGGCCTGGCCCTGGCCAGTATTATTATCCTGTCATTTCTGCTGGCTCTGGCTCTCAGGTCAACCCATCCTGAAGTCAGCTTCAGAGAACTTCTTCTGATGGCCGCAGTCTTTGCTGGCAGTAGCAGTGCTGTGGCTATCTCCAGTTCAAAACATTTGCCCACCACCAGCAGGAATTTCGTTGTTTATGAAAGCAGCTTTTCTGATATCCTCAGCATCATGTTTTTTAATTTTCTTTTATGGAATCAAACTCTTAGTGGAAATATATTTTTTATCGCTCTGTCTCAATTAATTATAACGGTTATCATTTCTGCTGTCTCCATCTATTTTTTGTTTTTTCTCATACAAAGAATTGAACATGAGATTAAATTTATTCCAATTATCCTCCTGGTAATTTTGATCTATTCAGTTTCAGAAATTATGCATCTGCCGGGCCTTATTTTTATCTTATTTTTTGGTTTGTTTTTAAATAATTATGACAGGGTACAGTCACTTCCCTGGCTGAAAAAAATGTTTATCAAGGAAAATCCTGGGGAAGTAACCAGATTTAAGGATCTGGTAGTTGAGTTTACTTTCCTTATCAAATCGATCTTTTTCCTTGTTTTTGGTTTTGCTGTCAGTAGGCGCGAAGTGCTGAATCTCCCCGATCTTTTTAAAGCTCTGGTTATAGTGGCCGTTATTTTTGGACTTAGATGGCTATTATTGAAGTTGATGAGAATCGAGCTGGACCGGGTCTTATACTTTGCACCGCGTGGCCTGATTACCATTCTTTTATTTGTCACCCTTCAAGAAAAGGGCCTTGCTCCTTTTCTCTCCAGGGGAATGGTCTTCCAGGTAGTTTTTCTGTCGTGTCTGGTGATGGTCATAGGAAACCTGGCAGGGAAAAAGCAGGAAGAAAAAATCGAAACCCGGGCGGCCGAAAACCCATCAGGTAGCGTGGAAGAGTTCGAGTAAAGCTGGCTCCGGGTTGTCCTCATACAATATTTCGTTCTTTTTATAGAAAAAGTAGCGGTGATAAAGCCAGAGCCCGGCTATGATCAAAATGATGACCCCATAAAAGCCAACTAATCGGGAGGGCCTGGCCAGAAAATAGGGTTCGATCCAGCGCGGTATAAAGATATAACCCAGAAATAACAGGACATAAACCAGCCAGAAGATATAGAGCTTACTTTTCCCGGGAAGATAAGAACAGGCAAAGGGAAATTTCCGGTGCTGAAAAAACAGGGCTTCCACCAGCAAAACAGCCAGAGCCAGGTCATAAAGACAATGAATACCAGCAGTGGTCCAGTTCCAGATAAAACCATAAAAAACAAAAAGCAGGAAGTAGAGCGGAATAAGGGCAAAGATAAAAATGCTTTTCCGCAGAGCTGAAAAATAAGACCAGCGCCGGGGTGTTTCTGTTATTTCAAAAATCCAGTTAGCTTCCAGGTTGAGCGGGATGTTAGTGGCATCTCTTATTCCCAGAACCAGGAAGAAGCTCAGAACCAGCGGCAGGGAAAGCATATTACCAGCTTGAGCTTTCCAGAAAAATTTACCAGTCGAGACAAACATAATAAGGCTCACCCCAAAACCAATCCCTAAATAAGACAGAATCCTGGTCCGGTGAAGACGGCTGCGGCTCAGGGCACTGCCGTAAAACCAGAAAACGGCCCTTTCTGCCGGTTGTCTTAAAATAGTCAGGTTCAAAACTGGCTCGGCCAGCCTCCGTAAAATTGACGGCCGGTAATGTTTGGCTCCTTCCGGTGATATTTTTTTGAGATACCGGTTGTATGAAATTAGAGTAATCAGAAAGAAAGCAGCCACCGCTATGACCAGGGCTACAATTGCTCTAAAAGCCAGCTGCCGGAAAAAGGGCTGCCGGTTTCCCTGTAAAACCTCATAGAGTCCGGTAAACCAGAGCGGGGGGAAATTCATCATAAAAGAAGTTGGACTCCCCTGGAGGGCTTTGAAGCTTTCAAACTGCTTTTGAATAAAATGCGTATCAATCAGGAAAAAATAAAGAACAAAAATATGAGCGACGATGAGACCAAAGCGCAGCAGATCTGATATCCGTCGAAAGATTTTTCCCCGAAGAAGGATATTGAAAAAACCAAC
>JAKPCG010000141.1 GCA_029553365.1 Acidobacteriota bacterium | reverse complement strand
GGACTGGAAAATGTGGATCCGCACCGGACCTATGTTTTTATGGCCAATCATGTGAGCTTCCTGGATGGGCCGCTTTTGTTTTATATCATACCGCAACGGGTGAGAGTGATTCTCAAAAAAAGCATCTTCAGAATTCCGGTGGCCGGGCAAGCGATGCGCTTTATCGGCTTTGTGCCGGTTGACAGAAAAAGCATCAGCAGGAGGAAAAAAAGCATTGATGAGGCTGTTCGGGCCATAAAAGAGAAAGGCTATTCTTTTTTGATTTTTCCGGAAGGGACAAGGAGCCACGACGGGCAGCTGCATCAATTCAAGCGAGGAGGATTTGTTCTGGCGCTTACGGCTCAGGTGCCGATTATTCCTATCACAATTAAAGGGACGTTTGAACTGATGCCGAGAGGAAGGGTATTTGTGCGGCAGGGAAAAATAAAAGTGATTTTCCATCCGCCGGTCGAGACGGCCGGCAAGACCGTGGCCGACATCCCCGCCCTCCTCTCCCATGTCTTTACCCAGATAGGGACGTGATACTCTGTCCCTCTTTTCTATTTTCTATCCTATTATGGCGCAATGACTTACAAGATGGGGACGTGATACTCTGTCCCGGGGACAGAGTATCACGTCCCCAACTGCAGATTGCCTGCCTGACGGGAATTTAATAGAATTGGACGAGTCTGAGGTTATAATCAGGCGGGAATGATAAGTAGAGAATTAATAAGGAGTGATAGACATATGAAGTTAAATGGAATTATTAAAAGAGAGCTGATGCACTTGCGACCAGAAAGCCTGTCACCTCTGGCGGGATCCTCAGGCCGGTTGTCCGTTCATTGGAGTTTCTGCCTTATGCTGATCTTGCTTCTACTGTCCTTGCCCCTTTTCTTTTTGGCAAAAGTTGCTCGGGCAGGCGGCCCGGTTGATGCTGACAGCGGCAAAGTTCTCGTTCTCAGGGGAGCCAGGATTTTAACTTCTGCCAACCAGAATTATGAGCACGGCACGATTGTTATCAAGGGCGGTAAGATTTCTGAGATTGGTGTAAATCTGCAGATTCCTGCTGGTGCAGAAGTTATTGATGTTACTGGCTGTCTTATCACCCCTGGTCTGATTGATGCTCACTCGCATCTCGGTCTCGGGCCGAGCGGCGGTGTGACCGAGGATAATGAGATGAGCGATCCGGTTACACCCCAGCTTCGGATTATTGATTCGATTCACCCGGAGGGAGTCGCGCCCGATAAAAATCAGTTCTTGCAGGCGGTAGCCGAAGGCGTCACAACGGCCGTAGTCCGACCTGGCTCCGGCAATGTTATCGGTGGACAGTCAGCGGTTCTCAAACTTCGAGGTGGAACGGTGGACAACATGTGTATCCTCTTCCCGGCTGATATGAAGATGGCCCTCGGGCGGAAGGCGGCCTATGCTCAGAAGGGTCAGATGCCGATGACCAAAATGGGGACAGCTTATCTGGTTAGGCAGGTCATGCTCGAAGCTGCCGACTACCGTGCTGCTCTGGACAGGTATGAAAATGAAAAAAAGAAGAATCCGGCAACCGCTACTGCCCCGCCGCCCCGCGACCTGAAAAAGGAAGCCATGCTGCTGGTTCTCGAGCAGAAAATACCAGTACATATTCATGTTGACCAGGCCGACGATATCATGACGGCTGTCCGGCTGGCTAAAGAATTCGGTTTTTCAAAGTTATCGCTGGCCCACGCTGAGGAAAGTCATAAGGTGGCTGATGAACTGGCTCGTGAGAAAGTGGCGGTGGTCGTTGGTCCGCGAATGATTGTTTACGATGATGACAACCGTGCCGTCAACCTGGCAGATTATTTGCACCGGCACGGCGTTGAAATATGCATTATGACCGATGCGGATGTTGTTCAGCAACCATTTCTCAGAAGTCAGGCTGCCATCGCCGTCAAGTATGGCCTGGAGCCGGAAGAGGCTCTGCGGGCTATCACCGTTAATCCGGCCAGGTTAATGGGACTCGAGAAGAGGATAGGGACCCTCGAGCCAGGCAAAGACGCTGATCTTGTCGTCTGGAGTGGAGATCTGTTTGATGTCCGGCAGGAAGCGCTTCGCGTTTTTATTGACGGTGTGGAAATTTACCGAAGTCCGCGGGTTGATGGCGGCGTGAAGAAATGATGAAAGGCAAGGGTCAGATACCATCAGGCGATATAAAGGTCAGGGGCCCGGAGGGCTTGATTTTAAGATGTTTCCGGGATTTAAAAAACACTGGAGGAAAAATGAGCGAGGCCAGAAAAGATCAATTAGATTGTGAAATAAATCGAATAAATCAGAATCAGAAAATGAATCAGGAAAGGATTGAAGTAAGAGGAGACGGGACGATGCTGAATATAAATATGATGACGAAAATGCTGACGAAAGAGAAAACGAAAATGATGGCGAAAGTAACGGCAGAGACAAAGACAGAAGCGAAAACGGCCATCGACATCGAGAGAAGAAGCAAAAAAGAAAGCGGGCAGGTTGGTCAGAGCGCAAGCTGGGATGAAGGACGGCTGCGAAATGGAGTGAAACTGAAATCCAAAGTTCAGTCTTATTTAAAGAGAGCAGGAAAATCAGCGGGGGTTCTGGCCCTTTTCATTGGGACAATGGCGATGGCGGTCAGCCTGGCGACCAGGACAGGTTTGCCAGGGCAGGCCTGGCTGGGTCTGCTAAATCCAGAATTGCAGGCCGCTCCCACTGCGGGGCGCTGTTTCAACCCCCAGGCGGAGAAACCAAAACTGCTGGTAATTAAAGCCGGGAAGATTCTGACTATGGCTGGCCCACCTATTGAACAGGGGATTGTCATTGTAGAGGGAGACAAAATAAAAGCTGTCGGGAAGGAGCTCTCCATCCCGGAAGGTGCCGAAATCATAGAGGAACCAGAGGGATGGGTGCTGCCCGGGCTGATTGACGTCCACTCATCGCTTGGCCTGGTGGACGAGCGTGGACAGAGTGAGAATGAAGAGCTATCCGAGCCGAACGTTGCCCAACTTGATGTTCTTGATGGGTTTTATCCTTTTGACAGGAGAACAGCTCAAGCGAAAGCGTCGGGGATTACGGCGGCGCTTATCTGTCCCGGGCGCAGGTCGGTCATCGGGGGCCAGGCCGCTGTGGTCCGGCTCAAAGGCCAGACTGTGGACGAAATGAAAATGCTGGCGCCGGCTGGGGTTAAGTTTTCTATAGGCGAAGGGCCAAAGCAGGCTTTTGGCAGTAAAGGGCGGTTGCCATCAACCAGAATGGGGAATATTTATGTGATTCGACAGGCCTTGCTCGAAGCCAGAGAATATGCCGACCAATGGGCTGCTTATAATGAGAGTCTGGCCAAAGCCAGAAAGGAAAAAAAGAGTGCGACCACCATTCAGCCTCCACGCCGGGACTTAAAGCTTGAGGCTCTGGCCAAAGTGGTGAGAGGAGAGCTCCCAGCTTTTATCGAATGCTACCGGATAGATGATATCAGTGGCGCTATCAGGCTGGTGGATGAGTTCAAACTGAAAGCAGTTTTTATAGGTTGTGCCGAAGGGTATCTTGTGGCCGGTGAAATAAGCAAGCGTGGGATTCCAGTTATTATTGGGCCGATGGGGATCGGGCCGAAAAGAGCTGAAACAGAAAATGTAGCAATAAGCAATGCTGCACGTCTCCATAAAGCCGGAGTGAAAATAGCATTGGAAAGTGAAACTCAATATGGTCTGGCTGCCCTGGAGGAGTTGCCGCTGGTGGCTGCTCTGGCGGTAAGAGGCGGGCTCAGCGAAGAAGAAGCGTTAAAAGCCATTACGATTAATGCCGCCGAAATTATCGGTGCGGGTGACAAAATTGGCAGCCTGGAGCCTGGCAAGCAAGCCGACCTGGTTATCTTCAGCGGCAATCCATTGGATTATCAGACCAGGGTTAAGAAGGTTATCATGGGGACGTGATACTCTGTCCC
>JAKPCG010000122.1 GCA_029553365.1 Acidobacteriota bacterium | reverse complement strand
TAAGACGAAGCTACCCGCAATGGATGAGAATAATTTCTTAAACCAAATGATAATAAAATAAATAATCCACCCAGCAAAAAGCTCGATACCGGCCCGGCCAGGGCTAAGTAGAATTCCTTTTTTGGCTCTTTGAGTTCCTCACTGATCCGGGCCACACCACCCAGAATAAACAGGGTGATATCTTCGACCTTTTCTCCCTGCCGTCTGGCTACAAGCGAGTGAGCCAGCTCATGAAACAAAACCGAAGCAAAAACCAGCAGGCTGGTCAAAAGCCCCAGAAGCCAGTAATAGCCGTGATTGGAAACCGGAAAAGCATGTGGAAAATAAAAGGCCGCCAGGGAAAAAGTAAAGAGCAGAAAAATGACCAGCCAGCTCGAATCAATCTTAATCTCGATGCCGGCAATTCGGCCTACACTCCAGGCATTTTTCATCTGAACTCCGTTTTTATTTTATCAGCTTTTCTCCCTTCTAAAAAGCAATAACAGCTAAAAAAGAAGAGACGTAGCGCTGTAACCGAATCTTTGCCTGAATAGAATTATAATTGATATGCCAGCGGTCTTAGGAATTGGTTCCCCACCCCGGTGGTCATTTTCAACCCGTGGCTGGTGAGAAAATTTCTCCCTCCCCATTTAGAGTCTCTGTCCGCGCCATCTGTCCTACTGATCTTTTGCTGCCGCTTGTAGAGGCATTATTCGAATTGTCTGTTTTATTGACTTCTGACCGGAGCTGCCTTCAAATGTTTAAAATTTGACGAATTTATTCTTGGGAGCGCCACAGACCGGGCATTTATCCAGAGCCTCTCCCTCCATGGTAAAACCACAGATAGGGCAGACATAGACATCAGGCAGCTCGACATCTTTTCCCTGCTGGGCAGCTTCTTTCGCCCGGGCATAAAGTTTCTGATGAACTTTCTCTGTAGCCAGGGCAAACTGCAAGAAAGTGGCAACTTTATTTTCGCCCTGCTCCTTCGCCACAGCTAAATAAGCAGGATACATGTCTTCGGCTTCGAAGGTTTCACCCTGAAGAGCAATATCCAGATTATCGACTGTCTTACCTTCCAGGTTGAGAACCTTTAAATAATTGCCGGCATGAATTTGCTCGGAAAAAGAAGCAGCTTGAAACAGCCTGGCTATATTGGGCAGGTTTTCTTTCCCGGCCTGCTCGGCATAAAGTTTGTACTTGAGATGAGCCTGGCTCTCGCCCGACAGGGCATCTTTCAAAGTGTTTTCCGTTATTTTTTTCATTTTTTATCCTCCTCTTTTCTTTTTTTCCTTTTTTACTCCGTCTTCGAGTAATGAAACTTAAGACAGGTTCATAAGACTTAAAGTTAAAGGTAGCTCTGACTCAGGAGACAAACTGAACCATCCGCTCAATCGCTGCCCGGGCTCTGGTTGCCGTCTCTTCGTCCACCACCACTTCTGGTTTTTCCTCGAGCAGGGCTCGATAAATTTTCTCGAGACTATTTTTTTTCATCTCCAGACAGCTAGCCTCAGCCCTGGCTGGATAAAACTTTTTATCAGGATTTTCCCGGCTCAGGCGGTGGAGAAGACCGGTTTCGGTCGCAATAATTATCTCACTTGCCCTGGTTATTCTGGCTTCCTTTATCATCTGGCCGGTGGACAGGACACGATCAGCTTTTTCCAGAACTTCTGCCCGGCATTCAGGATGAGCCCAGATTTCTGCCTCAGGATGAACCGCTCTGGCCTCCAGCAGATGTTCTGCCCTGATCTCTTCATGAACCGGACAGTAGCCATCCCAGGCTATAACTCGTTTGCCCGTTTTTTGTCTGACATAGCTGGCCAGATTGCGATCCGGCACAAAGATTATTTCCTCGTCCGGCAGGCTGCTGACCAGCTGAACAGCGTTAGCTGATGTGCAGCAGATATCTGTTTCTGCCTTAACCTCGGCCGTAGTATTAACATAAGAAACAACTTTCCGTCCAGGAAACTTTTTTTTCAGCGCCTGAAGCTCAGCTCGGGTGGCCATCTCGGCCAGAGGACAGCCAGCTTGAGGTTCGGGCACAATGACTTTTTTATCGGGGGCCAGAATTTTAGCTGTTTCCGCCATAAAATAGACACCGGCGAAAACAATCAGGCTGGCCTCAACCTGAGCCGCCAGCCTGCTTAGCTCTAAAGAATCCCCAACAATATCAGCTATATCCTGAATTTCATCCGACTGATAATTATGGGCAAAAATAATTGCTCCCTTTTTCTGTTTGAGACGAACTATTTCTTCTCTCAATTGATCTTGATTCATAATCAGCTTGACTTCCACTTTCTTCAGACCATCTAAACCCTGGCTCCGATGACTTTCCCCTACCCGGATCATGGCTGCCGGTAGCTAACAATGGGCTATTTCTGGCTCCAAGCAGCCAGAACCAGGCCAGTCTATCAAACTGCTACCACGCTTTTAATCTCAGGTATTTCCTTTTTGAGCAGCCGCTCAATACCCATTTTAAGAGTCATCTGAGACATAGGGCAGCCGCCGCAGACTCCAACCAGCCGGACAGAAACCACTCCATCCACCACATCGACCAGTTCGACATCGCCGCCGTCGGCCTGAAGAGCTGGCCTGATCTTGTTCAAAACTTCTTCGACTTTTTCTTTCATGGCTTTTTCTCCTTAAATTGCCAAGAACAAGAAACTGATAAACAAAATATTCTTAACTTCTTAGTTTAAACTAACTCACCTTAAGTTTCAATCCATATCCTATCATTTTAGTAGGAATTA